>JAFYZR010000075.1 GCA_017557345.1 Paludibacteraceae bacterium | reverse complement strand
GATATACTGACGTACACCGCCGTACTGCTTGTTACCCTGGATACGTTTCGCATATTGCACCGGAATACGGCGTGTACCCTGCACGAGCATGATTGCGACGGCAAACACGAGGAGCAGGATGACTACCTCCAGTACGAAGACCATCAGTCCACCTCCGCCGTTCTCATTGAGTCGGCTGGAGAACTCCTGCACGAAGGCACCCGGGAGACGCGCGATGATACCGATGAGGATGATGAAGGAGATACCGTTTCCTACACCACGGTCGGTAATACGCTCACCGAGCCACATCACGAACATAGAGCCTGCGCAGAGCAGGATGGTGGACGAGATAGTGAACCAGTTGAATCCGATAGCCAGCGGCTGTCCAGCTTGCGCCATCTGCACGGAGAGGTTGACGAGATAACTCGGTCCCTGGAAGAGAAGAATAGCCACGGTCAGATAGCGCGTGATCTGATTCATCTTCTGACGTCCGGACTCTCCTTCTTTCTGCATCTTCTGGAAATAAGGCACTGCTATCGAAAGCAGCTGAATCACGATAGATGCAGAGATGTAAGGCATGATACCCAGCGCGAAGATAGAGGCATTAGAGAACGCTCCACCGGAGAACATATCCAGCAATGCCATCAAACCGCCGGCTGTCTGGCTATGCAGCGCAGACAAGGCTGTAGGGTCAATACCCGGAAGAACTACAAACGATCCGAAACGATAGATGAGAACGAACAATGCCGTCGTCAGCAGTCGGGTACGGAGATCCTCAATCTTCCAGATATTTTTACATGTTTCTATAAACTTCATAATAAAAACTTTGTTTTTCTTATGGAGCTTTGGCTTCGCCGAGTAGCGTAAGCGAGCTTACACTCGGCTAGCACAAACCTTCATAAACTTCGTTTTTTAGATTTTCTCGATGGTACCACCGGCAGCGATGATAGCCTCTTCTGCTTTCTTCGAGAAAGCGTTAGCCTGCACGGTCAGTTTAGCTTTCAGCTCACCATTACCCAGGATCTTAACGAGCTGGGTCTTGCTGATGAAACCAGCCTCGTGGAGTTCTACCAAACCGATAGTCTTCAGTTTCTTAGCCTCAGCGAGAGCTTGAAGAGTAGACAGGTTGATAGCCTTATACTCAACGCGGTTGATATTCTTGAAGCCGAACTTAGGCAGACGACGCTGCATAGGCATCTGACCACCCTCAAAACCGATTTTCTTGCTATAACCGGAGCGCGACTTAGCACCCTTGTGACCACGTGTGGAAGTTCCACCGAGTCCTGAACCTGCGCCACGGCCGACACGCTTTGCGGTCTTTACCGAACCGGCTGCAGGGGTAAGATTATTCAATTCCATAATGTTACTTCGTTTTTAGGATTAGTCAATAACTTTAACAAGGTGCTTTACCTTCTCCACCATACCCAGGATTGCGGGTGTAGCTTCGTGCTCAACAACTGCGTTCATTTTGCGCAGGCCGAGTGCCCACATGGTTTCCTTCTGCACCTTCGGGCATTTAATAATACTGCGTACTTGCTGAATTTTAATCTTTGCCATAGTTGTAGAAGAATTTATTATCCATTAAATACAGTAGAAAGGCTTACGCCACGGTTCTGAGCCACGGTACGAGCGTCACGCAATTCTGCGAGCGCTTGGATAGTAGCCTTTACGAGGTTGTGGGGGTTAGACGATCCTTTGGACTTAGCCAACACGTCATGCACACCTGCGGACTCCAATACGGCACGCATAGCACCACCGGCTTTTACTCCGGTACCGTGCGTAGCGGGTTGGATATACACTTGAGAACCACCGAACTTAGCGAACTGCTCGTGAGGGATTGTTCCCTTCAGAACAGGCACTTGGATCAGGTTCTTCTTGGCTGCTTCAGTAGCCTTCTGCATTGCAGCAGCAACTTCACCGGCTTTACCCAGGCCATAACCTACAATACCATCTTCATTTCCAACAACTACGATAGCTGCGAATGTGAATGTACGTCCACCTTTGGTAACTTTCGTTACGCGGTTGACTGCGACCAGACGCTCCTTGAGCTCAAGGTCCTGTGTTGTTTTAACTCGTTGCATATCTGTATGGTATTAGAATTTGAGACCTGCCTCACGAGCAGCGTCTGCCAATGATTTAACACGACCGTGATAGAGATAACCATTACGGTCAAAAACTACTTCATTTACACCGGCCTTGATAGCAGCTGCAGCAATCAGTTTGCCTACCTCAGCGGCTTTCTCGGTCTTGGTCATTTTGTCCTTGATAGCAAGCGACGATGCACTTGCGAGGGTCTTACCCTCCAGGTCATTGATCACTTGAGCGTAAATCTGGCTGTTAGAACGGAAAACGGTCAGACGCGGACGCTCTGCGGTACCATTCACTTTGGTACGGATAGATGCCTTAATCTTAAGGCGACGTGCGATTTTCTTAATCATAAACTTGTTTCCTTTCTATTATTTACCAGCCGACTTACCAGCTTTACGACGAATAATTTCACCCTGGAACTTAATACCTTTGCCTTTATACGGTTCCGGTTTGCGGAACGAGCGAATCTTAGCACATATTTGGCCAAGAAGCTGCTTGTCACAAGACTCGAGTAATACGAGCGGGTTCTGGTTACGCTCTGATTTGGTCTCCACCTTTACCTCTTTCGGCAAGCCGAGATAGATAGGGTGAGTATAACCGAGTGAGAAGTTCAGCACTTGCGGCTGAGCGAGCTCTACACGGTAACCAACACCGACGAGTTCAAGTGTTTTCTTGTAACCTTCGGAGCAACCAACTACCATATTGTGAATCAAAGCGCGGTACAATCCGTGTTTAGCGCGTGCCTCTTTCTCGTCGTTCGGACGGGTTACGTGGCATACTGCACCGTCTACGGTTACTGTAATCAGGGGATCAACGGCTTGGCTGAGCTCACCCTTCGGACCTTTAACGGTCACTACATTCTCGGGGCTAACGGTTACCGTTACGCCTGCCGGAATGGCAATAGGAAGTTTTCCAATTCTTGACATAGTTGTTCCTCCTTATTAATAAACGTAGCACAATACTTCACCACCCAGCTGTTGAGCCAACGCTTCTTTGTTGGTCATCACACCTTTCGATGTAGAAAGGATTGCTATACCGAGGCCGTTCAGTACGCGTGGCATCTCACGATAACCTACATACTTACGAAGACCCGGAGTGGATACTCGTTTTAAACACTTGATCGCGTTCACTTTGTTCAACGGATCATATTTGAGGGCAATCTTAATGGTGCCCTGAGGACCATCCTCTACAAACTTATAGGAAAGGATATAACCTTTCTCAAACAAGATGCGAGTGATCTCCTTTTTCAGATTCGAAGCCGGTACTTCTACCACACGGTGGCCGGCTTTGATTGCATTCCTGAGTCTGGTCAGGTAATCTGCGATTGGATCTGTCATTGTTTTGTTGTTGTTAAATTAATCCCGCCTGTCGGGACAATATTTAATAATGTTAATTAGTTTTGTCTGGATTTGGCATTCAGTAGTTCTTGTCGAGGTAATTACCTGTACATCACCTACCAAATACCTGTTAATCCTAGACAATACAGCTGGTTATTAGCTTCTTTTAAGCTTATTACCAACTAGCCTTTTTCACTCCCGGAATCAGGCCTTTGGAGGCCATCTCACGGAATTGAATACGGCTGAGGCCGAATGCACGCATGTATCCTTTCGGACGACCGGTTACTTTGCAACGGTTGTGCAGACGTACCGGGCTTGCGTTCTTCGGAAGGGCTTGGAGCCCTACATAGTCACCATCCTTGAGGAGTTGTGCACGTTTCGCTGCGAATTTAGCAACGAGTTTAGCACGCTTCACCTCGCGGGCTTTCATTGATTCTTTTGCCATAGTCTGAATTACTTTTTAAACGGTAAACCAAACTCACGCAGGAGTGCGAAGCCCTCCTCATCGGTTTTAGCTGTGGTAACGAACGTAATGTTCATACCCAGCAGTTTGGTGATGTTATCAATGTTAATTTCTGGGAAGATGATTTGCTCTGTAATACCCAAGGTATAGTTACCACGGCCGTCCATCTTGTTCTCAATACCTTTGAAGTCACGGATACGAGGCAGAGCTACGCGAACGAGACGCTCGAGAAACTCATACATCTGTTGACCACGAAGGGTTACGCGAACACCGATCGGCATTTGTTTACGAACCTTGAAGTTAGCAATATCTTTCTTCGAAACGGTAGCTACGGCTTTCTGACCAGCGATAGCGGTCATCTCTTGAAGAGCGACCTCGATGATCTTCTTGTCGGCTACAGCCTCGCCCAAACCTTGGTTGAGGACGATCTTCTGGAGTTTCGGGCACTGCATAACAGTAGTGTAGTTGAACTCCTTCATCAGGATAGGCACGATGCGCTCCTGATAGTCTTGTTTCAAACTTGCTGTATTCATACTTAGATCTCCTTACCAGATTTTTTACTTACACGAACGAGTTTGCCATCCTTCTTTACACGACCTACGCGTACCGGCTTGCCGTTCTCAACTACGTTGAGATTAGAGATATGGATGGGAGCCTCTTGTTTAACGATTCCGCCTTGCGGATTCTTTGCGTTGGGCTTGGTACTCTTGGATACCATGTTGATGCCTTCTACGATAGCGCGTTGCTTGTCAACGATCACTTCCAGCACACGGCCGGTCTGACCCTTCGAAGCACCTGCGTTTACATAAACGGTATCACCCTTTTTGATATGTAATTTTGCCATTACTGTAACGTTTTAGATGATTAGAGCACTTCAGGTGCCAGAGAAATAATTTTCATGTTCGTTTGACGCAGCTCACGAGCCACCGGACCGAAGATACGGCTGCCACGGAGTTCACCGGCATTGGTGATCAACACGCATGCGTTGTCATCAAAACGGATATATGAACCATCGGCACGACGTACCTCTTTCTTCGTACGAACCACGATAGCACGGCTAACCGTTCCGTCTTTGATTTCGCTTGAAGGGATAACGCCCTTAACGGCTACTACGATTGTATCGCCAAGGCTGGCGTAACGTTTCTTGGTTCCACCAAGAACACGGATGCACAGTGCTTGCTTTGCACCGCTGTTGTCACATACTGTGAGACGAGATTCTTGTTGTACCATAATTACTTAGCCCTTTCGATAATTTGAGTTAAACGCCAACGCACGGTTTTGCTCAGAGGACGAGTTTCCATGATGCGTACGGTATCGCCGACACCTGCCTCATTTTTCTCATCATGAACATGGAACTTGCGAGTTTTATTGACAAACTTGCCATAGATGGGGTGTTTCTCTTTCCAACGAACAGCGACCACGATGGTCTTCTCCATCTTGTTGGAAACAACTACGCCCACGCGCTCTTTTCTAAGATTTCTTTCCATTGTCTTTGTCGTTTTTTACTTGTTAATTTCTCTTGCACGCAATTCAGTTGCAAGGCGAGCGATATTACGACGCGCAGCCTTGATTTGCTGAGGATTGTCGAGCGGAGAAATACTGTGATTTAACTGCATGCGAACGAGTGCTTCTTTTTCAGCAGCCAGACGCTCTTGAAGCTCTGCAGTTGTTAATTCTTTAATTTCTGCTGTTTTCATAAATCCTTAATTAAGCATTTTGAGTTGCGTCGTAATCGCGTCTTACGACAAATTTAGTGGTTACAGGCAGCTTTTGAGCGGCGAGACGCAATGCCTCTTTGGCTACATCGTAGCTTACGCCCTCTACCTCGAAGATGATACGACCGGGCTCCAATGGAACAACGAATCCTTCGGGAGCACCTTTACCTTTACCCATACGTACATCCAATGGCTTTTTGGTGATTGGTTTATCCGGGAATACGCGGATCCACACTTGACCTTGACGTTGCATATAACGGGTAACGGCGATACGGGCAGCCTCGATTTGACGACCGGTCAACCATACGGTACCCATACTCTTGATACCGAACGAACCGAATGCCAATTCCTGACCGCGGTGAGCGAAGCCCTTGATGCGGCCTTTTTGGCAACGGCGGAATTTAGTTTTCTTTGGTTGTAACATAATTCTAATCTACAAATCGGTTAAACATTATTGTTTTTTGTTGCGGCGGAAGCCCTTGCGCTCTCCGCGGTCATTGCGACGATCCATGCCGGGACGACCTGCGTCTTGCTTCTGTGAGAAATTAGGAGCCAAGTCTTTCTTGCCATACACTTCTCCACGGCAGATCCATACCTTTACACCGATAACACCTACTTTGGTGATAGCACCTACGTGGCAGTAATCGATGTCGGCACGCAGTGTATGCAGCGGGGTACGACCCTCTTTATACATCTCTTTACGAGCCATTTCTGCGCCATTCAAACGGCCGGATACCTGAATCTTGATACCCTCAGCGCCCATACGCATGGTGCTCTGAATTGCCATCTTAACGGCACGACGGTAAGCGATCTTGCCTTCCAACTGGCGTGCAATCTTGTTGGCTACGATAGTTGCATCCAATTCCGGACGTTTTACCTCGTAGATGTTGATTTGCACATCCTGATGGGTGATCTTCTGGAGTTCCTTCTTCAATTTGTCAACCTCTTCTCCACCTTTTCCGATAATATAACCGGGGCGAGCGGTGCAGATAGTAACAGTCACAAGTTTCAGAGTTCTTTCGATAACGATACGGGAAATACTAGCCTCTGCGAGACGAGCGTTGAGGTACTCGCGAATCTTGCTATCCTCAAGCAGCGTATCTCCGTAATTCTTGCCTCCAAACCAGTTGGAGTCCCAACCGCGAACGATGCCCAGACGGTTAGATATAGGATTAATTTTCTGTCCCATAGTTAATTACTTTTCAGCGTTAGTATTTTTAGTATCTACAAATATAGTAACGTGGTTGGAACGTTTGCGGATACGATAAGCACGACCCTGAGGAGCGGGAAGCATACGCTTGATCGACATACCGCCGTCAACCATGATTTGCGTTACATAGAGAGTTTCGTCCTCTGCTTTCTTGCCGGTTTTGGTTTCCCAGTTGGCAATAGCAGATTTCAGGAGCTTCTCGAGTGCGCGACTTGCCTCACGTGTGGAGAAATGGAGCGCACCCAGTGCACGATTCACTTCCATTCCGCGAACCATGTCTGCTACGAGACGCATTTTACGCGGGCTGGTAGGAATGTTGTTTGCTTTAGCAAAGTACTGCTCTTTACGAGCGGCCTTCATTGCTTCAGCGCTATTATGTTTTCTTGCACCCATTTTAATCTTGAGTTTTTAAATGTTAATTGATTACAATGGATTATTTCTTGTTATTGCCCGAGTGACCGCGGAAGGTACGGGTTGGAGCAAACTCACCGAGTTTGTGACCTACCATGTTCTCCGTGATGTAAACAGGAATGAACTTGTTACCATTGTGAACTGCGATTGTATGACCTACAAAGTCAGGGGAGATCATACTCGCGCGAGACCAAGTCTTAACGACTTCTTTTTTGTTCGCTTCATTCATAGCGAGCACCTTGTTCTCCAACTTAACGTTGATAAACGGTCCTTTTTTTAATGAACGACTCATAATGTTAATTTGACTTTAATAGGTTATTTTTTACGTCTTTCTATAATGTACTGGTTGCTCTGATTCTTCGGATGACGAGTCTTGTAACCCTTAGCGAGCAAGCCCTTACGGCTACGCGGATGACCTCCGGATTGACGGCCTTCACCACCACCCATTGGGTGATCTACTGGGTTCATAACTACACCACGGTTACGCGGACGGCGACCGAGCCAACGGCTACGACCGGCTTTACCGCTCTTCTCAAGAGCATGATCGGAGTTGCCTACTACACCAACTGTTGCCTTGCATGCTGCAAGCACCTTACGGAGCTCACCAGAAGGCAGTTTGATGATAGCATACTTGTCCTCACGGCTCGACAACTGTGCAAACGTACCGGCGGAGCGTACCATTGAGGCACCCTGACCCGGACGAAGCTCGATGTTGTGAATCAGTGTTCCCAGAGGAATCACCGACATCGGCAGTGCATTTCCTACTTCAGGAGCTGCATTCTCTCCTGACATTACAGTTTGACCTACTTGCAGTCCATTCGGTGCAAGGATATAGCGCTTCTCTCCGTCAGCGTAGAACAACAGAGCGATACGAGCACTACGGTTCGGATCATACTCGATAGTCTTTACTACTGCGGGAACACCATCTTTATTGCGCTTGAAGTCAATTACGCGATACTTCTGTTTGTGACCACCACCGATGTAGCGCATTGTCATCTTACCGACGTTGTTGCGACCACCGGTCTTGGTCTTACCAAACACAAGTGATTTCTCAGGTGCGCTTGCGGTAATTGTCTCAAACGCGCCTATAACTTTGTGTCTCTGCCCCGGTGTTGTGGGCTTTAATTTACGTACAGCCATTTTTTAAATATTGCTATAAAAATCAATTTTTTCACCTTCGGCCAGTGTTACGATGGCTTTCTTATATGCTTGTTGTGCGCCTTTCAACAAACCGGACTTCGTCCAGCGTTGTTTGGTTTTCGGAGCACGGATAAGCGTATTAACATCCGTAACCTGAACGTTGTACATTTCTTCTACCGCTTTCTTGATCTCAACTTTGTTGGCATTGCGAGCAACAACGAATCCGTAACGGTTCAGCTTCTCGCCGGCGGCGGTCATCTTCTCAGTGACGATGGGTTTAATAATAATTGCCATAATTCTACCTCCTTATGCGTTTAAAGTTGCCTCGATAGCAGCTGCCGATGCCTCGGTCAGAACTACTACGTTGGAGTTCATGATTGTGTAGGTATTCAGCTCGTTTACGTTCACTACATTTACACGCTGGATATTTGCAGCGGATTTGCGAGCGTTGAGATTAGCGTCTGCAATAACGAACAGCACTTTCTTGCCTGCTACTTTGAGATTGTCGAGAACCTCTACCATAGCTTTGGTCTTCGGTGCGTCGAAAGTCAGAGCATCCAATACGAGCAATTCATTCTGTTTTGCGCGAAGCGAAAGAGCGGACTTGCGAGCCAGCTGTTTTACTTTCTTGTTCAGTTTGAAGTCATAGTCACGAGGTACGGGACCAAAGATAGTACCACCACCTACGCGAACCGGAGACTTCAGATCACCCGGACGTGCGCCACCGCCACCTTTCTGGCGACCGAGTTTACGGGTCGAGTGAGCATTCTCGCTACGCTGTTTTGCTTTTGCTGTGCCTTGGCGTTGTGCTGCCAAGAATTGCTTAACGTCCAAATAAATAGCATGGTCGTTAGGCTCGATAGCGAAGATAGCGTCATTCAGAGCAATCTTCTTTCCGGTCTCTTTACCGGCTTGATTCAAAATACTAAGTTCCATAACTAATTACTTGTTAATAATGACGATAGAGTTTTTTGCACCCGGTACACTACCCTTGACCATAATCAAGTTGTACTCAGGAATTACTTTCAGTACGACGAGGTTTTGAACCGTTACGCGGTCACCACCCATTTGACCCGCCATGCGAGTTCCCGGGAAGATACGGCTCGGGTAAGCGCAAGCACCTACTGAACCTGGAGCGCGGAGACGGTCATCCTGACCGTGTGTGCTTTGACCTACACCGCCGAAGCCATGACGCTTAACGACACCTTGGAAACCGTGGCCCTTGCTGGTTCCGATAACGTCTACGTACATACCCTCTTCGAAAAGGTCAGCTGCTGTGATTGTTTGTCCCAGAGCAAGTTCTTCATCGAACTCAAACTCTGCTAAATGGCGCATTGGCTCTACGCCTGCGGCCTTGAAATGGCCTGCTTCTGCCTTGTTCGTGTGCTTCTCGCTCTTGTGCATAAAACCTACTTGAGCGGCTTTGTAACCGTCTTTCTCAACGGTTTTCAGCTGAGTCACTACGCAAGGACCTGCCTCGATAACGGTGCACGGGATGTTTTTGCCGTCGGCACCGAAGACGGAAGTCATTCCGATCTTTTTTCCTAATAAACCTGGCATTGTTGCTTAGTTCTTTTAGATTGTTAATTAATTGTTAATCTCCATTCTCGCCCACGGGTTAACGTTTTCGGGTTCCCGCTTTGCGATGTTCCGGTATCACTCTCCGTGGGAAATGGTTGCTTGTTTATCAAACTTTAATCTCTACTTCCACTCCGCTGGCGAGCTCGAGTTTCATCAGGGCTTCAACGGTTTTGTTGTTGCTGTTGTAGATGTCGATCAATCGCTTGTAGCTTGCCAACTCGAATTGCTCACGGCTTTTCTTGTTAACGAAGGTTGAGCGGTTTACCGTGAAGATGCGTTTGTGTGTCGGCAGTGGAATTGGACCACTTACTACGGCACCTGTTGCCTTTACGGTCTTTACGATCTTCTCTGCAGACTTGTCAACCAAGTTATGGTCGAAAGACTTCAGTTTGATACGAATTTTTTGACTCATAATAAATAATAGTTTTTTATTTGTTAGTAATTCGCAGAGCGCAGATAACCTAAAGAGTCATTTGCTTAGATGACCCGAGCCCCGCAGGGTTAATTATTATATTTATTTATAAGGTACGTATGTACGCACGCTTGCGCACATGCGCCCTTTAAATTCTTTTATACAAGGTCTACTCGTCCGCCTACTTCGGTCAGTACGGCTTTAGCAATACTGGAAGAGACAGCCTCGTAATGACTAAACTCCATGCTGCTGGTAGCACGACCGGAAGTGATGGTACGCAGGGCTGTTACATAGCCGAACATCTCTGCCAATGGTACCTTCGCCTTCACGATACGCGCACCGGTGCGGCTGGTGTCCATTCCCTCTACCTGGCCACGACGTTTGTTCAAGTCGCCGATGACATCACCCATCGACTCTTCAGGAGTAACGACTTCTATCTTCATGATTGGCTCCATGAGTACCGGTTTTGCTTTCGCAGCAGCCTCTTTGAATGCCATCTGAGCAGCAATCTCGAAGGACAACTGGTCTGAGTCTACCGGGTGGAAGCTACCATCCAGCAGCGTCACTTTCAGGCTATCCAGAGGATAACCGGCCAGCACACCATTCTTCATCGCCATCTCAAAGCCTTTCTGTACCGACGGGATATACTCCTTAGGCACATTACCTCCTTTGACAACGTCTTCGAACTGAAGACCACCGGGGAAGTCGGCGTCTGCCGGTTCAACGCGAACGATGATATCGGCGAACTTACCACGACCACCCGATTGCTTCTTGTAAACCTCACGCAACTCAACCGCTTGAGAGATAGCCTCACGGTAAGCCACTTGAGGACGACCCTGGTTACATTCTACCTTGAACTCACGTTTCAGACGGTCGATGATAATCTCCAGGTGAAGCTCACCCATTCCGGAGATAACGGTCTGACCGGTCTGCTCGTCGGTCTTAACGGTAAACGTCGGGTCTTCTTCGGCCAGTTTGGCCAAACCTACGCCGAGTTTATCAAGGTCTTGCTGGCTCTTCGGCTCTACGGAAATACCGATCACCGGTGCCGGGAACTCGATGGACTCGAGAACGATAGGTTTGCTTTCGTCGCAGAGTGTATCGCCCGTACGGATATCCTTAAAGCCCACGCCCGCACCTATATCTCCGGCGAGAATAGTCTCAACCGGGTTTTGGTGGTTCGAGTGCATCTGGAAGATACGGCTGATACGCTCTTTCTTGCCCGAACGGGGATTGTATACATACGATCCCGCATCCAGGTGACCCGAATAAACACGGAAATAGCAGAGACGACCAACATATGGATCGGTTGCTATCTTGAATGCCAAAGCGCAGAGCGGATCAGCATCATCCGGATGACGAACTTCCGGTTTCTCCGTGTTCGGGTTGGTTCCGTTAATCACTTCGGTATCCAGAGGAGACGGCAGATATGCGCAAACGGCATCAAGCATCGTCTGAACACCTTTGTTCTTGAATGAAGAACCGCAAATAACGGGGAAGATCTTCATCGCAAGCGTACCCTTGCGGATTGCTACACGAATCTCATCTTCCTGGATTGTGGATGGGTCGTCGAAGTATTTCTCCATCAATGTGTCATCAAACTCCGAGACTGTCTCCAGCATTTTGTCGCGCCATTCTTCAGCCTCTGCAACGAGGTTGGCGGGAATTGGCTCTTCGACATATTCGGCACCCATGGTCTCATCATGCCAAAGGATGGCTTTCATTTTTACGAGGTCTACGACACCCTTGAAACTCTCCTCTGCACCGATAGGAATCTGGATGGGGCAAGGTGTTGCGCCCAACACATCTTTTATCTGGCGAACTACGTCAAAGAAATTGGCACCGCTACGGTCCATCTTATTAACATAGCAGATACGCGGAACGTTATACTTATCAGCCTGACGCCATACGGTCTCTGACTGCGGTTGCACGCCGCCTACCGAGCACAGTGCCATAACGGCACCATCCAAGATACGCAACGAACGCTCTACCTCTACGGTAAAGTCCACGTGCCCCGGAGTGTCTATCAGGTTAATCTTGTATTTGTTACCTGCGTAATTCCAGTAAGTTGTTGTAGCAGCAGAAGTGATCGTGATACCACGCTCCTGCTCTTGAACCATCCAGTCCATCGTTGCCGCCCCATCGTGCACCTCACCGATCTTATGAGTAAGACCGGTGTAGAACAAGATACGCTCGGAAGTCGTCGTCTTGCCGGCATCGATGTGTGCCATGATGCCGATGTTACGGTTGAATTTTAAATCATGTTTTGCCATTAATTTCCCAATCTTTTTTGCCTTTGTCTTTCGACTTTTTACTTTCTCCCTTCGCTAATTAGAAGCGGAAGTGAGCGAACGCACGGTTAGCCTCAGCCATACGGTGCATATCCTCTTTACGCTTGAACGCACCACCTTGGTTGTTGTACGCATCCTGAATCTCGGCAGCAAGTTTCTCAGCCATCGAGTGACCGCCACGCTTGCGTGCGAAGTTGATCATGTTCTTCATCGCGATACTCTCCTTACGGTCTGCACGGATCTCCGTCGGTACCTGGAAAGTAGCACCACCGATACGTTTGGACTTAACCTCTACAAGCGGGGTGATGTTATCCAAAGCTTGTTTCCAAATCTCAAGGGCCGACTTCTCTTCGCCCTTCATTTTCTGATCTACTACGCCCAGAGCGCCATAGAATACAGAATAAGCGGTATTCTTCTTACCGTCAAGCATCAGGTGGTTCACAAATTTTGCCACCATTACTTCGCCATAAACTGGATCCGGCAGGATCACACGTTTTTGTGGTTTTGCTTTTCTCATTGTTTCAAATAATTTTTTGTTTGGTTGTTTGTCTCTTCAGCGGCTAACTCGTAGTCCCTTACTCAACCCTCAACCCATTGTTTCGTCCCAATTATGGAACATTTAGTTAATAAAAGTCTTTACAGAACTGCTTTTGTCTTTCGACCAATTGCTTATTTCTTTTTGGGGCGCTTAGCTCCGTATTTGGAGCGGCGTTGCAGACGGTTTGCTACACCGGCGGTATCCAATGTACCACGTACGATGTGATAACGAACACCTGGCAGGTCTTTTACACGGCCGCCACGTACCATTACGATACTGTGCTCTTGCAAGTTGTGTCCCTCTCCCGGGATGTAAGCGTTTACCTCCTTCGCATTCGTCAAACGAACACGTGCTACCTTACGCATAGCGGAGTTAGGTTTCTTCGGGGTCGTTGTGTAAACACGTACACAAACGCCACGACGCTGCGGACAGCTGTCCAATGCCGGACTCTTACTCTTGTCCAACAGTTCTGCTCTTCCTTTTCTAACTAATTGTTGAATTGTAGGCATTTTGTTGTTTTTAATTTGTTTTTGTTTAACTTAATATTCCATGTTTTTTCTGCGTACATACGTGCACATCAGTCACGTTCGCGCGAAAAAGCTTGCAAAATTACTACTTTTTTTTGAATTGACCAAATATTTTTACAAGAAAAATCAAAAAAAGTGCATTTTTCTTCAATTTGCCACTTCTGCTTAGCAAAAATAGGCTCCTATTCACTTGCCAAATGCATGCCCAAAATTACCACTTTTTCTCAAAATGTTCAATATTTCGGGTCTTCGAGGTTTCATCGGTATTATGTCGAGGTTTTGTCCTAATTTTTTCACCCCAAAATGTTCTATTTTTCGCTAATTCCCTAATTCGAAAATCGTTAATCGAAAAAAATCGTATTTTTTTCTTGCATATATGCAATTTTTGTAGTAATTTTGTCGCGGAATTAGTATTCTATAGGTACAAACAATCATAAATAACAAATAATTATGCGTAAAATTTTTACTTTCTTTCTCGCGCTAATATGCGCTGGAACAATGTTTGCCGGTACTGGCGCATTAAATGGATTTTTTACCATCAATGCCTTAGGTGACAAGATCGCATTCTCACAAGGTAACTTGCAGTATGTGGGTTCTACTTGGCAGTTTGCTGCCCACCAGTGGGATGTTATCGGCAATGCACAGGCTGATGATAACCGTGATCTCTTCGGTTGGGGAACCGCTAATAACCCCAACAATACTAGTGGCTGGGGTAACGACTATCCCACATTCACCGACTGGGGAACTAATCCCATCAGCAACGGAGGTAACGAAGCCAACGTTTGGCGCACGCTAACTCATGACGAATGGATATATCTGACGCAGACGCGAGCGAATGCTACAAAACTTTTTGGCGTTGGTAGCGTGAACGGCGTGAACGGTATAATTCTTCTTCCTGACAACTGGAAGGGCGAGATGTTTAACGACCTGGGAACCTTCCTAATCAACAAAGGAGAATATTACGAAAACACGAGCGGAAATAACTTCTCTCACCATAGCTATACGTTAGAGCAATTTACTGAGATGGAGTCAGCTGGTGCTGTCTTTCTGCCTGCTGCGGGACGCCGATACAATACGACTCGATATGAAGGCTGTTTTTATTGGTCCTCTACGGCTAACGGAGACGACGAAGCGTTTGACCTTGAATGTGATAATAGCCGTTTCTATCCGCAGTATGGTGAAAATCGGGCATACGGTTACGCCGTGCGTCTTGTGCAGGCTACAGAAGGTCCTGCGTTGATGAGTGGAAAACTGGTCATCCCTTCGGTTGAGCATGTTACTACCACCGTCACACGCAATGATGTAGCTCTCTCTACAGGTGATTTGGTCTCTTCAGAAGATGTGTTAGTAATAACATATGAGGCAGAGGCGGCTTATCGCATCGTTGGTGAAAACCCTGTTACGGTTACGCTAACCGATGAGATGTTTGAAATCAATCAGCCTGATATCAATCTCAAAGATCAAGGCTTTGCTTATTCACCGGGCACTTGGCTTGGGCAAACCGGTTGGAGTATAGCTATGTTTAGCGGAACGAATGTTGGCACCAAAACCGGTACAGCCGTTCTTGAAGAATACGGCCCGATCGATCTGGCTTTTATTTGGGATATCGAGCAAGGTGGTAACCTGAATAACGGTAAGTTTATCCTTACCTGCAGCGTCAACGGAACGGTTGTCAAAACGCGTGATTTTACCGTAACTCCGCATAATACCGGCGATTTTATCAATGATACCGTTTCTTTTATAGCGGATGGTAATGATACCATTGTATGGGCATGCGAGAAAACAGAAGGAGTCAGTGGCGCAACTTTTTGCTCTTTCTTTGTAGGAAACATCGAGTATGTGAACTCTTATCGGTATTCTGTACCGGCACCGACAGTCGTATCGCGTGATTTCCAATTGATCTTTGTGGTTCCGGAGCATCTCTCGCTGGAAGCCACTATCAATGACAATCCGTTTGCAGGCGGATCCGTGCACATAGGCGACGAACTCTATTATAAGTATACAGCCGATCACGGATGGAGATTTGTGGCGAATGATGCTAGCACTTACGAAGACGGATGGACTTTGACAGCGAGCGATTTCAACGACCAAGACAAAAAGACCATTACACCTCCGTCTATCTATTTGACAGACCCGACTTTCGACTTCAAGTTCGTAGATGCCTCCAGCGTTCTGATCACCTGGGATGGATACGGAGAGTACGAATCCTATCGCCTCTGTGTTTCGCCTACCAAACTCTCGGGCAATCCCGATTACTGGAAAGGTTTGCAGCATCTGACCGATACGTTCTATATCGCTACAGGTCTGGCAGTTAATACAAAGTATTACATCCATCTGGAAGCTACGAGAAACGGCGTAGCAACGGAATGGCTTATCGAGTCGTTCACCATGCAAGAGCCGAAAGATCAATGTATCCTCACCATTGAGATGCAGGATGATTACGGAGACGGATGGAACGGATGCGGAATCTATTTTGTTGAGGGCGGCGATTCGACCTTTGTATCCTTAATGAGCGGTTTCTCCGGCACGGCTACCTATAACTCTTACGGAGAAACGGTACAAATCGTTTGGCAGTTAGGCACAAGCTATGGAAACGGCTATCCCGAAGAAGTAGCGTTCACTATCCGCGATGGAGAACACACTTTGATTTACCGAATGGATATGCCTGAAGGTCAAAACCATAATACCGGAGATGTGCTGTTTGAGGGTGTTCTCTGTGAACCGATGTGTTCTCTTTCTAACTTAGCAGGCACAGCCAACGGTACCGATTTCAATGTCACATGGGATGCAGAAGGTGCTGATTCTTATGAAGTAGCCGTTCTCCAAATCATGAATCCGACAGAGAAACAACTGGATTCAGCAAAGGTGAGCGTCAATACCAAGTCGTTCTCCTTCACCGGTCTGCCTTATCACGGATACAATGTATTTGTTCGTCCGGTCAATGCCAAGGCACTTCCGCAGAGATGGCAGAATGTATTCGTATATGAAACCCTTCCGACGTCAATGACCAATCCGGCAGACTTTGCTCAAGAGATCACGTTGAGCTATGCACACACCGGAAACGTGCTGGAGGATGCGATGCTAATTAATATAAAAGGACTATACGTCGATGAAATTGGCGGCATAATTATGTACTCCTTCACGATAGAGGATTCGACGGATGTCTTCTTTAATGTAACTTCAGAAACAATAAGCGATATCAGTATGGTATTAGCGCAGGATACATTGCCCGGTGCGCCGTTACAGACGATTGAAATGGGTAGTGCTTCTTTCGGCAGAAGACTGAAGGGTAAATTCTACTTTGGCGTATACGCTTTCGATTTCGGTGACTATAGTGTGACAATATCTAAGACGATGCAGCCGAAACCAATTACCTTGGACTTCTTCGATGCTGGTGACTTTACCGATGCGGATGTCTGGTATACTGACTATTTCGGAGAAACAGTACCGGCCAAAGGCTTTACCTTCACACCGACAGATACGATGCAAGTATCCCTCTCAATGACCACTTCCAATCAAACCTATGGTGTATGGTACGCTGTACTCCAGAATGACGAACAAATAACGATAGCACCGTCCTACTATCCCTGGAATGGTGAATTGATAAAAGACTCTACCTATACGTTCATCGTAGCCTGCAATCCGGGTTATAATGGTAAAATAACCGATACCTATACATTGGCTATTATGGATCGCAACCAACAGGAAGAGCCGTTAATACCGGTAGATATCCAGTTGAACGATACCGTAGCAGGTACTTTCGACGATGCCGTTATATGGGATGAGCCGTGGTTTGGCACTTTTGCATACGCAAAGGCTTTCCGTATCACTGTAGCGGACACAACCGATGTGTGGGTGCTGTTTGACTCGCCGGAAGCGAATAACTCAGCATACACACCTTCACATTATTATTACGTATTCAAAGATTCGATAGAGCAAGATTGGAATAAGATAATAACAACAGGTATGCCGCGTACGGCATCTACAATAACCTTGCTGAAAGATACTACCTACTATATCGTCATCGGCGCATTGCCTGGTTATGGAGGTCATACTACCGACTCCTTCACACTCACCGTAAGAGAAGCTTCGGGTGAAAATCCTTATCAAATACCTTCGAAGGCTGTCACCCTGGATTATACGGAGGCTGGAGACTTTACCGATGCTACCGAAACGACGTTCCCATTCACGGGAGAAATGGTGCCGGCAAAGGCATTCCGCATCACTCCGGAAAAGGATGTTACAATGCATCTTACATTCAATTCGCCTAACTATACCAATGCGATGGGAAATTCCTCGATGTATTGGATTGTATTCAGAGACGAGATAGGCGTAAACTATTACAATTATAATGTAATAAACGCAGGTCCGCCGAGTGGCTCTTACTATGACTGTGATCTGGATTCAGGAGCAACATATTATGCTGTTATCTACACGATGCCAACCTATGGTGGAAAAGAAACGGATACCTATACGCTCAGACTGGAAGATCCGAATACGCCTACTAATACGATTCTCCTCACTTCAGATACCATCATCGTGGATGCAATCACAGAGGCAGATTATGTCAAAGAGTGGGATTGGCCAGGCAAGATATATGAATTTGTTCTCACGGAGGATAAAACTATCAGCTGGTCGATTGAATACATTGGCACTGATCCGAATGGATTAGACAACCTGTATATGGAACTGGATTCAGCAAGCGTCAATGGTAAGTATATTGATGAGTATTGGGCAGGAAATCCGTCTTATTCCATATCGGAACTTAAAGGCTCGGACGAAGGCACGCATTATTGTTTCGCAGTTTATGAAGATGCTGCGATCAAAGATATCAAGTACCGCATTATCTTCCGGGCGACTCCGGATTACGACCATCTGCCTGTCAAAGGCGAGATAAACGTGAATGAACCGTATCAAAGCACTTGGTCGCTTGAGGATGGCTTCCATTATTATGGTTATGATTATGGCGGTAACTACGAGGCTTATCAAGTAGCGCTCGAGGAGGACAAAAAATACCGCATTCTGATGCATCCGCTCGAGTTGGCTGGAAATGCCGCTGATAATACCGATTATACATCCATCTTGCTTATGAAACCGGGTGCTCAGACTGGTGATTATTATGAGCATGCATATGATGAAACCTGGGGATACCTCTATCAAGATGGCTGGGCTGTATTGAGATTCACGAGTGATTACACCGAAATGGATACCGTGATGTTTACCGCGTATAATAAGTCAAGGTTCTTAAAAGACACCATTACTTACGAGTTCTCTGTTGAAGAAGTGATTGAGTTCACAGACTTGCTGGATGCTGCTGCGGAAGTAAAGAATGAGAATCTGCCGCATGTTGAGGCCGGTATCTTTGCCGATAACAACAAAGTATTGAGGGATGCTTCGCATGGATTCCACACTAATTATCAAACGTATAATGAATATTACAGCCCATATGACGCACTCGCACGCTTGATTCGTATTGGTGCGGAAGATACACTCTTCGTTGAGTTCGGTGGAGATA
The DNA here is from genome assembly GCA_017557345.1 of Paludibacteraceae bacterium. Lineage (GTDB taxonomy): Bacteria > Bacteroidota > Bacteroidia > Bacteroidales > Paludibacteraceae > Colicola. Next base: position 1,310 of record JAFYZR010000075.1, on the reverse strand, counting down.
TCGATGCTACTATCCAGTTCTACGATGCTAACTCAGCCGATCTGCTCAAGACCATCGATGATATTCATATCAACTATCCGTATGAGAATGGATATATCGTCAATGAGACATCCGATTCCATCGATATCATCGTGGTATGCTCGTTCAATGAAGTCATCCTTACGGATGTTGCTTGGAGCCTGCGTATGTCTACGAGCGAGAAAGACATGGAGCCGGTTGTTGTAACGCCGAAGGCAAGCGAGGAATCGATTACGCTTTATGAGAGTGATGGCGTTGCTGAAGCACTCGAGGCACTCAGCCAAATCATCCTGACAGCTGTTGATGGCGAAGACAATATCGTCGCTACACTCACTAACGATCGCTTCGGATGGAATGTCGACGTCGTTGGCAATACCGCTTCGTATGAGTTCAACGATCTTGACCTCCCGGCTGGATTCATCTTTGCTAATCCGCAGATGTTTGTTGAGGTAGAGATCATCCGTATCCCGGATCTGCCGACAGGATTCATCAATACCGATTTTGATGAGAATGGCACGGCTTATAAGATCCTCCGTGATGGCCAAGTCTACATCATCCGCGATGGCATGGTTTACACCATCATGGGTCAACGTGTCCGTTGAACGAATTAACGATATTCGATATTCGATTAGAGAAAAGAGCGGCATTCCTGCCGCTTTTTTCTTTCCCTAATTCGCTAACTCGCTAATTCGCTAACTCGAAAATCGCTAATCACTAATTCGCTAACTCGCTAACTCGCTAATCGTTTACGAGCGCGGATGCGCTTGGTCGTAAGCGGCGGCGCAGATGCTCCAGAGGTAAGCCTTGAAGGTCTTCTTGCCGTTAGCATCATCTTTCTGTGCGAGGAAGTTCTGCTTGTCGGTATTCACATTCATCAGGTCCTCTTTACGTGCTTTGACAGCAGCAGCTACAGCTGCAAAACGGGTGCGTGCCCAGAGCTCGTTGCTGTTCGGAGCGGTCGTGCGCTCATAGGTCGTTGCTTTACGGATGTACAGACGCGTACAATTCGGGTTGGTTGTCGGTGCCTCGCGGTGCGTGCCGATCAGGTAGTCACCGTGGTTGTGACCGTCAATCTTTTTTGGTTTTGCCAGGCTTCCTTTGATAAACTGAATACCCGGCGCATAAGTTACAAGTCCCATAGTTAAAATTGGTTTTAAAGGTTGTATATTTAAAATATTTTTTGTATCTTTGCACCCGATTTAACATCTAAGTATGGATTAAGGCCGAGTTTAGGATGGTTTTAAAACCGTAATTAACGTTCCGTCCCCATACTTTATACATCCAAAAACTGG
>JAFYZR010000074.1 GCA_017557345.1 Paludibacteraceae bacterium | reverse complement strand
AGCGGCTTTCTTCCAGCAGAAAGGAATGCAGGTGCCTCCTCAGAGCGCACTGCAGTCGCCACAAGGCCTGATTCAATATATGATGAACTCAGGCGGAATCTCGCAGGAACAGTACAATAACGCAGCCGCTCAGGCGAAGCAACTGCAGTGTAACCCACAGTTTATGCAAATGATGCAAGCATATTTTAAAAAATAAACAATTCTTTTTTTAACGAACTATTAGACGCAGCAACACCTTACCAGTATACAACCCGTGCGCACGGAAAGTATAAAATTCACTACAAAAGGAGTAATTAATATGGCACTTGGAGAAGAAGGAATGAACACAACAATGCTCGTTTCTCCATCCGCAGGAGCTGTTCCGGCTTACTACGGAAACGGCGGCGGTTTAGGATTCGGCGGCGACTGGGGATCACTTATCATTCTGTTCCTTATCTTTGGAATGTTTGGTAACGGTTTCGGTGGCTTCGGAGGAGGCGGCTTCGGCAACTCTTATGATTTCCCGTGGCTTATGAACGGACAGAACGGCATCAATGCGAACGTAAACGCAGGCTTCCAGAACGCACAGCTTTCTGATAGCATTACATCGGTACGTGACGGCATAAGCGGACTTAGCACTCAGCTTTGCGGAAGCACTGGTGACATTCAGATGGCACTTTGCGGCGGTTTCAACAGTGTAAACAATGCCGTAAACGGCGTGAACGGAACTATCAGCAACGCACAGAATGCGATCACACAGCAGATGTATGCTAACCAGCTCTCAGATTTAGAGAGAAGCTTTGCAGCACAGACAGCATCTACTCAGGGCATGACAGCATTACAGACTCAGCTGGCACAGTGCTGCTGTGACAATCGTGCTGCAACACAGGATGTTAAGTTCACACTTGCGCAGGAGGCATGTGCGACAAGGGCGAACAGCACAGCAAACACACAGGCAATCCTCGACAAGCTCTGCGCGCTCGAACTCGACAATTACAAACGCGAGAACGATGCTCTCAGAACACAGCTCAACTTTGCAAATCTCCAGGCATCGCAGGTCGCTCAGACTGCAGAGCTGAGAGCTTCACAGGCTACAACAGCAAATCAGCTCGTTTCAGAGCTTCGTAGCTGCCCGATTCCGTCACAGCCTGTTTACGGCAACAGCCCGATTTTTACGCCATCGTATAGCGGATGTGGCTGCAGCGGCGGTATCGTTGCTTAACGGGAGGTGGCGTTATGCCAGCGGAATACTCAGCTAATGCAGTACAGACGGTCGAAGTAAATGCGCCGGTGATCTTTACGGAGTCGCCGGTACCTTGTAACCGCGGCCTGATCTTCCACAGAGACGAATCCGGCATATTCCGGTTAGCGAACAATGCAAATTCAAACGGCTGCTCCTGCGGATGTGGCTGCAGAAGGTTATTTGAAACGCTTTACAGCGTGACCTTCCATGCAAACATTGCTATCGCTGATGATGGTACGGTCGAACCAATCCAGCTAACTGTCGCTATCGACGGTGAACCGGATGTCAGCAGTACGATGATAGTTACACCGGCGGCTGTCGGTGACTATCAGAATGTTGGCGCCGAGATCTTTGTGGCGGTTCCAAGCCTGTGTGGTTGTGAGAGCATTTCCGTAAGGAACACAAGCTCACAGGCAATAGACGTGCAGAATGCAAATCTTACAATCAGCTATCTTGGCGTGAGACGCGTATTCTGAGAAAGGAGTAAACCATGCATAAGATTATGATGCTTCGTGATAACCTCATGGACGAACTTGAAAAGTTTGCTGATAAGCAGCTCAATGAGCAGACTCTTGAATACATTGACAAGCTCAGTCATGCGATCAAATGTATTGATACAGTAAACGCTATGGAACAGAGCGGATTCGAGAGTCGTGACGGTGTGTCCGGCAGACGATACTATTATACACAGCGCGATTCTGGAGTAAGTGGTCGCAGACGTCGTGACAGCATGGGTAGATATGCGGATGACTATTCTAACAGATATAGCCGCGACGAAGCAAAGGATAAACTGATCAGTGAGATGGAAAACATGATGGGCAACGTTTCACCTGAAGCGGAGCATGCCATCAAGAAGGCCATCACTGCACTTGGTCATGAATAAAATCTCTAAAGTCTCATAATATACAGAGCACAGAAAAAAAGTGTCGTAATTCATGAAAAAATTACGACACTTTTTTTGCGTGCGATCTGGATTACGACAAAAAATACGACAGTTTTTTTCTAACAACCTCAATTTACTTCAATTATGAAAACGTATAAACCACGTAAAAGCGTAATTCTACGCGGATTATAATAAAATTCAAATACTATCCATTAGTAATTCAATATACTTATAATCCAATAAAATCGTGCTTTAAGACTTACTGCGACAGAATTCCGACAAAACAGCTTAAAGTTTTAGCATGTTCCTGAGCTTGTTGATGTCCGGGTGTCCGTAAACCTTCCTGAGCATACTCAAATCACTCCAGCCCATCTCTTCGGCAATAGCGAATAAGTTCACGTCATTGTTGACCCAGATGGTCGCACGGCTGTGTCTGAGCTCGTGTGGGTTCAGTTTCTTCATGACTATCCCTTCATCCTCGAAGTGTTTCAGCATGGCATTCATAAATTTGTCGTAGATTTTCTTTCGCCAGGTCTGCGGATTGTAGGGGAGATTCGCAGCATTGTTCGGGTCGTGGATCAGATATTTGAAATCAGGATCATAAAAACGTCTGATGTGTTCTATAGTCCTGTCTGATATTGCAATGGTTCTCTTTCTGTGGACGTTCTTCGGCTCGTCAACATTGACTTTACCTTTGGTCAGAGTGACGCTGCGGCTGATGTTGATCAGCTTATTATCAAAGTCAATGTCGCTGTACTGAATGCCAAGAGTCTCAGAGATAGTCGTTCCGTAGCTGAGCATGATATCTACAGACAGACCTTCAGCGCTCTGGGTGCTGTAGTCTATGATCATTTCGGCTTCTTCCTCGGTGTAAACTTCACGTTCGCTTCCTTTGAGTCTGGACTTGTATTTTACGTTACGACACGGATTGACTGTAATAAATCCATAGTCTATAGCATAGTTGAAGACGGCAGACATATGCGCCATTATGGTTTTGATATAATTCTGCGAGTATTTTTCCGTGAGATCTTCGACGAATTCCGTCACATCATCCTTGCGGATTCGGTCTATCTTCTTTGTACCAAATCTTTCAATAAACAGCTTGCTGACAATCAGATACTTGTTCGCAGTGTTTTCCCTGACTAATTTTAGTTTGTCTTTATAATAGCTGTCGGAGACTCCCTGGAACGTCGGAGCAGATCCGGACATCCCTTTTTTCTGAATACTGATGGCGTTCTCTACGATCCACTGATCAGCCTTCGCTTTGGCCTCTCTTTTGGATTTTCCGTAGAAGCTCTTACGGATCAGGTTTCCTTTGATATCTCGCCCGATCGTGGCTTTGTATTCTACTTTGCAGTTTGCACCTTTTTTCATAGCATATTCCTCTGTTATCTTGATTTTTTCGGGAGGCTATGCTAAAATAAACTATAGGTTTATGTTTTCCGGACGAACAACATAATCTCCCTAACAGCACCGACGTCGAATGAGCAGCAGACGTCGGTGCTTTTTTATTATACTATAGAACACGCTGAACGTAAAGAACATTCAGCGTGTTTTTTATTGTTTACATTCCAAAAAGCTGAGCGTGTGATCCGGTTCTTACAAGAGTAAGTATCAAATCGCCTTCATTTATTTCGTAAATTAAAAGCCAGTCAGGGTGAATGTGACATTCACGAGTTCCGACTAAATCACCTTTTAAAGCGTGGTCTTTGTACTTAGCCGGAAGTGTTTCACCGCATTCAAGAAAGTGAACCACTTGTGCTAATTCAGTCATGTTAAGTCCGGATTTTTGGCAGCGCTTATAATCTTTTTTGAACTTAGTGGATAATACTACGTTATATTTAATCGTCATCGTCTTCACTCATTATATCTGCAACTGCGGCATCAAAACTTACATATCTTTTATATTCTTCAGGGTGAGCCTTCATATACTTTAATTCAGCAAGCGCTTCAAGTGTTTCCTGATTAGGAATATCATCAAGACCGAGCTGATCACGAATAAATTCAAGCACCTGTCTATCTGACATTGCATTTATGCAGTCAATAGCAAATTCTCTTGTACTCATAAAATCACTCCTTTAAATCATCGTCTTCAACTTCAATAAGTTCATGAATCTGACCTTTTCCTGCTTCAAACTGTGCTGCAGCCTTATCGATTTTTGCTATATACTCCGCATTTCTCTTTGCTTTTTCTGCTTCTGCAATCACAAAGCAAACATAATCATAAATTTTTTTCATCGTTTCTTCGCTCAGCTCATGAGTCTCAAGCAGTTCGATGATCTTTTCTCTGGTACTCATAATCACTCCTCACTTTCTTTTTCTGTTATACCATGCATCGGGCACTTGTCGCCCTGGCATAGTGTCTTCTTTATAATAGAGTCGATCAGCTTCGAGATCATCTCATCTCGCTTATCGATCCGGGCGTCCTTTATTTCGATCTGCTGCATTAAAAACTCGATGCGGCGCTTATATGAGTCTTCCATACGTGCCATCTGAGCTTTGAGATCTTCGATCTTGGCGGCCTTAAATTCTGCGACGCTGATCATCATCTCCGTCTCGGCGGTCTCTTCGTGGTCGCCCAGCAGTGCATGGATGATCGGTTTTAACGTGTTCTCGTAGTTGAACCCAAGAGCTTCTGAGCCATCAGCAAAAACTTTCTTGACAGTGGATTCGGACACTGCTTCACCGTTGTCCTCGCACATCCTTACGATGTCATTGATCGAAAGTCCGTCCTCAGTCCGGACGCGTTTTAAATTACGGATTATCTCTGAAATTTTCTTCTGTAGCATAGTTTTTGACCTCTTTTCACCTTAAAGTTGAACCTTT
>JAFYZR010000073.1 GCA_017557345.1 Paludibacteraceae bacterium | reverse complement strand
GTGTTTGCCCCGCAAAAGGGAGCATCGGCACATGACGTGGAAGTGCTGGAAAACAGGATGATGCATTTGGCTCACAACATACTTGAAGAAACCGGTATTGACGTTGCAAACATGCCGGGAGCGGGTGCTGCAGGAGGATTGGGAGGGGCGCTGATGGCGTACGGTAATGCCATGATTTCCAATGGAGCCTTGCGCGTGATGCAGCTTTGCGGCTTCCAGGAGGCCGTCAAGGATGCCGATCTCATCATCTCCGGTGAAGGCAAGTCCGATGCCCAGACGCTTATGGGCAAAGTGCCTTTTGCCGTTTTGAAGCATTCCCGCGGCGTTCCTGTTACCCTGCTTTCGGGTAGAATAGAAGACCGTGATGCCTTGAGGCATGCCGGATTCAGCAAAATCATAGAAATAACACCCCGGGATCTACCACTTAAGAACGCCTTAGCCCCTTACACTGCCATACAAAACATTCGTTCCGCTATCCAAAAGACTTTTGGATTATTAAAAAAATGATGCAAAATAATGTGATACCACACTTATTTTCTTACGATCCTTGCTTTGATTGAACTAAATATCTATGTTTGGTGCAAAAAAGCCATGAGGAGAAGAAAAGAAAGAGAGCATTATCGGCAACTCAAAAAGGGGTACTATCATCTAAGCACGGATGGGTGGAAAGACGGCTTCCTGTTCCACACTAATTCACAGTATGCCTATGGAATGACAGTTATAGGCATGCTCACTATTCTGTTTGACGTGAAGATTTACGCCTTCACGTTGATGCCTAATCACATTCATATAATACTGAGTGGAACTGGGGTAGACTGCCTAGGAGCCTTCGATTATTTCTGCAAGATGATATCGGCGCGACTGACCAAAGACGGATGTCAACCTCTTCCCGAGGATTATTGGTTCAAACTGGCAGCGATTGAGGACCCTCAACAGATGAAGAATAATATCATATATGTAGACAGAAACCCTTATGAGCAAGCAGTATGTGTCCCTTCTGGTTATCCTTGGGGGTCAGCTTATTTGCATTTCTCATTTATTAACAAAATGATTGCCGGTAAACGGGCCGACAGTTATTCGAGACGGGAACTGGATCGTATTACCTGCTCTAGAAAGCCTATCCCCGATCATTGGTTGTTTCACAATGAATATGGATTACTGCCATCTTCTTTTGTAGACGACTCGTTGTTCTCCAGACTTTTTCATACCCCTAAAGAATATGAAAGCAGGCTAGTAAAGGATTATGAAGCGTTTGTGAAAGTGGCCAGATCCTTGGAAGAAAGCGTAGAATATACAATAGAAGAAGCAGAAGAGATAGTAAGGACAATCCTGAGAGATTATTATTCCGGCCGCAAGTTTGACAAGTTGTCCAATGACGAAAAGGGACAATTTGCCAATATCCTTACAAATAAATACAACATGTCCGAAACACTCATCTCCAGCGCTTTGAATGTATCGGAGAAGTTGATCCGTCAGTTTCTTCGCGCCAAAGACTATAGTAATATGCGTTCCGTCAGATAAACAGCCTCCGCGCGCGCAAAAATAACCCTAAATGCACGCGTAGTGGCTCATCCATGCCATCTCGCGAGCAAAAATAACTTGAATTGCACGCATGGTGGCTTCGGGGAGTAAAAGATGTGCTGGGGATTACAAACAGTCTATGATGATTTCATCGGCAATTTGTTCCGGAGAGAGGCCGTCCGTGTCAAGTGTTATTACGGCGGTGGATTCATAGGTAGCCAAGCGCTTTTCCAGGAGTTGCTGCCAGTCACCGTAGGCCAGAGGGCGGCCGGTAGAGTTGGAAAGACGTTGTTTCAAAGCCTCCGTTGAGGCTTGCAAATAAATGCAAAAGGTCTTTTCCTTTATCAGTTTGGCCGATGAGGCGTTTTGCAGCGTGCCACCACCAAGGGCCAGAACCGTGGTGGACTGGGCGTACTTCTTTATGAAAGACTTCAAGCAATCTGCTTCAAGTACACGGAAGGCAAGTTCACCATCCTCTACAAAGATTGCCGGGATATCTTTTCCTGCCTTTTTGACCACGATATCGTCCAAATCAAAGAACGGGCACCCAAGCGCATCCGCCACAATGTGCCCAACGGTAGTCTTACCGCTACCCATAAATCCCGTAAGAGAAATGATCATGCGCAAATATACACAATTCTTTATTAAATTTGCATGACAATAAACCAGCATATGCTTAAGACAAGGATATTTCAATTCAACGTGCTTGGAACAAACTGTGTGGTATGTTGGGAAAAAGGCAGCGCAAAGTGTGCTGTCTTTGATCCGGGCATGTCTTCCCAGGATGGAGTAAATGAATTGGTGGAGTTTATGGAAAGCAATGGAATTACTCCAGAAGCAATTCTCCTCACTCACGGTCACTTTGACCACGTCTGGGGAGTATCCGCTTTACTGGAGTATTTCAATGTTCCCGTGTACATGTGTGCCGATGATAAGGAAATCCTTGCCCGCGGAGCATCTTTGTTCAACGGGATGCCCACATTCAAGAACTTGAAGGTTGACTTCCCAACGCTTGACTTGCCTGAAGAAATAACCATCGGTGGAGTTGCATGGAAAGTCATACGCACTCCCGGTCACACTCCCGGCTGCGTTTGCTACTATTCAGAGGAGAACAGCCTTCTGGTAAGCGGTGATACACTTTTTGCCGGCGCCATAGGAAGAACCGATCTGGTAGGTGGAGACTATGATGCAATCATGCGCTCCCTCCTTGGCAAGGTGATGCTTCTGCCCGATGACACCGACGTCATTCCCGGTCATGGCCAGCCCACATCAATCGGTCGTGAGGCAAATACAAATCCATTCCTGCTGCCATTCAATGAG
>JAFYZR010000008.1 GCA_017557345.1 Paludibacteraceae bacterium | reverse complement strand
TAGTTTTAGCCTCAGCAGCGGTAGCGGTACCGGTAGTACCTTCTAAGGTTTCGGTATCATCAGGAGTAGTAGGATAACCAATATAGTTGTCATTCAAAATGTCCTGTAGCCAGTGTTTTACTGTGTACTGTGTGTTCGTGTTAGCAGCAAAAATTGCCTCATAAGTAGCATCAGCAGTGATGTTTGTAACAGTAAGAGTTGCATCGCCCTGAATGGCAACACCATCTTTTTCCCAACGAACGAAATGATAACCTGTTGCAGGAGTTGCAACGATTGTTTTACTTGTACCGCAATCAACTGAAGCGGATGTTTGTTGAACTGCGGCGGAAGCCAATGTGGTTGCGGCTACTGTAGCCAGAACCAAAGTAAAGAATTTTCTCATACTAATAAATTTTGGTTTGATTTGTTAATAAATATGTTAGTTTGTTTGATTGTTTTGTCAATTTTATTGGATTGCTCCCGTTCCTTGTGTATCTTCGTATTGAACGGTTAGAGTTGCTGAACAAGCCTCTTCGGAAGTAGTTACTTCAATTACATTCGATTCACTACCACCGTTAGGCGTTACAGTATAGTAATATGTAGTAGAGGCATTCAAACCCGTTACAGAAGCACTTGTGCCGGTTACAGATTTCGGATAGCCTGTTACATGCGTGATACTAGAAGTATTTGTTATTTTGTTATATTTACCAGTGACTAAGAAATTATCCAACTCATATGTATCTGCTGCTGATGAAGTTGAAAGATATTTCACAGCCAATTTAATCTTTTTATCTTTATATGCGGTTATGTCTATATTACCCGTTGAGACAAAAGTCCAAGATCCGGTTGTTGGATATGTCGGAATAGTGATTTGTGTCCATTCGGAACTATTGAAAGTACTACTCGGCTCTTCTGCAATCCATAACGTAATTTCATCGCTGAGTGTACCGTTTTGGTACTTTGCTGCACCTTCGAAACTTACCGTCACAGAGGTTGCATTCGTCAAATCAATTTCCGGAGAAAGCAACCAACTTTCCGCGGCATTATTGGTATTGGAAACATATGCCGAGCCATTCATATAACCATTGTTGTTATATGTTTTTCGACTCCATACATAAGACAAACCACCTATGCTAACATTTTCGATAGTAAAGTCCCCTTGATTACTATCAAAAGACTCACTAACCCATGTAGTGTCTCTATTTTCAGTAGTAGAAGAAATGGTTCCGTAGTAGACATCGAGCGAATAGGAGTTTGCACCAGCAGATGTCCAGTTGGCAGTAAAGGAACTACTTGTTACATTCGTAGCAGCAGTAGCCTGGAAATCATAAACGGTAAGCGTATATGTTGCTGTTTTTGAGGTATAGCAACTATTTTGCGGAATAGTAGCTGTAATGGTCGTAGTTCCTGCTCCAACTGCTGTTACCTTACCATTGCTATTTACTGTTGCTACTGAAGGATTACTGCTCGTATATGTTACCGTAGCATCTGAATTAGTGGTTACTACATTCGTTGCCGATGCGCCTTTGTTCAACGTTGTAGTCGGCGAATTAAAGGTAGCTGTTGTCGTTGTACGATTTACGGTAAGTGTATATGAAGCTGAAGCTCCGCCAGTGAAGCAAGTTGTTGCTGCGACAGAACCGGTAATAGTAGTTGAACCTTGTCCAACGACTGTTACTGCGCCAGAATTATCAACCGTTGCTACGGAAGTATTGCTACTGGTGAAGGTTGGTGTAGCATCAGAGTTGGTAGTAAAGGTATTACTTACCGAACCGCCGCAGGTTGCTGTCTTGGAAGAACTTGCAAAACTTGCTGTTGCAGCAACAGGGGTGCAAGAGGAAGAAGAACACGATGTACTGTAATCGGAGTAAGTTGTAGAAGAACCACCATCATAGGAAATTATGATAGAAACAATCTGCGTAGATGATGCAGCTCCGTTAACACCAATTCCGTAATAATCTGTATCGAAGGTGTAAGTTGCTCCACTTGTAGAGGCAGACAGGGTACCACAACTTGTTGCCGTTGCTTTTGCCGTGTATGCAGTAGAATTGCCGTATATAGTTACATTTTTAGTTGCTTTAGCTGTAACCGTTACGCTCTTTAGTTTACCGCCATTTGTAGGTAATTGTGAGCAATAGAGGTAACCATTAGCATTCCACTGCATTGCGTAATCAGTAGCTCCGTTAATACCCATACTACGAATAGTATATTTTGCGCCAGTATTACCGGTTATTGTAAATTCACTTACCCATGTACTTGTTGCAGTTCCTCCCAAGGAAGAAGTAGTTTTAGCGTTGTTAATAGTATCATTAACGGTTCCGCCACCACTTACCGTTGTAGCAGTAGCATAAACGGCACGGAAGGTGGTGTTGGCTGTGATAGCAGGAGCAGAAGAAGTGAACAGATCGCTTGGCGCGTCACCATTCACACTATTTTGAGCAGTCCAGCCTACGAAGACCTTTCCTCCGCTACAATCATCCGGAGTATCGCTTGGCATAGACGGAGAAGTACCGCTGGCGGCAGTATTGGAATGGAAGTTAGAACCATTTGCCAGCCATGTAGCCGTATAAACCGTTGTACAAGTACCGGAAACAGAAACAGATTTGCTGGTAGCTCCAGAACTTGAAATGGTTATTGTTCCATTATGCGTACCTGTTGCTGTTGGATGATAAGTAACGGTTATGGTGTTTGTCTTATTAGCATTAGCTGCGGTAATAGTTGTTGGACTAACAGAATAATAAGAGCCACTGACACTGATAGAAATAGTACTTGTCAAGTTAGCTCCGGTAACGGTAAAGGTTGCGGTACTCGTTCCATTAACGGCCACCGGATCCATTGTGATGGAAGTAGCAGAAACGGCAAGTGTTGGAGTTGTACTACTTTTATCTCCATCGCTTACTCCAGGAGTGAAAGCCGATTCAAAAGAACCAACCGCATTACTCGTATTGAATGAGTTGCCGGCATATTTACCCCAGATATACTCAGCCAAGATAGGATAATCAATGAATGGGTTACGGTTTCCTTGCGTGCTTTCAATACCATTATTACGGTCAATCTCTTTTTGAGAAACAGGATCCTGGCGGTGCCATTTGAGAAGTAAAGCAATACCATATTCCGTCAAGCCCCAATGTCCTGCTTCGGTATAAGTGCCACTAAAGATAGAAGAACCATCTCCTGAAGTAAACGCTTGATAATCGCTATTCCATCTAAGGAGGGTTCCTAAATATCCACGAGCAAAATCTCCTTTATATTCATCAATTGGTTCAAATACTGGAGAAGAACTGCAACTTTTGGTTACACTAGTTCCAAGCATCGTATTCTCAATAGTAATTGATTTAGCGGATCCCAATTTACTGCCATTATAAGAATATGTAGCAGAGTTTACTTCACCAAAAGCGTAGTTGCTACGCATACCATTCACCTTACCATCTGTCGGTACCACATGGAATATATCCGTTCCTGGAGAGTTGCTGCCTTCTGAGCCGCCAAACCATGATTTTGGAATGGAGTGCTCTCGGTTATAGCAAGAACATTCACCAGAATAAGATCCACATTGGTCAGAGGAATAAGTAAAAGAACATCCTCCGTACATATCCCAGATCTTACCGGCATTTGCATGACCAGTAGGATAAACATCGGTCGTTTTATATGCCGTCCAAAGTCCGGCATAAGAAAGAGTAGAATAGCCAGATTTCGCTCTAGAATGCACTGCATCCCATAGTGTAGAACCGCTCTTTCCATTCAGACTGCTATAGTCCGACGAACTTACCGCCCAGGATTGAATGGAGAGCGAGAAGAGGAAGATGAGCGCGAGGAGGCGCGTCATGTTCGTTATTAAAGTAAATTTTTTATTCATTGTGTTATATATTTTCTTCATTTTGTCATCCTTCGGTCATGTACGGGATGCGAACGAGATGCGAATGTTATTATTCGAAACTCACAGTACCTTTCGTATTATCGCTTGATTTTATTGTTATCGTTGCCGTACATGTAGTGCAATCAGGCGAAGTAGTATGGTATGTTGTGGAACCAGAACTTGATGCAGCAACGTATTTGTAAAGATTGAAGAACGCTGTTCCTGTAGTAGTTCCTGTACCGCCCATACGGTATAAGTTAGCATTGCTAGAAGTAAGATCTGTTCTACAAGACAGATACCGACTATTTCCAGCAATCGTAAATGCGCTCTCTGTAGAATTCCAAGCAATCGTCCATTCTGTTTTGTTTGTAGTAGAACATGCCAGGTTATTACTACCGCTAGTGTACAAATAGCCATTTGTAGCATCTCCTAAATACCAGTTGTTGTTCGTTGCAACGGAAAGCGTTACATAGTTCTTATCATCTGCACTTACAGTTGCAGCACTATTCTCAAAGTCCCAGTTCTTAACATATGAACTATTTGTGGTCTCTTGATAGAGGGCGTATGTAAAACCTTTCGCCACGATAACAATTTGGTCACCTGCCGCAAAAGTACTGGATGATCCAAGTTGTGTCAACGATGCGCTTCCGCCGCTACCCGAAGTTTGAGAGTAGGAATATACCGCGTGATAAGTAGTGTTTGACGCAGGAACAGTAGTTGCTGAGACAAGTGTAGGAGTTGCGGTATTTGTCAAACCATAAGTAGAAGTGCTCCATCCTTCAAATGTATAATCATCGCAATTAGTCAGGGACGGAGTTTCGATTCCTGTGATTGTCTCGCCTGCGTAGTTGGTATAAGTAGCGTAGGTTGCACCGTTATTCTTGAAAGTGACGGTGTATTTTGGATCTTCAGACCAAATAGCATACAGGTCAAGATTACCATCTATGTTTACAGTTGCGCCATTAGCATAAGAAGTTCCACCTCCATTTGCCTGCGTATTCCATTCCACAAACGCATGATGTGCATAAGCGAACGAATTATCCACTAATGCGATATTCACATTTTTGGGTATAGACTGGGTTGTTGTAGAGTTCGTACCATCATTAGCATGGAAGGTAATTGTTACGTTTGCTGCGGAGGAGCAATTTACGGAATATTGTGAATATACGATGTTTTCAGTCTTTTTGTAGAGATAAGGTGTCGTACCGTAAGTAGACGAATAGCACGCGAAACCATATGTTCCGTTATTATGAAGATTAGCATTAACTGCACTATCCGCATTATATTTATTAACAATCTCATATGTGTTCGAAGAAGGACTGCCAACCGTCCAGAGTGCTTTATCATCCACATTTGTAACAAGTTGTGCCTTGTTGGCAACACCTGTACTAGCAGCATACTTGCCTACAGATTGATTATATATGGTCCATTTATTATCATTTGGAGCGATATGCCAAATAATGTTTGCATCAGGATTGCTAATAATGTTATTAGTTGGAGTTACATCTGCATATTGAAGGCGTCCGTTGGCAACTGAAGCTTTCATCGCATAATTATTAGCCATAATAATATAATCGCCTTCTTCAATCCCACTAGAGAATAATTCGTAGTCAGTGGAGCTGCCACTTATAGTTGCTGTTGCAAAAACGGCATAGAAAGTCTTGTCTTGAGTTACAACCGGTGCAGTTGTGGTAAACAAGTCATTCGGTGCAGCAGAAGCACTCTCATAGTTACTTTGTGCTGTCCATCCCATGAAGACGCGTGTAGCACTACAATCATCAGGTGATCCCGGAATATCAGGACGATTATTATTAGCAACCGTATTAGTATGATATGTACTGCCATTAGCCGACCATATTATCGTATGGCGCGTTGCGCATGTACCTGTAAGCGTGACAGTATGTGCTGATGATTGCGCAATACCGCAACCATAAATCTTCAACGTAGCAGTATGAGTGCCATTTGCAGTCGGCGTGTAAGTAATTGTTATATCATAACCGGCTTCTGCTTGTGCTTTCGTTAAGCTTGTTTTGCTAAGGCTATACATACTGCTATTTGTTCCGCTCAAAGTCAAGGTCAAATTATCACTCTCAAGATGGATTCCTTGAACGGTTATAGTCTGTGAAAGAGGAACACTGGTATTGGTTGACCCAAAATCAATTGTTCCCGTCGGTCTCGTAATCATTGGATCTGTAGAGCAAGAACACCCATTACTTGAGCCTACAACAAAGATGTCTGTCTGGAAAGAACCCGCAGCCACAGAAGTACTAAAGTTTTGTCCTGTATAATCACCCCACAAATACTCCACCAAGCAAGGATAGTCCACAAACGGGTTACGGTTGCCTTGATCTGCCTCCACTAATCCATTACGCCGTATTTCTTGTTGAGACACAGGATCTTCTCGATGCCATGCAAGCAAAATGGCCTTACCATAAGCAGAGAGACCATAGTTTGTACTAAGACTAGTACTGAACATTTGTCCAACATCATTTTGTGTGGAGGAATTTTTCCAAGTAGTTACTGGATATGCATTAGCTGTTTTTAAAGCGTGCGAACTAGCTATAGATCCACCTCCGCTGGAAGTACAATATGCAGCATTATCCGGCAAACGGCAGTATGTTGATTCTGCATAACGCACTACCATGTACAGGATAGCACGCGCAATATCGCCCTTATACTCATCCGCAGGTTCGTATACCTGATCTGTAGATTCGTACAAATCGGCAAACCTAGTTATCGCCCCTAATTTTCCCAATTCATGGTTTGAGCAAGTGGATGTTCCTTCAGATGGTATTACAGTACTTGCAGTCTTGCAAGAGCCATGCGCCCCACTTGTACATTCGCCGAAGGCATGATTGTTACGGTGCGTATTAGACATCCCATCCACAAGGTATAAATGATGACGGTCAGAAAACTGAGGGCGTTTATCTTGTGCTTGGTCATCCGGATCAAAAGTTGATTGACAGACCACATGTTCACGGTTCAACCCATCACAACAACATTTGTAGGTATGAGCCGACGAATTCGTAAAACCACAACCCGTAGTATAAATATCTATCACATTACCACTGTCATCCAAATCCATGGGGAAATTCCAGTCATACTTAGAGAACAAAGTATGCTTATTATATAATAATTGCGTTAAAGCGGAACGGAGTTCGCTGTCCTTCTTTCCATTCAACGAGGAATAATAACTGGCATCAACTGCCCAGGAGAAGAGCGTGGCGGTTAGGCCAAACAGAAGAAATATGTATTTAGTGTTTTTCAAAAGCACTTACAGGTTGTAACATCAATATTAACTCATAAAAAGCGTGCAAAGATACTACTTTTTTTTCAAATACACAAGTAAATAATAAAAATTTTTATATTTTTATTGATTTTGGGAATTTTGGGCATTTTAAGGAAGAAAAATTGAACATTTTGTACACGTTTTTTGTCTTTTTATTATAGTTAAAAAAGTAAAAAAAACATAGATAAACCCTTCCGCAAAGTAATCGCCATAGGGGCAACGAGTTGGATCCGCCAGATGCTCCCTTAAAAGTAAACTTTACGGTAGCCCTTGCGGCTACACCTCACCTTCAAAAGAACTAATTACTTAGCGTCAGCAATAAACATAAAAAAATTTTTTATATCCAAAAGGGATGAATGGGAGAATGGGCTAGCAATGTTTTTAAACCCCGACATAATACCAATTAACGATTAGCGAATTAGCGATTTTCGAATTAGCAAATCAAGAGAGGAAATATTGAACATTTTTAGGCATGAAAAAAGGGAAGCCAAAACTTCCCTTTTTCTTTCGAATCGTTTCGAAAAAATGTCGCTTATTTAATGCACTTGTGCGCCTTGTAAGTTAAACATCTTGCCATCGCGAACGATGTAGATCACACCATCGATCAGCACTTTCTGCGCTTGCTCTGTGAGAACTACGTTCTCAATTGCCTGTTTCGACTCGATGGTAACATCTCCGCTGGTGATTTCGATAACATAATCTCCGCTGTCGTAAACGTACTTCTGAATCAGGCCAGTAACGACAACCAAGTCTCCAACGCCAACACCCGGAGCTTCCACTTTGCAGTTGTAAGCCGTGAAATCGCCACGTGTTGCGGTCGGATCATCAGACATATAGAATGTCTGTGCGCCTTCATATTTCTCACCAAAACCTTTTGCGCTGGCAACATAACCTCTTACAGAATATTTCTCAGAAGTCTTGCCGCTTCCATCAATCGCTTCGCCGATGGCCATAGCCTCAGCGACAGAGATTGCTTCTACTTCAGGTTTCGGTTTTTCTTCTGCCGTTCCGAAGTAAATCTGCAGTTTTTCGATACGAGCTTGCGAGCCTAAAGTGACAGTCCATTCTTTAGCATTCACAACGACTTCTGTGTCGAGATTGCCGGTATATGTGCTATAGAATTGGAAGACAATTCTACCTATTTGCTCCGTTTCGGAAACGATGGACAAGTTAGCGCCTTTATATACGCGGAGTGCCAGATTATGGCCATATGCGTTATCAGCAGAAACTGTCACACCATTTTTGGTCTGCGTTACCGAACCACCCGGTGTTTCCAGCGTAGCTGCTTGTCCTTGTCCCTCGAAATCAGCAGGCAGGAAAGTAACATCTGCAGAATCCACCGGCGTAGGAGGTTCATCACCACGAGGCACTTTCTCAACAAACGTTACGACACCACCTTTGGATGTCTCAAGCGTGCCGTTATAGTTAGAAAGCGTAGCTTTTACTTTAATGCGGTCTCCGATGAGCACTTTTTCCTCAGCTTTACCTTGGTAAACCTGAAGTGCGCCATCCGCCGTCGAAGTAGCCGTACCGGATTTGTCATCCACAATCCAGAAGTTTTGGTTGCCATATTGTGCCCAACCGCCATCTTCGTTTTTGCCGGCATAACCGGTTACATATCCAACAACTTCGTATTCCTCGGTAGTAGCAGCGCCTTGTGCCAAAGCTCCTGCGATTGCCATAGCTTGCGCCACGGTCAAAGCATCTCCGATGGGCACAGGAGGCGTTTCTCCGCCATCCGTAGCACCTTTACCGCTTTTGATACGAATGGTTTGGCCACCTTTCGCAGAAATATGGTTTGAGATTTTACCAGTAACGGTAACTTTGGTGCCTGTAGTTACGGCTTTGTCCAATTTACACAAATAAGCCTGGAAGTCGAAATTGGCTTCAGGATCAGCATTTGCGTCATCGGTCATGTAGAATGTTTGTGTTTTTAAGGTAGAATTGAAAGTATACGCCTTTCCAACATATCCTTCCACGGTATACTCCTCCGCTGTTTCTGCCTTAGCTGCCAGTTTTTTACCGATTTCGATGGCTTGTGCAACAGTAATGTTTTCCGCGAACATCGAGATGGACATTAAAGCAACTGTCACAAATGCGAAAAATTTCTTCATGATAATAAGAATTTTAGTTGATTAAATGATTAGTTTGCAATTCTGGCGCAAAATTACGAAAATATTTTGATATGTGCAAATTTTTTTGTAACTTTGCAGCGTTTTTTAGAGGAACTGATAATTTTATGGCAAAATTATTGCTTATAGACGATGAGCGCGGTATCCGTAATACGCTCCGTGAGATATTGACCGATGAAGGTTATGAAGTAGATGTTGCCGAAAACGGCAAGCAAGGTCTGGAAATGGCGCAAGCCAAATCATATGATTTGATTTTCTCAGACATCAAGATGCCGGAGATGGATGGCATGGAGTTGTTAGAACACTTAGTCGAAAGTCGAAAGTCAAAAGTCGAAAGCACGGACTCTTTTGAGAGCGCTGAAGCACAGGTTGTGCTGATTACGGGTCATGGCGATGTAGAAACGGCTGTGCAAGCGTTGAAGATGGGTGCGTATGATTTCTTGCTGAAACCGCTGGATCTGAATCGTATTCTGATAACGACAAAGAATGCCTTAGAAAGCAAGAGTCTGAAACAAGAGACGAAGCAATTACGCAAGAAAGTAGCGGCAAAAGGATTACAGATGGTAGGAGAATCGGCTGCCATTTCACGCGTACGCGAAATTATAAATAAGGTGGCGCCGACCGAAGCTCGCGTTCTGATAACCGGTCCCAACGGAACGGGAAAAGAAGTAGTGGCTCATCTGATTCACGAACAATCGGCTCGCGCAAACGGTCCGATGGTGGAAGTGAACTGTGCTGCCATTCCTTCGGAATTGATAGAAAGTGAACTTTTCGGCCATATGAAAGGTTCGTTTACCGGCGCTGTGAAAGATCGTGCCGGTAAGTTTGAGCAAGCCGACGGCGGTACGTTGTTTTTGGATGAAATAGGCGATATGAGTCAGGCTGCCCAGACAAAAGTACTTCGTGCTCTGCAAGAGAATGAGATAACGCGTGTGGGTTCGGACAAGGCGATAAAAGTGAATGTGCGTGTTTTGGCGGCGACGAACAAGGATTTGGCGAAAGAGATAGAAAAAGGTAATTTCCGCGAAGATCTGTTCCATCGTTTGAACGTCATTCCTATTGCCGTTCCGGCGCTGAATGAACGCGTGGAAGATATTCCGTTACTTGTGGAATATTTTTCGAACCAGATATGCAACGAACAAGGTATTGCCGCCAAGACTTTTGACTCCGCGGCGATAAAGGCTTTGCAAAGCAAAGAATGGACGGGAAATATCCGCCAGTTGCGGAATGTGATTGAGCGACTAATCATTTTGGCAGGGAACAAGATTACGAAAGAAGATGTAGAGGCATACGCGTAAACAGGCAAAATGGTATTACAGGAGCTGAATATATTAAACTATCGGAATATACGTGAGGCGAGTTTGGAGTTTGCTCCCAAACTTAACTGCTTTGTGGGATTGAACGGTCAAGGCAAAACGAATGTTTTAGATGCCATCTATCTGCTTAGTTTTGCCAAATCGGCGTTTACGAGTCAGGATAGTTTGAATATCACGCATGGGGAAGAGATGGCCTTCGTTCAAGGCGTTTATTCCGGATTAGGGGATGAGCGGATTAGCGGGTTAGTGGAACAGATGACTATTTCTTGCGGAATAAAGAGAGGACAGAAAAAGCAGTTCAGGCGCGACAAGAAAGACTATCCGCGACTGATTGATCACATCGGTTTGATTCCGCTGGTGATGATTAGTCCAAGCGACCAGCAGTTGATCGACGAAGGTTCGGATGAACGGCGGCGGTTTATGGATGTTGTGATTTGTCAGTTAGACCGGCATTATCTGGATTGTCTGACAAAATACAACGCGCTACTCAAACAGCGAAATGCCTTACTCAAACAATATGCCGATGCAGGATTTCCACCCGATGATTTGCTGGCGGTTTTGGAAGAGCAAATGATTGAGCCTGCAGAGTATATTTTTAAGGCAAGAACGGAATTTTTTGAAGATTTTAAGCCCTTCTTTGAGCGGGTTTACCAGCGAATTAGCGGACTAGAGAATCCGGAGAATCTTGATAATCCGGAAGTACCGGTTTTGCGGTATGTGAGTCAGTTGCAAGACCGTGAATTACGCGAAGCATTTGTTAGGACAAGACAACGGGATTTGATATTAGGCTGGACGAGCCAAGGTATTCATAAAGATGATTTGGACATGCGTCTGAGCGAATGGCCGCTTAAGCAAGTCGGTTCGCAAGGCCAGCAACGGACGTTTGTTCTGGCGATGAAACTGGCACAGGCTTTGTACTTATCCAAAGAAGAAAGTCAAAAGTCGAAAGACCGCTTCGCTCAAAGCGGGAAGCCGATTCTGTTGCTGGATGATATTTTTGACCGATTGGATAGCGAGCGGGTGGAACGAATTGTGGAAATGGTACAAGGCGATGAGTTCGGGCAGATTTTCATTACCGATACGGATCGGCAACATTTGACGGAAATCCTGAAACCGAATGAGAATGCAAAGATTTTCCATGTTGAGAATGGAGTGATAAATTGAAGCGGATAACATTCATATTATTGCTTTTTGTGGCGGTATCTGCTTATGCAGAGATAGGATTTCGCGGGGCATGGATAGCAACGGTGGCGAATATTGATTGGCCATCCAAAGAGGCTGTGGGGAATACGGAAAAGCAGCAAAACGAAATGATTTGGCTGTTGGATTCGCTACAAAGTCTGGGATTGAATGCTATAATCCTGCAGGTTCGTCCGACAGCAGATGCACTGTATATCAGCGATTTAGAGCCAGTCAGCCAATGGTTAACCGGGAAACAAGGTTCCTGGAATGAACAAGAGCCATGGGATCCGTTAGCCTGGACGATCGAGCAAGCCCATGAGCGGAAAATGGAAGTGCATGTATGGCTTAATCCGTATCGCGTCAATCTGGCCACAACGAATATTTCAAGCTTGGCGGAAGAGCATGTTTTCCGTCGTCATCCGGAGTGGTTTTGGCAGTATAACAAACAATGGTATTTTGACCCGGGATTGCCGATAACCCGGGCATGGATTTGCGGTATTGTTCAAGATATTTTGGAGCGATATGACGTGCAGGCAATTCATATGGACGATTACTTCTATCCCTACCCTGCAGGCAAGTTGCAAATTCCTGATAATGAGACATTTAAGAATCATTCGCGCGGTTTTGAAAACATAGCCGATTGGCGGAGAGATAATGTCAATTTAGCCATTCAAGAGATTAGCGAAACGATCCATGAATGCAAGCCGAATGTAGCGTTCGGTATTTCGCCTTTCGGCGTTTGGAGAAATGCATCTGTTGACAGTACGGGAAGCGCGACGACAGCAGGCATCACAAACTATGATGACCTTTATGCGGATATACGGCTTTGGATAAAAGAAGGCTGGATTGACTATGTGCTACCGCAGTTATATTGGGAAATCGGCAAAAAGGCTGCGGACTATGAGGTTTTGGCCCATTGGTGGGCGAACGAAGTTCGCGGGACAAAATGCAAGTTATATATCGGCATGGCGCCATACAGGTTAGTCGAAAGTCGAAAGTCGAAAGTCGAAAGCTCAAAATCCAATCCTTGGGGCATGGGTAATGAGATAGAACGACAAATGCAACTCAACCGTACTATTCCCGAGATAACAGGCGAATGTTTCTACTCAACCAGACCATTATTGCGCAATCCGCGGGGTGTTTGCCAGACCATTCGCGCCATCTATAGCGATGAGGCACAAACAGAACCGCTGTTATTACCTTGGGAGTAAAAAGGAGTTACTTGACACCGAGAATAACGCACTTATCGCGCACTAATAGCGCACTTATCACGCACTTATCACGCACTAATTTTAGCATTTATTTTCGTTAGTATTATATACATAGTATATAATACCGAATGTTTCGTATAAAGAGGACAGCGAAGGGGTAAACCGCCTATCCCCGAACCCACAACAAGCGGAAGAGAAGAAACAAGAAGAGAACAAATAACCAATAAAGTACACTATTTTTGCAAAAAATAGTCCTAACTCTTGCATATGTCAAAAAAAAGTAGTACTTTTGCAGTCGCAAAAGATGTAAGCAGGTATTCCGGAAGAAAAGGATACCGATATATAAAGAATAACAAACCAATTTTAACATAACAAATAACTAATTAAAATCCACATGATTTACTCGAAAGAAGTACAAGAAATGTGCGTAGTGGCAAAGGGTCCGAAACACGGTCCAGCTCCAATCCCCGAAGAGGGCAAATGGGTAAAAGCCACCGAGATAAAAGACATCTCAGGTATGACGCACGGAATCGGCTGGTGTGCACCTCAACAGGGTTGCTGCAAACTCAGCTTGAATGTAAAAGACGGTATTATTGAAGAGGCACTCGTTGAGACTATCGGTTGTTCGGGCATGACTCACTCGGCTGCAATGGCTGCAGAGATTCTGCCGGGCAAGACGATTCTTGAGGCTCTGAACACCGACCTTGTTTGCGACGCTATCAACACGGCTATGCGTGAGCTCTTCCTGCAGATCGTTTACGGTCGTACGCAGAGTGCGTTCTCAGAAGGCGGTCTGACTATCGGCGCAGGTTTGGAAGACCTCGGTAAAGGTCTTGTTAGCCAATGCGGTACGTTGTATTCGACCAAGGCCAAAGGCGTTCGTTACCTGCAGTTAACCGAAGGTTATATCACCAAGGAGTTCCTGGATGAAGATAACGAGGTTTGCGGATATGAATATGTTCATATGGGCAAATTCATGGACGCTGTAAAGAAAGGCGTTCCGGCAGAGGAGGCTCTGAAGAGCGTTACCGGCACTTATGGCCGCACGACCAAAGAGCAAGGTGCAGTTAAATCGATTGATCCACGCAAAAACTAAGGAGGAGACGTTATGATTCGTGAAGTAAAATTTGAGTCGCAAGACCGCCGCGAGAAACAGATTCTCGCCGCTTTGAACGCGAACGGAATCGCTTCCATCGAGGAGGCAAATCAGATTTGCGAGCAATATGGCCTCGATCCGTATTTGACGTGCGAGGAGACCCAGCGTATATGTTTTGAGAATGCTAAATGGGCATATGTAGTAGGTACAGCTATCGCGTTGAAACGCGGTTGCAAGAACGCTGCTGACGCAGCCGAGGCTATCGGTATCGGTCTGCAGTCATTCTGTATCCCGGGTTCTGTAGCTGACGACCGCAAAGTAGGTATCGGTCACGGAAACTTGGCAGCCCGTCTGTTGCGCGAAGAGACCCAATGCTTTGCTTTCTTAGCAGGCCACGAGAGTTTCGCAGCCGCTGAAGGTGCTATCAAGATCGCAGAGATGGCGAACAAAGTTCGTAAGAACCCGCTTCGTTGCATCCTGAACGGTCTGGGCAAAGACGCCGCTATGATCATCAGCCGTATCAACGGATTTACATACGTACAGACTGAGTTCGACTATTTCACGGGCGAGTTGAAGATCGTTCGCAAGAAAGCTTACAGCGATGGTCCGCGTGCGAAAGTAAACTGCTACGGCGCAGACGATGTTCGCGAAGGTGTGGCTATCCTTTGGCATGAGAACGTTGACGTTTCCATCACCGGTAACTCAACGAACCCGACGCGTTTCCAACACCCTGTTGCAGGAACATATAAGAAAGAGCGCGTATTGGCCGGCAAGCCTTACTTCAGCGTAGCTTCAGGTGGTGGTACTGGCCGTACTTTGCACCCGGATAACATGGCAGCAGGTCCTGCTTCGTACGGTATGACAGATACGCTTGGCCGTATGCACAGCGACGCTCAGTTTGCAGGTTCAAGTTCTGTTCCGGCACACGTTGAGATGATGGGCTTCCTGGGTATCGGTAATAACCCGATGGTAGGATGTACCGTTGCTTGCGCAGTAAATGTAGCGTTGGCGCTCAGCAAATAATAGTCGAAAGAAAAAAGTCGAAAGAAAAAAGCATAAAGACTATTTTAAAATCAACGACAAACAATTTATAAACGAATGAAAAAGATTCTTTTTGCAGCCTTGCTTGTATTTGCAAGCGTAATGGTTTATGCACAACCGCGTGCAATCGGTGTGCGTTTAGGTTCATTTAACGGATTGAGTTATGAACATGGTCTGGGCGACAGCAACATGTTGGAAATCGAGGCAGGTTGGGGATTCGGAAACCGCTTTACAGTATGGGATCACGATCTCAACGCTAAATACCGTCATTGGATGAACAGTTTCCAAGCCGCTGTAACATACGACTGGATTGATCCGTTCGGTGCAACATTCCCATCGATGCCAAAAGGCGAATGGCACTGGTATTTAGGTCTTGGTGCTACCGGTGGTTACGGCTGGTGGAACGAGAATTTCTATGGTTGGACATGGAGCAACTGGGTAGGCTTTGTAGGTGGTACCGGTCGCGTAGGTGTTGAGTATGACTTCTGGTTCCCTCTGCAAATTTCTTTGGACTATCGTCCAACATTAGGTCCGGCTTTCGCTCATTTTGGAGAAGCAGACAGAACTTACACCGGTCTTTACTGGGATGTAATTGGCGTTGCTCTTGGCGTACGCTACAAATTTTAAGTAAATGAAACGCTTATCGCTCATAGTGCTATGTGCGCTAACAGCGATAACGCTTAGCGCAGAGTCCACGACGTTTGGTCGTGGGCTCTTCCGCTATGCGCAGTTCGGGCATAGTCTATATGCCGACATGCATCCCAATTTTCCGAGGATGGATATACCGTATTGCACGAATAATCCGGTATATGACTACAGTATGCATCCAGACGCTTACCGATGGCATACCATGGGTCTTTTCGGACTCAGTCTGCCGGTATGGACAGGAAATATTGTGGATTCCACCTATGCGCTATGCGTGAATATGCATCTAAGCGCAAACCTCTGGATGGATTTTTACGATTGGAGCACCTCTCCTATCGTAGATACGGACTATCGTATCGGTTTTCCCACTATCACTTTTTTGCATCGTCTCAACCGCGGTTTTGCGAAGAACTACTCCGTTCAATGGAGTCCGTTCAAGCATGAAAGTACGCATTTGGGCGATGAGTTACAGATTCGTTATATCGACCGTGGCTACGCGATTCGTCGTGTCAACGTGTCGTATAACTACACCGAATTCGTCTTCACGCTTAATGAAGCCGAAGACCGATTTGCCGAAAACCATTGTTTTCGGTTGGGTTTAATGCTACTGTGGCACGGCGGCTGGTTTAATATGGATCCTGATGCCGGCGACGCATCGATTTTAGACCCAAACGGCATGAAAGATGTTCCTTACGGCAAACGCAATCCATGGGAACTATACCTTCAATATCAATATCAATCGCCCAGCAGCAAGCATGGTTTTCAAGGTATTGCATCTGCTGAAATCCGTAACCGCGAATGCTACGGCTATGATTTATCCGTCTTGGCGACGGACGATCCGAAAAACCTTCAAAAAGAAAAACGCGTTTTTACATACAACATATTCGTCGGAGCGCGCTATAACACGCCCAATTACGATGGTCCATTCTCTCGTATCGCTTTGGGCATTCGCGCTTACCACGGCAATTGTCCATACGGACAATTTCGCTCGATCAGCAACTACAGCCAGATAGGCGTAAGTTTGATGTTTGAGTAACATCCAGCAGTCTGGAATCAAAATAAAAAAGGCTCATCTCCCGACGAACCTTTTTCAATCAAAATAACAAACAATCTCTATAGAATTCACTACTTACTAAGTGATTTTTTTCTTTTTCACTTTCTATCTTACAAATACCGTGCCAAAGTTATTTTTGTCAGAAGAAAAATTGAACATTTTGGTAGGAAAAATTTAGGTCAAAACCTCGACATAATACCGATGAAACCTCGATATACCGTAAAATTGAACATTTTGAGAATTTCCATCATAAAAAAAGAAGCCTCTATGGCTCTTTTTTCTTAAAATACTTGCGTATATCAAAAAAAAGTTGTAAATTTGCAGGCAAATTTGTGAACTAAACAATTATGACAAATACATTGTTGATTATTCTGGTCGTTATTGTGCTGATTTTCGGCTTTTGGCTGATCCAGTACTCGAATTTCCGCAACGAGGAAAAGAAGCGCAAATGGGAATTAAAGCGTGAGAGTCAAAAGACTATTTCTCCTATTCGCTTACGCGCGTACGAGCGCCTGACGCTTTTGTTGGAACGTACGAAACCTGAGCATATGATTATGGAGTTGCGCGCCAAAGAACCTGACGCACTCAGTACTTGGACTATCCTGCAAGTTCAGCAATACTTGCTGCAAACCATCCGTGCAGAATTTGACCATAACGAGAGTCAACAAGTATATGTGAGCGACGAGGTATGGGATATGGTGATAAACGCCCGCGACCAAATGGCAGCCTTTGTCATCGCCATCTCCAGTCAATTGCCCAAAGATGCCAACGCTCAGACATACGCTACCACTCTTATTTCCGCTTTTGCGTCGAATGGCACAACGCCAACCGACAAAGCGCTGGAGTACCTGAAGGATGAAGCGAAAGATCTTATGTAACATATTGCTGCTTCTGCTCTTTGTTCCCTACTCTTTCGCTCAAACGGACAGCATAGCCGAAGTTCCTGCAGCGAAAGCAAGCGTGTACAATGGCACACAGGTAAAGTTGGACATTTTGTCGCCGGCAATCGTAGCGGGAACGAGCAAAGGGGCGTTACAGCACTATGAATTAGGCGTGAACGTGCGTCTGGCTCAACGCTTTTATCCTACGCTGGAATTGGGCTATGCAGGCGGAAACACGACAAAAGGCGACAGTTTAGCCTATGCCGGTCATGGAGGTTTTTTTCGCGTGGGCGTGGATATATGCCCGCTAAAGAAGCATCCCGAAAGTCCGCATGCTTTGTTAGTCGGAGTGCGTCTGGGAACGGCGGTACAGGAAATGACACAGACCGGTTCGGGCATACAGAACAGTCGGATTAGCGGCATTAATGCCGATTGCTGGGGAGAGATTGTATTGGGATGCCAAGTGGAAATTGCCAAAGTGAACAACACAGCCTTTTATATAGGTTGGTTAGGACGACTGAAATGTCTCTTTACGCGCGAGCCAGACGGGCTTCCCGCCTATGAGATGAGCGCAATTTACATCCCCGGCTTCGGAAACCGGAATAACCTCGGATGGGGAGTAAATTATTATTTAGGTTGGAATTTTTAATACTATAATATTATGAACAAGACACAACTTATGAATCGTGCGGCAGACAACATTCGCATCCTGGCCGCAGCAGCAGTAGAGAAAGCAAAAAGTGGTCACCCGGGCGGTGCGATGGGTGGCGCAGATTTCATCAACGTTCTCTTTTCTGAGTTTTTGGAGTATGACCCCGAAAATCCAGGTTGGGAAGCGCGTGACCGTTTCTTCCTGGATCCCGGACATATGGCTCCGATGCTTTATGGTCAACTTTGCTTGGCCGGTAAGTTTACGTTGGAAGACCTGCAGAACTTGCGTCAATGGGGATCGGTTACACCCGGTCACCCGGAGCGTGAGATAGACCGCATGATTGAGAACACCAGCGGTCCGCTGGGTCAAGGACATACGTTCGCCGTAGGTGCTGCGATTGCGGCAAAATGGTTCAACACCCGTTATGGTGAGATTCACAACCCGACGATTTATGCCTTTATTTCCGATGGCGGTGTACAAGAAGAGATTTCGCAAGGCGCAGGTCGTCTGGCCGGACACCTCGGGCTTGACAATCTCGTTATGTTCTACGACAGCAACACGATTCAGTTGTCCACCGAATGCGGCGAAGTAACATCGGAAGATGTGGCAGCCAAATACAAAGCATGGGGATGGTTTGTTCAAGAGATTCCTGGCAACGATCCAGATGCAATCCGCGAGGCCATCATCAAGGCAAAAGCAGAAAAAGGCCGTCCGTCACTCATCATCGGTCATACAACGATGGGTAAGGGCTGCGTAACCGCCGAAGGCGCTAACTGGGAAGGCAAATGCTCTACCCATGGTGCTCCACTCAGCAAAGCAGGTGCTTCTTTCGAAAAGACTATAGAGAACCTTGGCGGCGACCCGACAAATCCGTTTGTCATCTTCCCTGAGGTTCAGAAACTATATGATGATCGTGCAGCAGAATTGCGCGATTTGGCAGATAAGCGTTATGCCGCTTATTATGAATGGAAACATGCTAATCCGCTGGCAGCCAATGAATATGAGACTTTCATGTCCGGCGAAGTGCCCTGCATCGACTGGAGTCTGATTCGTCAGAAAGAAGGTGCAGCAACACGTAACGCAAGCGGTGTTGTTCTATCGTTCCTCGCAGAGAACGTAGGTAACATGATTGTCAGTTCGGCCGATTTGAGCAACTCGGACAAGACCGATGGATTCTTGAAGATGACTCATGCGATCAAGAAAGGCGATTTCAGCGGTCAATTCCTGCAAGCCGGAGTAAGCGAACTCACTATGGCTTGTGTGATGATCGGTATGGCGCTACACGGCGGTATTAACCCTGCTTGCGGCACGTTCTTCGTGTTCAGCGATTATATGAAACCAGCTGTCCGCATGGCTGCTCTGATGGAACTGCCCGTTAAGTTTATCTGGAGTCACGATGCTTTCCGTGTAGGCGAAGATGGTCCGACACACGAACCGGTTGAGCAAGAAGCACAGATTCGACTGATGGAGAAACTGCACAACCATCACGGTGCTCCATCGATGCTTGTGGTTCGTCCGGCAGATGCCGAAGAGACAACTCTCGCTTGGCGTGCAGCCATAGAGAACACTTCGACTCCGACCGCACTCATCCTGAGTCGTCAGGACATCGCTCCTGTTCCTAATGTTAACCTCGAGGGCTTCCGCAAAGGAGCCTATGTCGTTTCCAAAGATAAGAATCCGCAGATTGTACTGCTGGCTTCCGGATCGGAGGTGTCTACTCTCCTTGCAGGTGCTGAACTGCTGCGTGCAGAAGGTATTCGCCTGCAGATAGTAAGCGTGCCTTCTGAAGGGCTCTTCCGTCAGCAACCCAAAGAATATCAGGAAGAAGTATTACCGAAAGGGCTCAAACGCTTCGGTATGACCGCAGGACTGAGTTGCACACTCGAAGGACTTGTCGGCGAGAACGGTGCTGTATGGGGACTCAACAGTTTCGGATTCTCCGCTCCTTATAAGGTGCTCGACGAGAAACTCGGTTTCACCGCCCAAAATGTATATGAACAAGTAAAGAAACTTTTATAAAATAAATGGATTATAACTTTAGTGACATAGAGAAAAAATGGCAAGCGGAATGGGAAAAAGCGCAAGCCTATAAAGTTTCTAATGAGTCAGAAAAGCCGCATTACTACGTACTCGATATGTTTCCTTATCCGTCAGGAGCAGGATTGCATGTCGGCCATCCGTTAGGATATATTGCGAGCGATATCTACTCGCGGTACAAACGTCTTAAAGGTTTTAATGTACTCCACCCGATGGGTTTTGACAGTTATGGTCTGCCGGCAGAACAATATGCTATTCAGACCGGTCAACATCCGGAAAAAACAACCTTCGAGAACATCGACCGTTATATCAGCCAACTCAAGAAGATCGGTTTCTGTTACGACTGGAGTCGCGAAGTACGCACATGCGATCCGAAGTACTACCACTGGACTCAGTGGGCGTTCGTGCAGATGTTCAATAACTATTTCGATCCAAAGACACAGAAAGCGCAACCCATCAGCAAACTGATTGCAGAATGGGAAGCGAATGACCCAAAGTGGCCGACGTTGAGCGAGAAAGAGCAACAGGAACGACTGATGAACTACAGAATAGCGTACCTTGCAGACACGAAGGTTAACTGGTGTCCGGCATTAGGTACCGTTTTGGCGAATGACGAAGTAAGTGAAGGCCTCAGCGTGCGTGGCGGTTATCCGGTAGAGCAACGTGTAATGCGCCAGTGGTGCTTGCGCGTGAGTGCCTACGCAGGTCGTCTGCTTGAAGGTCTCGATCGCCTCGATTGGACCGATAGTCTCAAAGAGACGCAACGTAACTGGATCGGTCGTTCAGAAGGCGCAGAAATGCAATTCGCCATCAAAGGAAAAGACTTGCAGTTCACCATCTTCACGACTCGCGCGGATACGGTGTTTGGCGTGACATTTATGGTGTTGGCTCCGGAGAGCGAATACGTGCAGAAAGTCGTTACGCCCGAACAACGCGAAGAAGTAGATGCTTATCTTGCCCGCTGCAAGAACCGCACAGAACGTGAGCGTATAGCAGATCGTCGCGTGACGGGTGTCTTTACCGGCTCGTATGCTATCAACCCGCTTACACAAGGTGAGATTCCTATTTATATCTCCGACTACGTTTTGGCTGGTTATGGAACAGGTGCCATCATGGCCGTTCCGGCACATGATAGTCGCGACTATGCCTTTGCCAAGCATTTCAAACTGCCGATTATCCCGTTGATTGAGGGTGCAGATGTAAGCGAAGAGTCGTTCGATGCCAAGGAAGGTATCATGATGAACTCGGGTTTCTTAAACGGCATGGAGGTCAAAGATGCCATCCAGGCGATGAAGGAATATATCACGAACACCGGCATCGGCCGCGTTAAAGTGAATTATCGTCTGCGTGATGCCATCTTTAGTCGTCAGCGTTATTGGGGCGAACCATTCCCGATATATTATAAGGACGGTATGCCTTATACCGTAGACGAAAAAGACCTGCCAATTACACTACCGGAAGTGCGTGACTTCAAACCCACCGCCGACGGTCGTCCGCCACTGGGAAATGCAGAAAACTGGACATATAAAGGCTATCCGCTTGAGTTGTGTACCATGCCAGGCTTTGCAGGCAGTTCTGCATATTATTTGAGATACATGGATCCAACGAACGATGAAGCGTTGGTTAGCAAACAAGCCAATGACTACTGGCGCCAAGTGGATTTGTATCTAGGAGGTTCAGAGCATGCAACAGGACACTTGATTTATAGCCGTTTCTGGAACAAATTCCTCTATGATTTAGGTTATGTTTGTGAGGACGAGCCGTTCAAAAAGTTGATTAATCAAGGCATGATTCAAGGCCGTTCGAACTTCGTTTATCGTTACATCGGCGAAGGGGCAACGGGCAATCTCTATATATCGTACAACCTCATCGAGAACCCGGAATACAAGGATAAAGTGCAACCTATTCACGTGAACGTGAATTTAGTTAACAACGATGTTCTGGATATTAATGCCTTCCGTCTTTGGATGCCTGAGTTTAAAAATGCCCAGTTCGTTTTTGCCGATGGTACGACGGTAGAGGACAATCCTTATCTCGCCGGTCCGAAACAATATATCTGCGGATGGGCGGTAGAGAAAATGAGTAAATCGATGTTCAACGTGGTTAATCCGGATGACGTGATTGCCAAGTTCGGCGCTGACACGCTACGTCTGTATGAGATGTTCCTCGGTCCGCTGGAAATGAGCAAGCCATGGGACACAAACGGTATCGATGGAGTACACCATTTCCTCAGACGTTTATGGAACATGTACGAAAATATTGTGGATGAAGCACCAACGAAAGAAGAACTCCGCAGCCTGCATAAACTTATCAAGAAGATTACGTGGGATATCGAAAACTTCTCGTTTAACACCTCCATCCCTGCATTCATGATTGCGCAGAATGAATTGGCGGCTTTGAAATGCAACAAACGTGCGATTTTGGAACAGTTTGCCATATTATTAGCGCCTTATGCTCCGCATATTGCAGAAGAGATGTGGCATCGCTGCGGCAATGAGAGTTTTGTTATTGATGCCGCATGGCCAATCTGCGACGAGGCATATTTGGTTGAGGACACGCAGAAATATCCAGTACAGTTCAACGGCAAAGTACGCTTTACGCTCGAATGTCCGAAAGACACACCGAAAGAAGAAGTAGAAAAACTGGTAATGGCTTCTGAGGAAACAGCGAAATATCTCAATGGAGAAGCGCCCAGACGCGTTATCGTTGTGCCCGGAAGAATTGTAAATATTGTGGTATAAATAAAGGGAGGCGAGTTGCCTCGTCTCCCTTGTGAACCAGCTGGGGCTCGAACCCAGGACCCCATCCTTAAAAGGGATGTGCTCTACCTGCTGAGCTACTGATTCCCGCTCTTTCACCGAAAAAGCGTGCAAAAGTACTACAAATTTTTGACATGACCAAATAATTTTGCATTTTTTTAGCAAAAAAACATCAAAATAGTTAATTTTAGGGCATTTTTGCCTGCAATATATGGAAATCAAACTGACATATAGTCGCAGAAAGACCTCACAAGTGCAAGTCGGGAATATTTTTTTAGGCTCCGACTATCCTATTCGTGTGCAAACGATGGCAAACACCAGCACAAACGATATTGACGCATCGGTAGAGCAGGCTCGTCGTTGCATAGAAGCAGGTGCAGAGCTGTTGCGTTTCACCACACAAGGTTTGCGAGAAGTGGAATCGCTACGTGAGATTCATGCACAGGTATTGACCGCTGTGCCATTGGTGGCTGATGTGCATTTTCAGGCCGATGTGGCCGATGCAGCTGCGCAAGTAGTAGAAGCGGTTCGTATCAATCCCGGGAACTACAGCAAAGATGCATCTAAATTAGAGGAACGTTTTGTTCAT
This sequence comes from Paludibacteraceae bacterium, assembly GCA_017557345.1. Lineage (GTDB taxonomy): Bacteria > Bacteroidota > Bacteroidia > Bacteroidales > Paludibacteraceae > Colicola. The sequence goes on along the minus strand of JAFYZR010000008.1, from coordinate 18,179 downwards.
CTGCTTGATATCTGCCGAGAGCATGAGACAGCGATTCGCATAGGCGTCAATCATGGTTCGTTGAGCGAACGAATGATGGATAAATACGGCGACACTCCGCAAGGAATGGTAGAGAGTGTGATGGAATTCCTACGCATCGCCGTGGAACATGAGTTCAACGATATTGTTATTTCTGTCAAAGCGTCTAATACCCGTGTGATGGTAGAAACGGTTCGTCTGCTCGTCAAAACGATGAAGAAAGAGCATATGGCCTTTCCGTTGCATTTGGGTGTTACCGAAGCCGGCGAAGGCGAAGACGGACGTATCAAATCGGCAGTAGGTATCGGTGCGTTGTTGGCGGAAGGAATAGGAGATACTATTCGTGTGAGTTTGAGCGAAGCACCGGAAAACGAGATACCAGTTGCACAGGAATTAGTGGATTATTTTGCGGATGAAGACTCTATTCGTTATGATGGCTCAGTCCGCGCCGAAGTATTAGATAATATCGGCGGTGATGCAGAGATTCGCTATTCCTCCTTTGAGAGCGAATGGGATACTTTCGCTCTGCAAGCGGCGACAGAATGTGGAAGACTTTTATGGGAATTCAAAGCAACCGAATTGACACTTGTCAATCCTAATTTCTCAGAAACAAAACTCAACTTTTTGAGCAAAGATATCCTACAGGCGGCACGCGTACGCATTTATAAGACGGAGTATATTTCCTGTCCCGGTTGCGGACGAACGATGTTTAACCTTGAAGAAACTATCCGCAAAGTAAAAGCCGCCACAAGTCATCTAACAGGTCTCAAGATTGCCGTGATGGGATGTATAGTGAACGGTCCGGGTGAAATGGCAGATGCGGACTATGGCTATGTAGGCGCAGGTCGTGGCCGCATTTCCCTCTACCGCGGCAAAGAGTGTGTTATGAAGAACATCCCGCAAGAAGAAGCAGTTGATAAACTACTTGCTTTGATAGAGCAAGACCAGGTGATGAACTAAACAAGAACCAAATAAGAACTAAATAACAACTAAATAAGAACTAAAGATTTAAACGTACAACTATGCAAAAATCTCCATTACAAATTGCCCGTCAGGCTTATCAGCCAAAAATGCCAAAGGCATTGCAGGGCGCGGTTCGTCTTGTTGAAGGCGAGAAAACACACTCAGTAGCCGACCAAGAAGAGATTAAAAAGCTCTTCCCTAACACTTACGGTCTGCCTCTTATCACCATGGAACCGATGGAAGGCAAGAATCATTGCGACAAGCCTTTCAACGTTGGCGTTATTCTCTCAGGCGGTCAAGCTCCCGGTGGACACAATGTTATTTCAGGTCTTTATGACGGTCTGAAGGCTTTGAATCCGGAAAACAAACTCTATGGATTTCTGGGTGGCCCTTCAGGTCTTATTGACGGCAAATATCAAGAGTTGACCGGTGCTATTATTGACGAATATCGCAATACCGGTGGTTTCGACATCATCGGTTCCGGCCGTACCAAACTCGAAGAGACTTGGCAGTTTGACAATGGTATTGAGGTTTGTAAACAACTGGGAATCAAAGCAGTAGTTATCATCGGAGGTGATGATTCAAACACTAACGCTTGCGTATTGGCAGAGTATTATCTGCAGAAACAATGCGGCATTCAAGTTATCGGTTGTCCGAAGACTATTGACGGTGACTTGAAGAATGAGATGATTGAGACATCGTTTGGTTTCGATACCGCTTGCAAGACCTATGCAGAACTTATCGGTAATATCCAGCGTGATGCCAACTCGGCTAAGAAATACTGGCATTTCATCCGTTTGATGGGTCGCTCGGCAAGTCATATTGCATTGGAGTGCGCACTTCAGAGCCAGCCGAATATCTGCTTGATTTCTGAGGAAGTAGAAGCAAAGAAAATGACTCTCAATGATATCGTTGAAGATATTGTTAAGGTAATCGTTGCTCGCGCCAACGCAGGACTTAACTTCGGTACGATTCTTATTCCGGAAGGACTCATCGAATTTATCCCTGCTATGCGCGTACTGATTCAAGAGTTGAATGATATGCTTGCCGCTAACGAAGAGTTTGCACAACTTGACGGCGACGATGCTAAACGCGAATATGTCAAGAGCATGCTTACGCCTGAGTCACGCGAACTCTATCGCTCGCTGCCAAAAGGAATTGCTCGTCAGCTGACACTTGATCGTGACCCTCACGGAAACGTTATGGTAAGTCAAATTGAGACCGAGAAACTGCTCATTGAGATGGTTCAGAAACGTTTGGCTGTTTTGAAAGCTAACGGCGAGTACAAAGGTAAATTCAGCGCGCTCAACCACTTCTTTGGTTATGAAGGCCGTTGCGCTATGCCGTCTAATTTCGATGCTGATTACTGCTACTCGATTGGTGTCAACGCCACTCATCTGATTGCAGCAGGCAAGACCGGCTATATGTCGCTTGTCCGCAATCTGACGAGACCTGCCGCTGAGTGGCTCGCAGGTGGTGTGCCTATCACGATGATGATGAATATGGAGAAGCGTAACGGTAAGATGAAACCGGTTATCCAAAAAGCTCTTGTTGAACTTGATGGCAAACCGTTCCAGTACCTGCAAGCTCATCGTGCCGAGTGGGCAGATGCCAACACAAGTTATATTTATCCAGGCCCGATCCAATACTACGGTCCAACCGAAGTATGCGACCAACCTACTCGCACTTTACAGCTCGAGCGTGGCAAATAATTGCCGCATTGTGCATTTGCATTTCCCTGTCTGCCCAAAATTTTGAGGCAGATAGGGATTTGTTTGATGCCTATCAAAAAGAGGACATGTCCGTTTGGAAGAAGCATATTGACAATGCTTCTTTACAACATTCGGCATCAAACACTAAACTGCTACTCTACGAATACGGTTTCTGCGGGTATATGGCGGATCGCGACAAGACAAACGCCATGACGTATATTAAGCAGTTCAGGCGAGATATAGAAGCGCAAAAAGAGTCGTTGCCGGCAGGTTATTACGAAATGTATTTGAGCGCCGTGTATATCTATGAATATAAGTTACGCGAGTCTTTTCATCCCATCAAGGCGATGAGTTTAGCAAAGGAAGCGACGCAACTTGCACCTGATGATCCGCTTGTACTTTCCTATTACGGCACATGTATGTTCTATGCTCCAAAACCCTTCGGCAGCAAGCAAGAAGCGTTGGAATGGTTCAATAAAGCAAAGGCACATTTTGATGGAGAACAATGGCAATTCTGCTGGGTTCGAGAAGCCACGGAAATGTATATCCGTCAATGCCAAGAGAAACTGAAAAAGCAATAAATTTGCATTTTTCAAAAATTTGTACTTTCGGACTCCGCCTGCTACGCATTCCCCCGAAATTACGTTCGCACTTTTGTGCAAACGGTAACTTTTTTACTCAAAAAACTCATTTTATACAAGTATAATTCATTTTTTTTGCAAAAAATTTGCACATTTCAAAAATTTGTAGTACTTTTGCACCCGCTTTTGAAAAAGCCCTGCTCAATGGTGTAATGGTAGCACTACAGATTCTGGTTCTGTCTGTCTGGGTTCGAGTCCTGGTTGAGCAACAAAGTCCGATAAATACTGGCCTCACGGGGTATTCCTCAAAAAAGGCCGTGTCAAAATCGGGTCAAAAAATATTTTCATGGCTAAAAGTGCTGACATCAGTAATGGTGCCAGCGCTTTTTAAAAAACATGAAAAATCGTTTAGAAATTTTGGGTTACAAACCCGCGACACTGAAACACGACACCAATGGTTGGTACATTCTGTACTACGTGTATTCCCCAGTCACAAACAAGTTAGAACGTGTACGCACCAAATTAAATGGTGTACGCGAGAATTTTAAACGCCTTAACGACTTCCGTTCTTATGCGGATAAGATGGTGCAAGACATCAATCTTAAATTAGCCGGTGGTTGGACTCCGCTTATCGAGCAGCAGAATGCTTCCCTCTTTAAGCCGATGAACTTAGCTACCGAAGAGTTCATCAGTATTAAGAAACGCGAGTTACGTCAATCGACGATGGTAGCGTACAAATCGGTTCTCAGCATCCTTAACAACTGGATCGTCGAAGAACTGCATTCTCCCGACTGTCCGGCTTCGATGTTCAACCATGCTTTGGCGGTTCGCTTCATGGACTTCCTCTTTACGGAACCAACAGAGGAAGAGATCCGAAAGGCAAAGGCGCAAAAGAAACAGCCACGCAAAGCATTGTCTGCTAACGCTTGGAACACCTACCTCAAGAAGTATCGCGCCATCTTCAGTTGGTTCGAGGAACATTGCTACTGCAAAGAGAACCCGTTTGAGCGTATTAAAACCAAGCAGAAAGAAGAGAAACGCCGTGGTTTGATCCCGGCAGAAGTTCGTGGTCAGATCTTCGACTACTGCGAAGAAAACATGCCGAACTACATTCTCGTCTGCATGCTCATTTACTACTCGCTCATCCGACCGAAAGAGATTGCGCTTATTCAGCTACGTGACATCCATCTGGACGAAGGTTACATCCTTATTCCGGTAGAGAAAGCGAAGACGCATATTGAGCGTGCTGCGCCCCTATCACCTGAACTGATTGAACGTCTCAAAGCTATGCATTTGGAGAAGTATCCGCAGGATTATTACCTGTTAGGCACCGAGTATGTTCCGTCTGAGGCTCCGGCTTATCACGGCAAGTATAAGAAAGACTGGATGAAGATACGTGAAGCACTCCACCTGCCGCAAGAAATGCAACTCTATTCGTTCAAGGATGACGGTATAACCGAGATGATTGATGACCATAATATGAACATCCATCTGGTACAACAGGCAGCTGGTCACCAAGATGTCACAACGACCATGAAATATGCTCGTAAAATTGACCCGAATATGATAGAGAAAATACGTTCGTGCGGCACCAGTTTCCGTCCGGTAAAATAAGAGCTTTTTTCCGGTCGAAAAGAAGCAGCGTTCAAGGACATGAATACTGCTTCTTTTTTTGTATATTCGTATTAAGTTAGGAACGCGCGCGTAGGGAGAAAATTCGTGCGCCCCTGTAAATACACGAACACTCGTTGAAAAAATTGGCGTGTTCGTGCTAAAAGATTTTCATTTTATTCCGTTTTTCCGGTCTATAAAATCATAAATCGCTGTAAATAAGCCAGATAGCGACGAAAGATAGCAAAATCTTTCGTCTTTTCCCTCTGGAGAGCCCCAACCGCCCTGCTTAATTTGCCCAAAATCGGCTCTTTTTGAGCGGAATATGCAGTCAACACTTTCAACTTATTGCCGAAGTCGGCTCAAATCTTTAGGACGAAAGTCTCACTCATTTTCTTACATCACAAGTCGCATTTTGTGCATGAAATTGATAGGTCTCCACTATTCCAAAATAGCCTCAAAAGTCACCTCATTTTTCGCGCGTAATAGTCTTCCATTTTTGAGTGCCGAAAGTCTTCTCTTTTTGCGACCTCAAAAGTCTCCGTTTACTCTCCGACCTCGCGAGTCTTCAACCGCTCCGCGCATCTCACAAGTCCGCTTGCGCTCGCGCGCCTTTGAGGTCTTCTATAAACAAAACTACCGCACGTTTCATCACGAAAAGCGCGGTAGCGACGGAAACGGGACACGTCAAAGTGATTTAGATAGTAAACAGCAAACGCCTCACACCTCGTTTGTGTATTATAGTTCAGTTAACATCTTCTCTGCCAACGGCACATACCATGTGCGGACTTCATCAGCGGTGGGAGTATGTCCTCCGGGGAAATGGAATGAACGGTTGTAGTGCTCTAAGAAGAGCGATTCGAAATGCGCTAAAGTGTCTTGCTCACCGAATAATCCCCACACTTGATCGCTGAATTGAGGATTGCAGTTATCGAATTGAGTTGCCTCCAGTGCAGCAAACTCTTCAACCAAGGCTTCATCTATAACGAATGATTGCTTGCCATCCTTGCGCGGCGATTTATACTCGTGCTGACCTATGCGCTGCTTTAGGAACTCTGACATTCGAAAATGCGGATTACCAAGCAAAGCAGGAATGTCCACAACAGGAGCAATCATCTGCGCATAGAAAGCGCCACAACTATTCCCTATCAGCAAGTCGGGCTTCTCGCTATCTATTAGTTCGCGAATGAAACATAGCGCGTCCTGCGGATGCATGGGCAAGTCCGGTGTCAGCACATCGGCACGCCCTGCGAATGCTTCGAGTAACGCAATTGCCGGAACACATTGTCCGCTTGCGTAAAAGCCATGTAGGAATAGAATCTTTTTCATTTCACTCGCAGGGTCTTTAGCAAAGCCTTTTGTTCGTCCGCGATACGGAAACTCTCAACGGCTTTCTGGATGGTTTTGTTGTGTGTTTCTTTCTCCATACGCTGTTGCTGTATATAGGGAAGCGTGGCATCCCATTGTTTGGCAAGCGCCGTAGCAAAGAACCATGCCTGCATCATGCGGATGTAATACTCATCAGACTTGATAGATGCAACCCATTCCAAGTATTCCGGTCGAAAAGCCTCGTCCCAAAAATAACGCATCAGCGTGCATATTCCAAAGCGTTTCGTATAGGTGTGTTTGCTCCTCATCCACTTGCGAACGTACGGTAATAACTCCGTCCTATGTTTCTTGAAGCAACGAGGCGATAGTTGGTCGCAGGTCGCCCAGTTATCTACATACGGCAGGAACTGCTCTAGATTAGCGATACAGATGTTGAAATCTTTCTCTTCCGACAGGATAAACGCGTGCAATTGGTTCTCGTCAAAATAGCGATGTGGCAAACTATGCAAGAACTCTTGCGCAGCAGGAGTCTTGCAGATTTGCTTCGCAATTTTGCGTAAGTCCGGTGTCCGTACACCAATAATCGTTTCGCGCTTAACCGTCGGCAGCAACTTGCTTTGGAAGTCAGCATACGCCTTGTCTTGCGAAGCAAAGAGTTTAGTCTCGATATACGCAGATCCATCCAGCCGCATGATCTTCACAAGACGGTCGTCGCCGAGGTAAAGATGGCTACATAGATTGAAAGCACCGGTTTCGCGGAAGCCGCATTTGTGCATCACACGTTCAGAGGCTGGATTATCTACAAAGCAGTCACACCATAGCACCTCGAAATGCTGCTCTTGGAAACAGTAGTCAATCATCAGACGCAACGACTCCGAACATATACCTTGGTTCCAATAAGGTTTGGCAACCCAATAACCGACCTCTGCATCATGTTCACCGATGGTTATGTTGCTTTCTCTATACAGATAATAGCCTATGCAACCGATAGATTCGCCGGTCTGCTTGAGTTCAATCGCCCATGTACGATCATTGTGAAAGACCGTCCGGATTATCTCCAGACTTTCTTCCACGCTCTTATGCGGTGGCCATCCGGCACGAGGTCCCACATTCGGATCAGAAGCATATTTGAACAACGCTTCTGCATCACTCTCCCGCCATGGTCGTAATATGATTCTATCTGTTTCCATGCTTAATTGCTGCACGCAGTTAGTTTATTCACGCACCAGGCGAAGGCGCGTGCTAGGCGCTTGTCATTGTCTAGAAAATGATTGCCGGGATTCCATTCGAGTATGCAGTTGTCTGCGCCAATGGTACGTTGTAGATGGTCGTACTCCCAGCGGACATTATTGCCAACCTGTGCAATGGCTTTGTTCTTTGCTAATTCCTCACGTTCACCTAGACTTAGATAGACATAACGAGTAAAGACTTCGTGAGCGTCAGAGAAGCCACACCATGCCACAATCCAAAGGGACGGAGAAGCGGCTGCTACGGCATCGAAGCACTCCACTTTAGATACTGCCCAGCGTGCGAACAAACCGGCTAAAGAGTAGCCCCCGATCGCTACCGGCAGTTTGCCGAATCGCTCGAACGTGTACGGCATGAGATGTTCGGTAATGTAGTCCAGCGTCTCAAACACATGGTCTCCTACTTCCTTGCGCGTAGAGAGTTTCGGATCATGCCAGGGTGTGAGTTCCTTTTCCCAATCGTTAATCGCCAATGCCACCATGACGAACGGCACATGCACCGCCTCTTGGATGAGGGCGATTTCGTTGTCTATCGTGCTTCGCTCATGTTCTCCGAGCGGCTGAATAAGCAGCACTTGCGGCTGTTCTCCGCATTCATACAATAGGCACTCACGACCATTGATGGCAATGGATTGTTTCATCGTATAACTTTCGTGAATACCGGTGCTTGACCGTCAACGACTAATACATACACTTGCACTTCGTGCTTGGGCATTTTCGGTGCGCCTTCACGCGGGAGGTCTTCTGCCACAAACAGATATTCCGTTCCGTCGTAACCGGCACGCAAAGCTACCGTCACAGCTTTTGCATGAAGCATCGGATAACCGTTCACTGCAGCATCGAAGATAACTGTCTCTTCTTCGCTTACAGGATGTTGCTCCGGGAACTCTGCCAATGGTTTCAATTCTCCCTCAAGGAATCCTCCAGCAATCAAGAACCGCTCTACTTCTTGCGGTACAGCCTGCAAGCGCGCTGCACGTACACCATAACCCGGACGGATGTCTGCATTGGGCTGAACCTTTGCCAAATCGTTCATGCTCGATTCCAGACCACCACTACCGAACGTGCAGAACGGCACAATGGTCTTACCGCTTAGGTCGGTCTGTGTCAGGAATGTGATCACAGGCGGCGCGTATGTGCCGAACCATACGGGATAGCCGAGGAATATGACATTATATTTCGCCAAGTCAACCGTCAGCGGCTGGATGTCCGGTAACACCTCCATCTCCCGCTCTTTCATACAACGCTCAATCGTCGCATGGAAATCGCCGTCGTACGGCACAACAGCTTCAATCGTCGCGATGTCCGCACTAAGTCGATTAGCAATCTCCTCTGCCACCATTTTGGTGTTCGAGGTCTGCGAGTAATACAACACCAGCACCTTTTGTGCATCTTTCTTCTGTCCGCACGCCGCGAGCATCGTCGCAGCCAGTGCAATAGTCATGAGTTTTTTCATGTTAATTATCTGATTTTTATATTCTCGTCATGTGGTAGCCCATGCGTTTGAGTTGTACAGCGGCGCCAAAGAGGTACAACTGATGCAAGCAAGCAACATAAGCAAGGAACGCCTCTTTCGTTCCCGGTTCAATGTCCTGATGCATCAGCGTGCTATGCACACGTGAGGCACATTCGCTAACAAGTTCTTCGGTCGCAGCAAAATCCTTGCCTTTGAGTTTGAGCACGTCTCTGCGGATATACTCATCCATGGCATCGTAGCCGCGTTTGTCACGCAGATAAACATACAAGTCATCTTTCGCAGCGTAGTACTGCCAGTCGTCATCCCACATCTTCGCCAACGCCATTCCGATATACATCATCCAACCAAGCGATGCAAGCGGATAGTTTTGAAACTCACGCACTCCATCAGGGATATACGCATTAGCAATCGCCTCCCATTTGCCTTCCACATCTGGGCACTCCGGCAGTCGCTCATCTACCTCATTCACGCTCAGCAAATACTGCTGCAAGTCGCCATGTATCAGTTCTTCAAACTGTTCCATTATGGTCTTTGGTTACTATTTATTAAGCATGCTCATTTTCTCGATAAGTGCCACGTGTCCGCAGGATTGTTGGAGCAGCACTTGTCCGTTTTGAATAGTGCTTGTTTCGCCGCTGTACGCATTTCTGACGTGGGTACCATCAGCAAAGGGAAGGGTTATTCCCATCGCGGGCTGCGGATTCAAGGCGATGACGATTGTGTCGTTGCCCAATGTTCGAACAACCGTAGTGGGGTTCAGCAGGGTTTGTCGTCCGGCGCCGACCGCAGGATGAGCCTTACGGAACGTGCATAACTTCCGGTAATGCGCCATGAGGGGTTCGTTCGGAGCCGACCAATCGTAGTCGTTGCGGAAGCCCTGCGCCGCATCCACATTCAAGATAGCGTCTGACGTCTTACGCGCCACCTCGTCACCATAGAAGATCTGCACCGCCCCTGGTGAGAGCAGGAAACAGGTAGCGCACAGGTCCATGTGCTCCATGTCCGCTTCGCGGAAATAGGCATTGTTCAGGTACGAGAAGGGGTACCAAGCATAGCCCGCCGCCTGCCATACCGCCATCGAATCGCTATATGCCTGCCATGTCTGCGCGATAGTGGTCAGGTCGCCATCCTTCGGGAAAACCATGTTCACCATGCTGTTAAAGCCGTTCTCTTCGTACAAAGGCAGTCGTGTGATATACGCATCGTCATAATCGCCGGTGAACATGACTTCGTCCGTCCAATGAGACGCTGCCTGCTCGGGGTGTTTGGCACGCCATCTGTTCAGCGCCTCGTTACATGCGTCATGCAGTTGTTTCCAGCGCCAGGGATGCACGTAACCCACCACATCGCAACGGAAACCGTCGATACCAAATTCCTCTACCCACGCTGCGATAAACCGTATCACATAATCGTCCGGTGCCAGCGTGGTGTCCTTGCGCAAAGCTTTCATCGCCGGCCAGGTCCAAGCATCATTGTCATCGCCTTCCCGTTGCCATTTGCGATGGAGGAACGTAGGAAGAGAAACCGGTTCCGTCTTTTCCGTCAGGTAATCCGGCAGACCATACAGGGTCATCTGGCACGGGTCGTCCGTCTCGGTAGGCCGGCGCAGCCATTCGGTGGTGTACCAATCGGGTTGGTCATACATCGACTCCAACCATGCACCGTAGTCTATGTCGCGGCGGTGTTTCACAGCTTCAGCTTCCATTTGGATACCCGGTACCGAGGCAAACCCTTGTTGCAACGCATCCAGATAGGTGGGATAACCGATGTCGTTGATGTTGGCTCCTTCCATAACACGTATTCCTTGCGCGTGCAATTCATCTATCAGCGCGCGGTATTCGGCAATCGTGCCGTAGTTCTTATCTATCTGGGTGTAGTCCAGCGGGTAGTAACCGTGGTAGCCGTAGTGCGGGAAGTCATTGACCACCCAACCGCTACCGGGCACCCAGCCATGCACCTGCTCGTACGGATCGGTCAGCCATACCACATCCACACCCAGGTCGGTGAAGTAGCCCTCTTTGGCTTTTTGCAAGAGCCCTGCGTAGTCGCCGCCATGAAAGGTGGAGGCATTCATTCGTTCGCTGCCGTAGTCGTTGCAGCGGCCATATTGCTGGTCGTTGGTGGTATCGCCGTTGCAGAAACGATCCACCAGCACAAAATAGACGGTTGCTTTGTTCCAGGCAAATGAATCCGCTATGTCTTTCTGTTGTCGGGTACAAGCGGCCAGCGATAGCGCCGCCAGTACAAGGGTAAATAACTTTTTCATAACATTACACAAATGCGTCCGGCTTCTTTAGTAAAGATTGAGGGATAGCGGCAAATGCAGGCATAGACCTGCGCGGAGGTAACCGTTTTGCCGTCCTTACGGATATGCCAACCATTGCGGTTGATAGCGGCAGCTATCTGGTCAGTCGTCTTTCCATGACCATCCGACATGATCGCATACGTTATTGCCTCCTCGATTTTCATCAGTCAATCACAACAGCTGTGCCGGAGATGGAAATCATAATCATGCTGTTGCCTTGCCCCATCGTCTCGTAGCCAAAGCTAACTCCTACGATGGCATTGGCGCCCATCTCCTTAGCGCGTTGCAGCATTTCTTTCTGCGCGGTCTCGCGTCCTTCGAGCATAGCACTCTCATAACTCTCGGTACGTCCTCCAAAGAAATCGCGTAACGACGCGCCAATGTCCTTGAGAAAATTCATACCGAAGATAACCTCTCCGGATACAAGACCTTTGTACTCCTTAATCGTGTGACCTTCAATGGTCGGTGTGGTTGTAACTATCATAATTATTCTTTCGGCTCAATCATTTTAATCAGTTTGGCTGAATTATAACTTAGCTACTATGTCCACAATCTTCTGTTTTGTTGCTTCGGTCTTCTGCTCATCGATCTTCGCGGATACATGACCGATGTTCTCTACCTGCCAGTAATTGCAGATATCGCGGAACTCGGCGAGTGCACCATCATAGACTGCGGGCGAATACGAGGACATCAAAAGCGCCATCTTCTTTACCTTAGCCGGTGCGTTAACGCAATACATCCGTTGGATAGGAGTCTGAATCTGTGCGCTGAGCGTAAAGTAATAAATAGGCGCAGCCAGCACAAGCACTTCGGCTTGAGCCATCAGCGGATAAAGTTCCTGCATATCATCTTTCTGAATGCAGGCACCGTTGCCCTTTCCGTGGCAGTACTCGCACGCCAGACAGCCTGCAATATGCTTGTGCGCCACGTTGACGAGCGTTACCTGATGACCTGCAGCTTCGGCTGCGTTCTTAAACTCTTCCGCCATCCAAGCGGTATTACCTTTGGCTCTCGGCGAGCCTTGTAAAATAAGGATTTGCATATATGTGTTATTTGATTTGTTTCTTTCCATTCTGAATCACCACACCTTTATATCCTTCAGGTGCTTGCTGGCCGGACATAGTGTAAGCAGGCGCGTCGGACTGAGTGGTTTGCACATCCTCTATGCCTGTTGCGGACTCCAGCACACCTTGTACCCATGTCTGCAAATCGGCATCGGACACGCCATTCAGCCGTCTGCCTTCTATCCAATAGATATTCGGATATGTGGCCGGCAGTTCCTCGTTGACCTTGGAGATACCCGTCGAAGCCGAGGTCACGAACGGCACGATTGTCTTGCCTGCAAAGCCGTACGTGTCCAGGAACGCCAGAATGACGCGAGGCGACTTGCTGTACCATATCGGACTGCCGAGGAAAACGACGTCGTACTGCGCCGCATTGGTCAGCGTCGCGTGGATGGCAGGACGTTGCTCGCCACCGGTGTTATACTGCTCCTTGTAGGCACGTGTGGTCTCGTCGTAATAGTTGCTGTTCTCGCCGCCGTACGCTGTTTGCGGTACAATCTCGTACAAGTCACCACCGGTGATAGCGGTAATCTTCTCGGCATACGCCTTGGTGTTATTCGTGAACGAGAAATACGCCACGAGCACTTTCTGTTGGGCTGACGCGGAAACCATCATGGTTGCCGCCAGCAGGGTGAATAATACTTTTCTCATATTGCTTTATTTTTTCTTTTACCGAAGCGCAGCGCCATCCTTATAGGCATGGCCTACTTGCTCGCCCAGGGTAAGATATATCTTGTTCATCCAATCGAACGCCAGCGGATGGAATTTCTCGAAGTCCATTGTCCTGCTGCTCCTCATCAATCGCTTGTTGCTGTTGCGCTATGTACTCGTCGTAGGTCATTTCAGTAACGCTTCATAAATTTCGCGGTCGGAGTCTTTGAAGACATTGAAGACCACGTGTTGAATGGACGAACCGGCGGCGAGGTAATCACGGACGGTTTGGATGGCGATCTCGGCGGCAGGTTGTTGCGGAAAACCAAACACACCTGTGGAGAGGCAGCAGAAGGCGATAGATCGGCAGCCATTCTCTTCGGCAAGGCGCAGGCAAGCAAGGTAACAAGCACGTAGTTGCGCTTTGTGGACGGGTCGCAGCGGACCTTGCACGATGGGGCCAACCGTGTGCAGGATATACGAAGCCGGCAGGTTGTAACCCGGTGTGATCTTCGCTTGACCGGTAGGTTCGTCGTGTCCCTGCGCTTGCATCAGTTCATGCATCTTCAGGCGCAGTTGCACGCCGGCATATGTATGGATAAAATTGTCGATGCAGCCGTGCAGAGGTTGAAAACACCCGAGCATCTGACTGTTGCAGGCGTTGACGATGGCATCGATCTTCAAAGTCGTTATGTCGCCTTGCCAGAGGGAAAGTCGAGCGTCAAGAGTCGAGAGTTTAGAGGCCTCCACCACGCCACGTTCAAGTTGGCGCTCCTGAAGATACGCATCTTGAATACGTAGGAACTCATCGGAGACAGGCCGCGGCGGACGGACATTCATCAGCGCACGCAACAACTGCCGCTGCTCGTCAACGTTCTCCGGAATACGTGTCCCTGCATACTGCGGTTCCTCACGCAGCAAATAATCTATGAGCCAAGTCAATTTATCCATAACGAAAGTCCTTTCACCTTTCAAATAATCGTGCCCTTTATGGGCTAAGAACTTTCACCTTTCAACTTTAAAAGAGCCTCCCCTATATCCTCGTTGATACAAATCGACCGGTCGGCAATCTCTTTGGGCGCATAGGCTTCGCCGAGGTTGATGCTGACGTAGGTCGCCTGCGGGTTGGCGTACGTGAAGCGCCAGAACGGGTATTTGATGATGACCGGAGTGTTACCGCCTGTGCCAAGGTCGAGATAGACGATGCGTCCTGTCCGGTGGTTCTCCAGCCACTCTTCGTAGCGTTCTTGCGCCGCGTACCAGCCGTCGTCCTGCACGAACCGCTCATCGCAACGCAGGTTCGGAATCATCGGTTTTCCACAGACCGGACAACTCGGCAGCAGTTCGGTCGGCACACGCATATCGTGCTGTTCACGGAACATCCGTTCGGCCATCTGCGTGCTGTCGTAGGTCTGCTGATGACAAGGTGTCGGGCATTGCAACAACCCGTAATCGCCTTGCGTGTAGAACAGCCGTTGCTTGTCGAAACCGGTGCGCTGGAAGAAATGGTCCACGTTGGTCGTGAGCACAAAATAGTCCTTGTCCGCCACCAGTTGGTAGAGGTGCTCATAAACCGGTTTGGGTGGCATCTGAATGCGTCCGTAGTAGATGACGCGACTCCAATACGCCCAGTATTCCTCGCGTGTCGGGAAAGCATAGAAGCCGCCGATGTACTCGTTCGGAAAGTGGTATTTGGCGATAAAATCTCCGAAATGCGCCTCAAACCGTTCGCCGGACAAGGTCATTCCTGCCGACGTACTCAGTCCTGCACCTGCTCCAATCAGCACGGCATCTGCAGCCTGCAACACCTCCCGTAATTGCTCAATCTCGTTCATCCTTTCATCCTTTCACCTTTCAACTTTCAACTTTCACCTCGTCCATGTGTTCCGCCGCCCAACCAATCAGTCCTGACACGTGCGGCATCAGGCTGTAACCGCGTTCGGTAAGCGAGTACTCCACGCGTGGTGGCACTTCGGGATAGACTTTGCGGTCAATCAGACCGATCTGTTCGAGGCGTTTGAGCGTCTGCGAAAGCATCTTCTGCGAGCAGTCCGCCATATCGCGCCGAAGGTCATTAAATCGGATTGTTCCGTACTGGTTCAGATGATATAGCACCAGCAGCGACCATTTGTCGCCGAACTTATCGATCACATTGCGTATCGGACAAGCCAAATAGCGCGGATCCACTTCCTTTACAATCTTACGCATAAAGCCATTTACGATTTTACGATGTACGATTTATTTCTTATCCCTTGTGGGAACGATTATTTTCAATTTTCGGCTGCAAAATTACAAAAAATATTTGACATGACCAAATTTTTTCGTCCAAAAGTTACCAAAAGATACTAAGTTTCTAAACAGGCAAAATTATTTTTCAAAAAAGTGCATTTTTTTTGTTGCTCGTTTGCCCAGTAAATACGCAATTCCTACTTTTTGGTAACTAAGTCACTTTCTCGTGCCTTCTTGTGTATGTCGGAAATTTGTAGTAATTTTGCACCGGATTTCAGAAAAATAGATGAACGATTTTCGACAGTCCTCACACACGCACATAAACATTATAAATAAATAGAATCATGAAAAAATTATTCGTAATCGCAGCCGCTGCGTTGAGTATCGTAGCCTGCACAAAAAAGGAGAACCAAGTTATGACAAACGAACAGAAAGTGTATGACGTGCTCAAGAGCATTGAGACAGGAGCACAAGAACCCGTCGGCTACATCAACGCAGACAAGTACATCCAACACAACCTCGGCGCAGAGGACGGTCTCGCCGGTTTCGGTAAGTTGCTCGGCCAGTTGGCAGAGTACCCCGAGGCAGCCAAAGTGAACACCGTGCGTATCTTTGAGGACGGCGATTACGTGGTGGCACAGACCGAGTATAACTTCTTCGGTCCGAAGATCGGCTTCGACATCTTCCGTTTTGAGGACGGTAAGATTGTGGAGCATTGGGACAACCTGATGACCACTCCTGCGCAGGCTAATCCGAGCGGTCACACGCTGATTGACGGCACGACGGAGATCGTTGACCTTGACAAGACCGAAGCCAACAAAGCTATCGTTCGCGGTTTCGTGCACGACGTGCTCATGGGCGAGCATCCGGAGAACCTGCCGACCTATTTCGACGGCAACAACTACATCCAGCACAACCCGCAGATTGCAGACGGTCTGGACGGTCTGGGTGCAGCGCTGGCAGCAATGGCAGAGGCAGGCGTGGCGATGGTGTATGACACGAACCATAAGCTCCTCGGCAAGGGCAATTTCGTGCTCAGCGTGAGCGAAGGTTCGTTTGGCGGTGCGCACACGAGTTTCTATGACCTCTTCCGCGTGGAGAACGGCAAGATTGCCGAGCATTGGGATGTAACTGAGGTTATTCCGGCACGTGAGGAGTGGAAGAACGAGAACGGCAAATTTGGTTTTTGACTGACTAAAAACGCTGTGACCATGCAAACGGCATTGGATTTTTTGAGAACGCATAACGAGGTTGCCTTCGCCACGTGCGAGGGTAATCTCCCGCGACTGCGGGTGTTCCAAATCATGAAAGTGGAAGGCAACCGGCTGTACTTTGCGACCTCGCCCAAGAAAGGTGTGTGGCGGCAATTGCAGGCGAACCCGAACATCGAGATTTTGGCAACAGACAACCGCATTTCCGTTCGTTGCGCAGGGATGGTTCAGTTCGATGTGCCCGATGCTGTGCAGCGTGAGATTTACGACTCGAACCCCGTCCTGCCGCGGTTGTATGCGCACTATACCGACCTTGTGTATTTCGTGCTGCCAATAGCGGAGTTGGACTATTACGACCTCGGTCCGACGCCACCAATCTTCAAGCACTTCGACCTGATAACCGGAGAGACAGGCAATGGGTTTGTAGGCGAACGCTTCGCCAAGTAACATCAACCGCCAAGCAGCAATGCCTGGCGGTTTGTTTATTCTTTCTGCTCAATCATTTTCCAAATCGTTGTTTAGCAAAAGCCTTGACGGATGTCTTCAAGTGCTCTAAAGTGTTACCAAGGGCTTTCTGTACGGACACTTCGAGACACGCAAAGCCTGCAACAAAATAGAGCGCAGCCCACAGCCACTGGATGCCGGCATAGTCAATGTTGTGATTAAGAACCACCAATGCCCAAATCGCATAAACAGCCATCAGTACAGCTGTGTACCATCCGGGACTCACGCCACGCAAGCGGAATATAAAGATGCCCATATTATGCACAAAGCCCTCGAAGATACCTAAGATGAACGTCGCCAGACTAAGCCATAATACATCGGGGAAAATCAGAGCCAGCGAGAACATGACCGTGATATATACCGCCTGTGCGATATGCGTCAGACCGGGCAACAATGCTGCCACATCGAAATGAAAGACCTGCGCAAAGAGTGCGAAAAACCGACCTTTGTAGCCTTCTTCATACTCATGCACGATAAGCCATGCGTACATGCCCATGACCAGTTTTTGTACTAAGGCGAGCTCTGCCCAGTTGCATGCCGCCCATACTGCCCATCCGACGAACACTAAGGTCATCAGATGGATGTTGTTCTTCAATAGAAATAATCCAAATCGTTTCATAATATTTGTTGTGCAATTATATCTTTAGTACTTGTTTGGCGTCCGCTAAAATCTTATCATGGTCGAAAGCTAATTCCGGCAGGGCATTGAGTGGCCACCATTTTGCGGCGGCAGCATCGTCCGAAGCAACGGCTTCCGGCATAGTGGTCATGGCAGCATAAGCAGCTGTGACAACACGTCCACGCGGGTCACGTTCTACGTCAGAGTAGATACCAACGAGTTGCATGCCGGTCAGCTGAATGCCGGTTTCTTCCTCCAGTTCACGCTCGGCACAATGTGCCACTGTCTCATCCATCTCCAGGAATCCACCGGGGAAAGCCCAGAAACCTTTGTATGGTTCATTGCCGCGCTGGATGAGCAGCACATGCATCTGTCCGTTTTTCTCGGCAAAGAGCACGGCATCCGCCGTCACACTTGCCCGCGGCCAACGATAGGCATACAGCCCGTCCGATGTCAATTGATAGTCTTTCATTTGTTTCTCCTTGCGCAAATTTTGCGCAAAGGTACAAAAAAAATCTGACATATACAAGTAAATCATCATAAAAGCCTTAAAACGTAATAATTTTGTCATCAAAGATGGACTTGGGGGCAGAAAACTATAAAAACTGACATGGAGATTTCAAAACGGACATAATCAGTACCCGTAAGCCACATTATG
>JAFYZR010000072.1 GCA_017557345.1 Paludibacteraceae bacterium | reverse complement strand
TTGTCCCGGGGATCTCGAGACTTAGCGTGTTTTATAACTCTCTAATAATCAAGTATTTATGCATTTCTCCCGGGTGGTGGAGCACCCGGGAGAAACAGTTAAGTGATTGAATATCAGCTGATTACCAAACACGCCATGCCATTAGCCTTGACAGCCAGGCAGGCAATACATCACCCAAAAACCGGCTTATTCGCCAATTGGTATACCAAGCTGGGTGGCAACGGAGTTGACCAGCTTGTTCATGACGATTGGTTTGGTGATGAAGTCCTTGGCGCCAAGGTTGTAGGCCTTGACTATGTCTTCGTTGGAATTGAGGGCAGAAAGGACCACTACCGGAATCTTGGAAAGTTCCGGGGATTCATTGAGCGTCTCCAGAACCTGGAAACCGTCCATGATGGGCATCATAATATCCAGAAGGATAAGGGACGGCTTTTCTGCCATTATTTCACGCAGGCATTCCAGTCCGTTGCCGGCGATGCGCACACGGAAATTGTAGTGCGCAAGCATCTTCTGAACCAGCATCTGGTTCAAGGGAACATCGTCAACAACTAGGATGTTGTACTTGGAAAAAATCTTGCTATTCATTCCCTGCAAGCTTTTTCTTCTCCGCGCTGGCAAGCCACATCCTTGGTGTAACGCCTGTTGTTTTCTTGAAGACATTGTTGAAGGACGATGCGCTAAGGAAGCCGCATGCCGCCGCCACCTCTTCCTGCTTGGCATCACGGTGATTCAGGAGATACTGCTCTGCATAGTCTATCCTCAGGGTATTCAGCAGCTCAGGGAAACCAAGGTTGTAGGTGTTGTTCACCATCTTGGATACGTAAGTCTTGTTGGTGTGCAGGCGGTCCGCAACATCGGCAAGGCTCAGGCTGGGACGGAGGAAGAGTTGCTCGTTAAGCATGAGGGTTTGGAATCTGGCCACCAGGCTGTCGTCCCAGGTACCGGCCACGGAGCTGAAGAGCTTTTCTTTCACTGCCGATATTTCCTTGGGCGTCATCTGATCCATATTCAGCGTCTCCCCTATCTTCTCCTGGAAACGTAAAAGGGCATCCTGCTCCGCCTCTTCCAGAAGCTCTTCCATCATGATTTCTACGACGGGGCCCTTAATAGCGGGATTGTAGTTGAAGAACATCACATGCTTGGCCTGAATACGGGTAAGACTGCCTTTTTCTCCAAACAAGGAACAGTACATAAGAGAGCTGTATCCAAAACTAACCCAAACAGCCAGGATGACGGAGAACCAGATGTGAGTGTCCAGGAATCCCTTGATGAATATGAGTTTGGCGGCGATGTAAATGCCGATCAAAAGGAGATTGTAAATCTGCAATTCAACAACTCTGATGGGTTCTCCCTTGAATAAATACCGCCACAGGTTCCTGAATCTAACTTTCTCCTTGATTACATATTTTAAAAGGTAAGCTGTTGCGGCAAGCAGTTCCACTGCAATTACAATCATGAAAATAATACGGGTCCAGATGTAAAAATGCCAGAGCGGGGTCCCCTTATAATCATAGACGATTGAAGAGCCGATTGTAAAAAGATCTGAAATGAACTTTGTAATGACAGGCCTATCCGATATCTCCGTAAATATAACACCGGCAACCAACAAAGACACGGGTAAAATAACCCATAAGAATTGGGCCGGGCGGAATGGCTTTCTCCACCTCAGCTTGTCAAAATACAACCATAGAAGAGGTATAAGACAAGGACCGGAGCCCACGACAAACAAACGAGAGTATACCAGTACCTCAGGTGCAATGCCGGGAGTAGAATAACAACCGTCCGCCATAAAGTAAAAGAGCAGGGCCAGGGAGAAGCACTGCAAAACCCAGAATGTGCTTGTCCGGCGAGCCAAATAAAAATTGGTAAATAACCAGAACAAGCAAACAAATGACGGTAGGAAGAGTAGGAGTATTAAAGGATTCATCTAAAAATCGTCGTTATTCTCATAAATCTTGGTTTCCCAGTCACCCACGCTAGGGGCGAAGGTAATCTCCTGGTAGACACTGCTAAGGTCTATGCCTATATGGAAAGTGTACTGCCTGCCATAGACAAATACATTGTCCGGCAACAGGCCGTAAAGCATATAGCGTGCAACCTGGTCTTCCAGCGGGGGGTAGTAGGTACCGTTAAGTTCAAAACCTTCAACGTCATATACAACCTCTACGAACTGCTTGCCGTATTCAATCTCATCCGGAATGGAATAATAGCGGTGAGAATCTACCATACGGTCTACAAGAGAGTCAAAGCCCACGAATTTTTCATTCTCAGAGCCTACGCCCACTTTGGCATCACCTTCAAATACTATCACCTTACGGTAGTATCCCTGCCTGTGCCAGATACCCTGGCTAAGGGTGACATCATTGACGAAGACACCCGCAGAAGCAACGTTATATGCAGTGAGCTTGCGCAGGTGGACAAGACCCTTAAGGGCGTCTTTTGGAGTTACGTCGCAGATACGGTAGCCAATATCATTGGTAATGTGCTGGAACTCAAGGGGAATCATATTTAACTGAGCTACAGCCATTTCCACAGTTTTTGAGACAAGAGGCCCTGCATTGGTCTCCTCTACAGTATATGGTATAGAGTACGCCTCAAGTGAATCCTCATATTCCACATTCTGGACATAAGGATAATAGGCACTGAAGGAAATAGCTTCGGTGCGGATATCTTCCCAAAACATGGAATCCAGGAAAGCGCCATAGTTGGAACCGTCAGAGTTGATCCTGGCATTATCAACTACAAGAGAGTGATGATCATAATCAATTCCAACAAGGCCGAAGGAAAGATCCTGATTCATTGTAGCAAGATTCTCAGAACCAGCGCCAGAAGATTTTGTCATTAAACCTCTGCGGGAAGACTGAATTTCTTCACCCTCGCGCGTTACTTTTATATCAAAGCCTACGTTTTTACCGTGCTGCTGCCTGGGAAGATTGAAATCTTCTACCTTGCTGCAGGAAGGTAAAGCCAAAAAAGCAAACAAAACGAAGCTTGCAATATTAAGATAGCGCGCTCTCATACTATGGTAAGCATCTTTAACTAATTGCAAATATACAAAAATTTCCAGAAAACAAAAATAATTATAAAAACTTCAAAAATTGCCGATTATAGCAAAAATCAGCCTCTAGATACACTAGAAGCTGAAAATTGTAAAAAAAAAGCGTTTCAATATTGAAACGCAGGTGTCAATATTAAATGCGGAAAATTATATTATCCATGAATTTGGGCATTGCCGGAGGATAAATAATCCGTAGGAGAAACTCCATAAAAGTCCTTAAACGCAGTGGCAAAATATGAGGGCGTACGGAAACCACATTCTGCTGAAACTTGGGAAATAGTCAGCAAACCATTAGCCAAAAGTTTAGCAGCCAGAGTCATTCTGGCGCTCTTAATAAGAGCTGAAGGAGAATCGGTGCCTTCAGCTTTAAGTTTTCTATTAACATGTATACGGCTCAGACCGGTAAGGTCTGCAAGCTTGTCAACATCAAAGTTGGGATCAGAAATATTCTCATCGATAAGCTCCATAACCCTCTTCGTGAACTGGCCGGAAGCGTTTACCTGGACAGGTGCTGGAGCAGTACTTGAAGTTTTACTAGAGGTAGATAAAGCAGCAGGTACATCTGTATTAATGTAATCTGACGTCTCTACATCATTCTCAACATGTATGGTCTCCACCTCCTTTTGACTCTTACCTGCATCCTCTAATACGTGTTCAGCTTTCCCCTCATTACGCTCTGTACGCGCGCGCGATAATATATAAGCAGAAAGAACCCAGCCTGCAATAAAAGCAACTAGAGCAAGAAGAATCACAAGCCAAACAGGTATATTAAAACGCCGTTCTACGACCGCAGGAGCCTCATTTGTTTCAAAAACAAAATGTAACATATTTGAAACATCAAAGCCTTCTTCCCATTGTGTAAGAGATCCGTCTGTAGTACACTTAAGAACAGACTCTTCGCCCAAAACCCAAATCTCATCCGACTTGGAACTCACATGTAGCGAGCGAGGGACCAATGACAAATCCACTACTTTGCCATACTCACCGGTAGCCGGATCAAGAGAGAATAAAGAAGACGACGTCGCAAAATAAATGAGACCCGCGTTCGCGTCTGTTGCCGCGGTCAGTATTCCATCCGGCAATTTGCCCTGGACCTGAAATCCGTGGACGGGAGAGTAAGTCCTGAAAAGACCGGACCCATCAAGAATCCATAAGAGTTTCTGATTGTCAAAATCCAGCCATACCACAGAGTCCGATCCCAACTGTCCGCCAGCTTCCGTATAGCGGACGGTACGGCCATTCCTCCCAAGGCGGAAGATTCCGTCACCATCTGTAGCTATCCACAAACTTCCGTCATAAGGGCTAACCGACTTACAAGTGGCTTCGGCTTTTTCTTTTGCCACCAATGAAGTTGCTGCTGCCGCACATAGAAAAAGAGACAGTGCAGCAAAGACCAGTCCTGCTCTGCTACGGCTACTCATAATAGATAATGATTATTGTTTGTCCTGTGAAACTAGCGCTCTTCTGAGACCGGACATCTCCTCTTTCATAAGTCTCAGCCATGTGGTCCCATAGCTTAGAGTCTGGAGTGCGCGTTTTCTGGCCGATCTGTCCAGAGATTTATCGGCTAAAATGTCAAGTACGGCGTCTTTATCCGGCAAGTCTGTGGATTCTCTTACCACTTGGGCAAGGCCTTCCCAGTCTTCACCCAGGTAAACCGGCACTACTTCTCCTTGATAACCTAGAGAGAGAAGCCGGGACTTGATCCTGTCCGCTCTCTTTAGACTCAACACTCTGTTGGCCTCTTCTTCTCCCTCAGGTGACGCCTTTACATATATATATATATAAGGAGCGCCCGATTTTGCCAGGGTAGTGAGGTCCGGAGCTTTGCCTAATGCACTTGATCCTGACTTAAACACTATCTCACAACTGGCAGAATCTGTATTCTGAGCCACAGGAGCGTCTTTTTTCTCTATAGAGACAGTTACTCTTCTTAGCGCAGGGAAGCAGTTCTTCATAAGATCATCCCAGGCTTCTCCAACCCAGAGGTCCTGAAGCAGCTCTTTCATGTCCCCCTCCTTGGATGAAAGAATAGCCAGGGCATCATCTTTCCACTCAAGGGAAGAACGTTTGAGATAACGTGCGACTCCTTCCCAATCCTCAGCTACCAGAACAGTTTCAACCAAAACCGAATCGGGAGAGAAAGAGGAAATATAATCCTTGACAGAAGTGGCCCTTAGCGCCGCCAATTGACGATTTCGCGAGAATTTGCCATCAGGGGAAGAGTACGCCGTGACAGTGATTTTACGGATTTCAAGAGATGAAAAACTTTCACGCATGCGTGCGCTGGCACGCTGATTGTTTAAAAAGGCGCTGTCCAAGCGGGAGCGACCTACGCCAAAGCCAAACTGATAAGTCTCAGATGCGGCGCTAAGGCTGAAAGAAGCCCCTGCCAGGACGCTGAAGGAAGCTAAAAACAGTATGAAACGACGCAAAAACATCCGCAAAAGTTCATTAATGCAAATATAAAAAAATTTTTTAACTCCGTGTCACAAATGCAGTTTTAAATGCATCTTATTCTTCAAGAAAGTAGAAAAAAAGGAGAACAAACGAAATCGAAACGTTTCGAAATGCTTTATTAAAAGACAAAAAAATTTCTAAAACAATAAAAGGCTCTTTCATTTTCATAAAAAACGTCCCCACAAAGCACCCTGTGAAAATAGCGAAAAGAAAAATGAGGAATTTACACACAAATCGCGCAAAATCCCCTATAATATGCGCAAATATTCAGATTTAATGAATCCAAAAGCTAATTTTTGCTGTTTTAAAATTCATAATTTTTGGCAAAAATAATTGAAATTTATTTTGCAAACTTAAAATTTTGTTGTACCTTTGCAACAATTTGAGCCTGAAGAGAAACCCAAATGAACCGGTTACGGTTAATCGAAAGGCCACATAAAACGCTGATAGAATGCAAGTTACGCTTCATAAACTCTTTAAAGCCAGTACCGCGGGCCTCAAGCTCGTGGCAATGGCTTTAATCATGTTTGTGAACGTTTTCTATACGCGCGCACAAATAAATGACGCGAGTGTACGACTCACATTCCCCTTCGACAGCCCCGTCCTCAATCGAAACTACATGTCCAACTCTTCCGCAATGGCAGAACTGGACTCCCTGGTAGCAAAAATTGCGGACGGCGAATCCATCAGCGTCGTCACCTTCTCCTCTCCTGAGGGTAATTTCGCTTATAATCAGGCGCTTTCCACCAAGCGTGCAGAATCTGTCCGCAGCTACATCGTCTCCAAGTACCCTGCCCTGGCAGGCCGCATCGTCGTAAATGCAGGTGCTGAATCTTGGGACGAACTGCGTCGTAGCGTTATGAGCGACGCGCGCCTTTCTTCGTACGCGCGCACCCAGGTGCTCGAGATTGTTGACTCCAACAAAGAGGCCGACGCCAAGGAATCTCTGCTCAAGGCAATCCCTGCTTACAAGAGCCTGTACAACAACTTCTTCCGCGGGCTTCGTTACGCAGAAATCTCCCTGAGAATAAAAAATTTGGCAGCCACCGCACCACAGCACACCAATGCTGCAGTGTCAGAGAGCAAAAATGCCAGCGCAAACGGTGAGCCTATCGTTTACTACTCTCTCAGCGAAGATTTCATCCGTCCCGGCTACATGAACAACGTCCTCAACATGAAGGAAATCCGCCGCATCCTCTCCAACCCGGAGAACAGGCAGAACACCATCGTCATTGAGGGCGCCGCCTCTCCGGAAGGTCCCGTGAGCATCAACACTCGTCTGGGCATCGCCCGTGCAGAGAATCTGGCCAACTGGATCATCGGCCAGTTCCCTGATATGGAAGGCAAGGTGGTCGTCCGCTCCAAGGGTGAAGACTGGGACGGTCTGGCCAACAGCATCGCCGCTTGCGAATCGCTTGACGCCACCCAAAAGCAGGAGCTTCTGGACATCATCGCCTCCGGTGAAAATGCCAACAAGAAAGAGGCTCTCCTGAAGGCCCATCCCGCCTACTCAACCGTTGATAAAGACTGCCTCCCGTACATCCGCTACGCCCGCATCGCCGGCCTGGAAAATGCGTATGCCCGCGAGGCCGCGCAGGA
>JAFYZR010000007.1 GCA_017557345.1 Paludibacteraceae bacterium | reverse complement strand
TTATACGTAGAATCCAGTACGATAGATAGTGCATGCCTACGGTCATTACCCGTATTCGGATCAACAAGTTTCAATTCAAACTCAAATTCTCCTTCTCCGGAAAGACGAATGTAAACAATATCCTTTTTCATTATTTGCTCCATCGTCGTCCGCTCAATTATCTTCGTTAAAGTTTTGCCTCCGCTTAATGTGCGAGACTGACTAATCATCTCATACTCAATAGGGCAAGTATATGCCACTTCTGCAGTAATCGTATTGTTACTGCCCGATAATTCAGTAACACGGATTTCTGGCGTAGTTATCAATCCCTCTAACGATTGCAAGACTGTTTTAGGGATGACATACCATTGGCTTGTAGTACCTGCCGGATAGGTATAGGTTCCATGATCCCATGTCAACTCTATTGGATTTGACGGACAAGCTATTGGAGTAAATGGCTCTGGAGCTACAATTCTTGCATCCACATGTACTGTCGTATTTGCAACGATACGAATCCAAACAATACTATCGCTTGCTGTCTCAATCAAACTATATTGTAATGTCTTTGTTCTCGATTCTTTAGCGCCAAGAGTAAAGTTAACATCTTGCGTAGCCGGTGTAGTATTATTTTCACATTCATAGGCCAACCATGCTGTTCCGCGGCACTCAGTATTATCTTTGTTTCGAATCGTTAACTCCACATTTGGTTTCGATGGGTCAGTAAGTACTTTGCGTAAATCAACGCTTACCCACTGATTCGAATTAGCCGCTATATCATTTCCAGAAGTCCAATTGAATGGAATAGCAGAAGAACACATCGTTCCCGGCTGTTGCTCGGTCAAACGAACCTGGAATGATACATGCTGCGTAGATTTGATCTTCAGGTAAATAATATCTTGCGCTATATTCGAGAACATATTGCGCGAAAGTTCTTTGCTATAGGTACCATTCGCCTCAATCGTCATCGAGCGACTCTCATTCTGATAGACATCCGGACATTCAAGTGACATCTCTGCCTCAATCGTAGCCGGAGCATCATCCTGGTTCTGAATGAAGATAGTCGGGAACTTAGCTGCTAAGTCGCGAACTTTCTTCATGTCAATCGAATACCATTTGTAATCAGCACTTGCAGGCAGATCAACTCCTTCTTCCCAATTAAACTCCTCCGCGCTTTCACAAGATGCATCGGGCGGATCTTTTCTATCCGTATTCGTTGTCTCTGCCCAGATCTTAATATCTTGACTAGTCTCCAATCCAATCCACACATAATCCTCCGCCATGCCGGCATAGGCAGAATAAGTAAGTTTCTTGGTAATACTACCTCCAACACCGATGGTACGGGTAATCTCTTGTGCATCGATATACGGGCAAGAGAAAGCCATTGAAGCCGAAACGATAGCCGCAGCTGCTCCTTCATTCTCCAGATGAACCGTAATGTCTTTCTTTCCAACACGTGCTCCTCCGATATAGATAGCATACCATTGCGTAGAACGAGCCTCTTGACGATGAATATTGGTCGGTTCCAATTCTCCAAAATCGATATTGGTTTTACATGCTTTACCTTCACGCACATGTTTGAAACGACCGTAGAAGTTAATGTTTTGATCGCACTCAACCAGCAAGTAGATATATGTCAACCCTTCGCCCAATCCTTCCAACATGTTCTTCTTATAAACCACTATCTCTTCCTCTCCTGCAGCCAGATTGTATTCTGTATTGCTGGTACTATATGCAGGAATCTCAAATGCCATCTTAATCGTCACATTGGCAGGATCGCCGTTCTCATTGCGGTAAGTAAATTCCGGTTCGTATTTGGCCGTATCGCGCATCTCAGCCACACTAAGGCGATAGAGATGTTTTCCGGCAGTTATTACTAAGGTATTTGTTACATGCAGATCTTCCGGTGCCATCGTAGATGGAATAACCGGATTAACCGGCTGGTCAATGGTTTCTACCTTGATTGAAATTTGCGATTCTACGTTCTCTATTCCGAAATAGATTTCATCGGGTTGCACATTGGTAATCATGCTACGTGGGATGGTGTTGACAACTGATTCGCCAACGGCCAATTTGTAGGTACGTTTGGTCAAACCGGACGAAGGACAGTCAAGCGACTGACCCACTCTCAGATTCACAGTAGCACTACCTGTGTTGGTGATAGTGATTTTCGCATCTTTACCTGTTACGTCCTTGATTGGAGCAAGACTTACTTTCCACCATGCCGAATACATCGGGTTCTGTGTCGCAACCGTGTTCCAATTCAGCGTACGTGCATCCTTACATGTCTCATCCAGGTCGGCCGCCTCAAATACTTTTGCGCTCAGTTTAATCTCTCCGTTCGATGTAAGTGTCAAATAAATCTCTGTCTGCTTCATACGAACGAGCATCGAAGCATTTGCTGTGTAGGTCTTATACTGACGCGCAGCAATCGTGTAATTCTTCGATTCTGATTCTCCGGCTACCGTAGCTTGCATGCTCACATCTACCGAAGATCCGACATCATTACTTGGGTTCGTTAGATACAAACTCAACGAAGGATTATCTTCGTCATACAGAGGTGTTAAGTCCACACGATACCAGAGTGTACCGCTTGGGTGTGTAATCCCCTTATCCCAATCGAATTCAATAGCATTTGCCTTGGTACTACCGTCATTCAAACCGATAGCCATCAAGTGAATAGCCATTAAAGCAGTAATGAAAAGGGTTAAAATTCGTTTCATTTCAATATTGTATTAGTTGGTTGTCTATGTTGATTTATTTTATTTGCTGTCCTGTCAAAGTATATTTGCGGTCATCAATGATGATGAATAGTTGTCCATTTTGAATTTGCTTGTATGCTCGCGGAACTTCCGATTCAAAATATTCCAAATCAGTCGGCACATTAACTTTTTCTCGTACAGCCAATTGTACTCGCGCCGTACAGGTATTCGCCTTAGTGAGCGTAACCAGCGTATCACAGAAATCGGTAAGTTTCAAGATGATGCTCATTTTGGTTTTTGCATCCGTATAGCGGAAAGACTTCAACTCTGCTCTTGTCTTATATATTGTATCATTCCGTACGATAGGTTGCTTAAAGGTAAATGTCACATTCATCGTGGTCAGTGTATCTTTTTTGACCCAAAGGGTATCGACAAAGGAAGTATCCGAAGTATAGGTGCGCATATTGGCGGATAGCGTTTTGCCGAGACAAACATTCTTGTTCGTAGCCGGAAGAGCTTCTTCCGTATATTTCGGATTGCGGTAATAATAAATACGTCCTACTATACCGGCAGCATGCCTTACATGCAGCCATACGGGGCGGTTCTGCGTTCTAGCCTGTTTAAGAATCGTCGAATCCGGGCAAAAGACATGCAGCGAGTCGGATAAGGTTGATGTACCTATCGTATCGCCTGTACAACTATCCAGGGTCAGCCATACTTCACAGGGCAAACCGTCTTTCTGCATCCATCTGATAAAGCACTTACCCGTTGTGGCAATCTGCGCTTTATCCAGACGATAGTCGTTTTCATCATCATCGCATACATAGGTCATTCCATGGCGTAGGGGAAGCGGATCCCCACAAGTAGACTGAGGTCCTTCATCGAAAGGATAGCAATAGACATTTCCTGTACATTCGGTAGTAGAGGAACTATTACTTGGTCTGGTCGGATAAACACGAATATGCGGTTTCATCGTCAAAGCCAGCTCTTTCTCACGTTCACTCATTCCATTAAGCTTCTCGTTAATTTTAGCAACATCCATATCTCGCATCTGATTTCCTCCGACCGTCAGGGTGAATGTAGGAGACTTGCTCAAGCAGGTAGCGTACGCTTCCAATGTAATAGAGCAAGAAGAAAACCAATAGGCAGAAATACCTTGACGAAGATCATCCCAGGAGGCAGTGTACCAAACTGTATCGTTCACCTCTCTTTCTAAGGGGAATTCGAAGGTGCTGGAGTTTTCTTCGCAATCGCAATAGTAATGCGGTAATCCAAGCGTATCCCGCAATTGTTCACAGGTAAGCTCATCAACAGGCGATGCTTGCGAAAACGCTCCCATCACAACCATCAACAAACATATTATGTTTACTATCTTTTTCATTCTACCATCCATAATCTTTGCTTACCGTATTCTCAATCCGGTTACCGTATATCTCTCTCTTCCACGAATGATAATCACTTGTCCGTTCTCAATCCGTTTTGTCGGAACTGACAGTATACCCACTGCATCTATATCCTCTATTGAGAAAGCATTATTAAATACCTCGCCGCACAAGAACTGCACCTGTATTGCCACTTGTCCTGCAGCAACCCACTGCGGCTGACCTTGCGATGCTAAAAGCACGTACTCTGTAGAACCTCTATAACGAACGCTCCAGGAGATACGGTCAATTGGGGTTAACTCCTTGATATAATGCGCTCTTAGACTACCTTCTGCGCGATTCAAATCCATGAGTGTGCTATCTGCACGCCGCTCTATCACCACACCATCCATATAGTTCAGGACACTCGGTGACTCATATCGATACGGTAGATAACGACGCACCAATTCCTCACTTACTCGCTCGTCATGTTGCGTATTCAAGCCATGACAGAAATAAATCGTATCGTAAGTCGTGCAATCACCAATCAGCGTAAGGTGAATAGTAACCGTAGAGTCGCAACCTTCCTTGTTCGTGGTCATCTCGATATAATCACCTGATTCAGTATAGGTATTTCCTCTTGGCGAGGTATATGAGAGACATCTGGTGATTTGCTCCTCGCCTGCCGTTGGATGCGAAACAGTGAGGTGTAACGTAATGATCGAATCGCAACCTGCCACATTGGTTTTCGTGTAAGTGTAGTCTCCGGACGATTGATATTCTGTGCCATACCATGTAAACGAATTGCATTCAGAAGCAATAGTGTCTCCGTGAGTTGGTTGATTAATAGTCAAATGCAACGTTACAATGGAATCACATCCAACCGCATTTGTTAATTTATGAGTATAATCTCCGGATGATTTGTATATCCTGCCATACCACTTAAAGGATTCACATGCTGAAGCGATTGTATCACCGTATGTAGTATGACGGACGGTTATGTTTACCGTCTTTATCTCACGGTCGCCATTTTGCGCATAGGTCGTATCATTGAAGCAGACTGTCTCTGTATATGTATTATTCTTATAAGTCACACTTTCGCATCCGCTCAATTCCTCAGAGGTGTAAGTTGTGTTATAAATTGTCACATGCAGCGTGATAGTAGAGTCACACCCTGCCGCATTGGAAATAGTCTCCACAAAGTCTCCAGAGGTATTGTATGTATTTCCTTGATCGGACGTATATGGTTCATATTGCTTTACCGTCAACTCTCCTGTTGTCGCATGATTGATTGTTAACGAGAGTACATTCACCTGACGATTGCCATCCTCGAGTAACGTAGTATCAACAATATACAAACCGCTTTCAGTATAGGTCTTGTTATTATGCGTGATACTATTGCAAGCGTTCAGAGGAACCGTATCATATATGGTATAATGGATGGTCAGATGCAGCGTCTCCATCCATTCACAACCTCTCTCGTTCGTTTTGCTATTCTGGTAATCGCCATTCTCCATGTATTTGTTTCCGCGCCAGGTTATACTATCCCAAGCCTCAGCGATAGTATCTTTATCCGTCGGGCACATATAAGGTTCTACAAGCAACAATGCGTTCTCATGCGCGCGAATCTCAACGATCTTAGTATTCTCCGCCTCTGTAATCTCCCATCTCCAACCATTCTTACAATCGGCGAAGATTGTTTGAACCGGAACAACGTCATTCATCACCCTGGCTTCTGGGATAGGTCCAAAGGCCGTATCGGCAAAATAGGTGATCGTGGCCGGCAGATGGAGATTGTTGATACGGATATAGTTTCCGCCACTCTGAACAGTCAACTCCATAGTATCCGCAATCAGCGTTGCTCTGTCGGCAGTTATACCGGCAGGTTTTTGCGCATATGCGCACATGACACCTGTTAGCGTCATAAGCATTGCGCATACGCGCACAAATATCTGATGGCCTTTACATGTCATGGCAATGTGATTTGTATCTCTTCCTGCTCTCCCTTAAGCGTATAAGTGCCGGAAGACAGTGTAATTTCATGTGGCGTGCCGGGCAGAGCATTCCATTCCTCTAAAGTCCCTTCTATTGATATATGCTGCGCCTTGCTGACGCTCACTTTTACATTATTTCCTTCACATACTGCCGATATGGTAGCATGCGGATAAACGGGGTCAGTTTCTTTCTCCGCATTGGAATGTAGAGTTATATATCCTCCTCCTGATGCTTCCGTAAAGAATCGCATATAGATATAACCATCTTCATCCGTTGACCAATTTTGCATATCGGATGAAAGTATGGTTTCTGCATCTTGATCTTCCATTTCACGATAAGCCACCCAACTGAAATTCTGGGGATTAGGACTTGTTGAGGAGAATGCGCATTCTTCAGAAACGAACCATGCGCAGACATCATCTTTGTTAAACAATGCGGAGATATTGCCATCCTTCCAGTCTGGCATATAGAATCTATATTTGACTGTTGACCGCCGATCAATTTTAAACGTCGTATCTTTGACAAAAGGCATCAATCTTGCATTCTTATAGCAATCTGATGCTTGCCATTCATCCGCCATAATTGTGGTTGCCTCCGAACAATCAAATAGCAGATAGAGATATTTCTCTGTTGCCTCTCCCCATAAAACATTTAACTCTTCCGCAGACAATCCATGCCAGTGTCCTGAAACAGATCTATTAAACTGATATTGTGCCAAAATATTTTCCGCGGTAAAATTCGGATCTTTAGCCACTATCATACGGAAGATATGTGCAGTAGGTGTAAAGAATTTGGTATCTTTATTCCACGAAGTCGGGATAGCATAAATGGCGGTTGAGTTGGCATCTAAAGCGTATGTACGTCCATACCTCATTACTATTGCATCGCCACGAGGAGGCGCCTGCTTTGCCTTAGTCACCGTCAGAATACCGGGCTCATCACTATAGAACTTAGCGAAATACATACCTGCTTCGTTTGGGAAGTTCGAATTATGCACCCATTGATAAATATTTGTTGCTTTTACTTTTAATGAATCTCCGGGCTGGATAGTGGTATATTGAATAAGATCTGGGTTAGTATTCACTGCAGGGTCAAAATCACACGTATTAGCAACCGCCAGGGTACAAGGTGCTATTCCATCCCATTTATATACCACGGTATCTTCCTGCCATTGAGCATAGGGAACAATCACATGGCGGTCTTTATCCTGTGCGGCGACTTGGACTGTATCTCCATACTTCAAGAACTTAGGTCCATCCATACAGTTATTGAAGAGCTCATCAGGAGCCATTTGCAGTTGGCCGGCACATTTGAAATTCACCTTTACGACCACCTGGAGATTATAGCTAATACCCATTTTAAGCAAGAGGTCGCGATATTTTTCTCCAAGCGACAAATAATACACGAACTGACCGTTTATGGTTTTCGACTGCAGAAGCGGTTTATGGGGCATCTCCAGGGTTATGCCATTTCCATCCGCGGTAGTGCAGAACAAACTACATAAAATGCTATCTTCATAAAAACCGGAGGTACAACTGAAATCCATTTCCACTTCGGGTGCGGGGTCGGTCGAACCATTGATAGGAGCAAAAGTGACAGTTATCGGCAGATCAAAGGTCCACGCGGAATACCATAATTCTTGTGGTTGGCCGATATTAACATTCAAATCCTCGCTCAACGGAATAGACGTAGCGCAAGACTGTCCATCCTGTGCAGATAGAGTTATGCATGCGACCAAAAAGAAGAGTATGATTCCTATTTTTTTCATATTGGCTTTATTATTGACACGGACCCTCTATCGTGAGTGTGTTTCCCTCGATTGTTACAGTTGAACCATAAGGTACGGAGCTTATCGTTTCTTCGCTTACACTTCCATAACCTGCAGGAGAGGCTTTAATTGTTATAGTATAATATGCATCAACAGCAAAGTTTGCCGTTATTGTCACATTGTCATCAGGCATAATAAATTGATTTCCTGTTACCGTCACCGTTCCGCCTCCTTCTTTCGTTACCGTCCAAGAAGCGAGAACATAACCCGTGTCTGGGGTTGCCGATAAAGTAACTGTTTGCCCATAGTTAGCCGTCTGATCATTAGCACTTGCAGTACCTCCATCAACGCTAATCGTATAGTTACCATTCGTAGGTGCGGTATATGCGATAGTATAATCAATTGGCGTCCATTTTGCGTAAAGCGTTATATCAGCATCATATGCAGTTGCGTCAAGCGAAGTGACATGCGATGCATCCTTACAATTGGAGATTGTATGCCATCCGCCAAATATATTACCGGGTTTGGTTGCGTCATTCAAAGTAGTAGCCGTACCATAGGTGTGTGTAGTAGGATGAAGAGATGGGTTATCGACATGCGTTCCGGAGAAAGCGGCTTTCCCCTGATCTTTGTAATCAATATTAAACACCTTCGCCGTCCAATGCGCATAGTAGGTTGTTGTAGCTGTTACTTTGGTTGTTTGCGAAATCTGTGTTCCTCCGGATGCAGCAGTAAACCAGCCATCCAAAGTATATCCGTCGCGATAAGCCGCAGGCAATTCTCCCAAGAACGCGCCTTCCGAGTAAGCCATTACACTTGCATCTGTTGTTCCTCCATTAGCATTCCATGTGATAGTCTTTGGATTCTTCATCCATTTCTCTAATGACTCACTGTAATAGTATTTATCTCCAACGACTCCACTCGCAGTCTCCACATAACTACCATCTCCATTATGAAGTTTTGCTTTTACAACATCAACCGTATGATATTCTTGACTTGTGGACCCTTTTTCATATACTTGATTAATAAACGTTGCAGAACCAAAGGCATTAACTTGCACACAACCTCCTTCTAAACCTTTAATGTCCCCGCCTGAAGAAGTGGTATATAGAGCCCCATTTACCATCACTTTGCCTGCAACTTCAAAAAGGGCATCCGATAAATCTGCCTTAGCATAAGACATCGTTTGGGTACGACCGAAAATTATGGACTTATTAGCGCCATTCGCAAATGTATGATTTATATTCCACTCATCTACATCATACACATAAACCGAAGCTCCGCTTTTTATATCCACTGTAGCTTCTTTCCCAACAATCACTTTTGCTCCAGGCAATAATTCCACATCGCTATTAATTGTTGTGGTTCCTGAAATTATGTCAATCTGCATATTATGTGTCAATGGAAGAACATAATCTTTAGAATTGACCGTCACGGAACTTTGTACCTTAAGAGAAATATTAGCTAGTATAGCGTCTCCATCTACTAAATATCTCTGTCTATCGGTCGCTTTGTCATACCATTTTGTAACAGTAGATCCCGATTTTAATTGGAACAATCCATTTGTAGAACCACTAACCGTTACAAAGGCAACATCATAAACCAAGTCTAAACTAGCGAAAGCGGTTGCTAATTTTTCTGTAGCTCCATATTCCAATTTCAATTTAACTTGAATATTTGGCACACAATAAATTCTCACAGGGAATATCTTTTTCGATTTAAGAGTGCTATTTTGCAACGAGAGGAATGTTCCACCCGGATAGTCATTTGCCTGTAATGATTCATACACATTAGAACCATTGCGTGCCAAAACATTGCCATCACCAATTATCCATCCCCAAGAATAGAGATTAGCGCCAGATTGTAACTCTATTTGTGAACCGGAAGTCATCTCAAGAACTCCGCATCCACCAAATGGCGCTCCGTTTGTATTTTGTACATCACGGATTTTTGCATTAACACAAATTGCTCCTCCAGACTGAACCACTATGCTGACACCATCTCCCAAAGTTAATTTACTATACGCAGTTGGTTTGGTGGAAGTACTCTCTTTTGTCGGTTGATTTGTATTTACTGCATAATTTTCATCATACGGCACTAACAATGTTACCCCATTAGGAATCGTATAATTCCCGGCCGGGACGAATGCATTTTGGACAACTGTAATCTTGTAGCCGCTGCTAACATGCTGCAAAGCCTCAGCAAGCGTAGAATAAGCTGTACCTGTTGTTGCGCTTGTGCTGGTACTTACAAGGAATGGCAGGGCATCACCAAAAGTAACGGCTACTGTTTTTGCAGCTGTTGCAGTAGTCTGATAGATATGAGAGGGTGTTGTTTTAGTCGTACCATTATCATTCCATGCCGTTACTCCATATCCCGAACCAGGTTCTGCATCCAATATTAGAACATCTGTCTTATATTGCTCTTGCGTTGTGTTGGATGACTTGTCAACGGAAGTATATATTTCATGTTGCATCCATACAAACTCATCATCAATTTCTTCTATATCTAACACATACGCTTTGTATTGACCTTTCGTTTGATCGGGAAGTGTGTATGTGATATTTATTTTCGTTTCTTCTACAAATTTTGCATAAAGCCTTATTGTATCCGGACTCAATGGATTTGTGCTGGTTCCTGTTGCTGCATATGTCAATGGGTTGGCTGTTCCAACAGCATTTCCAGAACATTCCGGGTTATTATACCAACCGCTAAACTTATAACCATATTTGGGTTTCGCATAAAGATAGACATTTGCTGTAGGCGCAAGACGATAAGCATACGTAAACTGCGAAGAAAGATTGGAATATTGTGTATAGTCCGGAGTAATTTGTTGGTCACTTGCAAATACCATTCCTAAACCAGGCGTAGCAGGTTGAACATCTACTTGCATGTAATACAAGTTGAAATCAAAGCAAGCATAGATGGTTTGGGTTGTTGGAGAACTCTCCGTATGCGAACTAACCGCAAATGTATATTCCCAATCTACATCAGTACTCAATGCTGTTCCTGTTCCTTGCGCATTATCATACCATCCACGGAACACATAACGCTTGTCATTTGGTTTTGCGTGCAGATAATATGTTTGGTTGACACTTGCTGGCGGTGTATTTTCGCTATTATATGTAGTACGCGATACTGATTGCTCTTCTTCTGAGAATACTGCTCCGGCTGTACCGGCTACATCTGATATATAAATCGTTCCACCGCCAGGCATGCTATATGGAACAGAAGGAATACTTGCAATTATTCTACCATAATACTTGGTGGCCGGTTTGAATTTTGCATAAACTGATGTAGCACCGCTTACTATAAAAGAATACGGTGTTTCCGTAGAAAGGGCAGAACCCGTAAAACTTCCATTGTTATACCAACCATCAAAATTCGTGGCATCCGTTGATAATATTACTGTATCTCCGGCATAGGATATCTTCTGTCCGGATTCTGCAGTTGAACTCTCTGTCATAGAAAAAGAGGAAGTTTCGGTTACGAATTTCCCATTTTCTATCACCTTGTATGAATAAGAAACCGTATATGAACCATCTTGCGGCACTCCGAAAGTAACCGTATAGGGATTGGGATCATTCGTCCACTTTGCAGTTGCGGTACCTGTGTTGGTGCCATCTTGGACATTGGAAGTAACCGTAACCGCTACGCCATTTTGCGTATTACTGCTTGTAGGAGACACACCATTGTTTGAACCGGTTATTGTCCATCCATTGAACGCATAACCACGTGCAGCTTTTGCCCAAGCATAATAAGTATTTGTCTTGTTATTGCCACCTGTATCTCCCGATTGTCCGATATTAACAGACCCTTCAAAATCGCTATCATTTTCAGGTGCGGTAGAAGTACCCGGACCAGACGCATATACCAATCCCTTGCCTGTATCTTCGGATGTAGCAGTAAACGCTGTATAGTAAGAATTCCCCCACAAATTACTTATGGAAAGCAAAGGAAGTAGTCCCAGGGATAACAAACGCAATATATTTCTATTCGTATTCATTTCAAGCAAAGAGATTGGATTTTAGGTTTAATTACTATAGCGGTAAACGCGAGGACAAAGATGATGTGAGCATATTCCACTAATCGATGTGGCGCACACAGCATTCCTATACACCAAACAATCATTAGCGCTGCAAAAGGCCAAGCCCATTTGTCTCTCCATTTCCAGAAAATGATTGGTAACGGATTAAATGGAATGATAAGCCAATTCCATTCCGTTCCTGGCAGAGGTACAATTAACAACCATAATATCAAACATCCGAATAATGTCTGTATACCAAGTATCGACCAATCAATATAATTTTTTGTCAAAAACAAACTACCTATCGCTAAAAGCAAAATTATTAAAGAAGCATATAATGGCGTAAACCGATCTCCATTGTTCACTTTTTGGGCAGGAAGCAATTCTTGCGGTTCTTCTAATACAGGTTGCCCATCTATAGTCGCCACTTGCCATGCTTTTACCAATTCGCATGGTGCAATCAAACGTTCCAAAGCAGGCAAATGAGGATTGTCTACGACGCCACCGACCAACGTCATACATTCAAACAAAGCCCAACCTTTTGGCGCATTATCATAGAACTGTTCCCTCATGGTCCGCAAATCCCCTAAAGTGCTTTCGGCATATTGGATTCCCACTACAGAGTCTACTAATTTTCTACAAGCAGTAGCACAACCACGTTGAATATAATCATAGGGCAAATTCATTCCTTCCGCCACTTTTTGATCCAAAATGCGCCATAAGTCTATCTCGGCTGCCGGCGGCAAATGGAGATAATACTCTCGAACTCCTCTCCCTTGCTCCATAAAAGGCTTAAGGTATTCATCTTTCGAAACAGCCACCATTCCCATCTTCAAATCGTTTAAAAGGAAACTGAAAATTTTGCCATTTACGCCTTCGCTCTCATAAGAGAAAACATAATCGAGATTGAAAGTCGGACACTGCATACGCAAAGCAGCATGACCCAATATGCTATACATCACATCCCCGGGATCGGCAATGACAAGACTAGCCGTAATGAAATCATCCGCAAGCCTGTCGATGGTGTCATTGAATCCCATTTGGGCATTGCGTTCGGCTACGGACAAAGAATCGGTGCTCGCCCAAATCAATGTTGGAGCAAGCATCATAATTACTATGTATAGCCATTTTTTCATTTTTTTCTATCTTGCCAATTTAACCTATGATATGAGGAAAAATTGAACATTTTTAGATAGGTGTTGCATAGGTAATAACCTCGACTTAATACCGATGAGACACCGATCGGAAAAATTGAACATTTTAGGATTATCCGCGAGGCCGTGGTGCTGGTCCGGGAGGTGTTGTTGTATTGCTGGTAGTCATAATACCACCGAATGTCTCAATTAGCGTTTCCTCTATTTGAGGAACTGTGTACACTTTCTTTTTCATCGTTATGCTATTTTACTAATTGTCCTGTAACGGTATACACATTGCCTTCGCGAATGATATATACCTGGTTGCCGATTAATACTTTGTTTGCCGTTGTATCTTTGCTATCGACGATAGCTTCATCCACTCCTGTAGCCACTTGCGGTGCTTTCGTCACCACGCGCAGTCCATAACGTTGCGTCGTACCCTGCTGCAGCGTAGCGATATAAGCATTCTGCGCGAGATTCCATATTGCTTCGCCATCGTAAGTGAGATAAAGCGTTGCGTCTTCTTTGCCTGTCTCATACTTGATGCTAATGGTGTATTCTCCTGTTTGCGGAGCAAAAATACCCAACGCATAATCCGCTTTACCTTCGGTAGGAGCTTGCGTATTGACGCATAGTTTGGTATCATACGCCTCAACCCACAGTTGCGGAACTTGCGAACTAACGCCCATCTTGACAAGGTCTTTGCCAATCGTGTAGGAATCCTCCTCTTTCGTTTCATCCAGTTGCACAAAGATACGGTTTGTATACTTATGACCGCTGTTAGCGATACGTACTTCGTATTCGATTAGCGAGTTAGCGAATGAGCGATTGCGGCGAGCTGGAGCGAAAGAGCCACCATAAGCGACGGAGACATTATCATCATTCGGCGCCTGAACAAAGACGGCTTGTCCCACAACCAGTTTGGTGTTATTCAAACGCACGAGTTCATAACTCATCTTATCCGCATCATAGACTTGTCCGTTCGCTGTTCCGGCATTGACATAGGCATGGAAGATAGCCGGGTTACCGATACCATTCCAGTTAGCGTCCGTAGCCACTGCCGAAGGATAAGCCTCTACATGAACGGATGTATTCAGCAAATGCGCTTTATCCTTTGCCTTGAACCGTATAACCGGCGCGTCACTCAACAAGGCAATCATATACAATCGGCCGGGTTGCATCGTTTTGTCGGCATCATTTTCCACATAAAGCCATGCTTTATTCGTTCCGTTCACAGCACGATCGTTGCCATCATAATAGAGCAAATCGAAATCTTTGCCGAGTCCCAA
This sequence comes from Paludibacteraceae bacterium, assembly GCA_017557345.1. Classification (GTDB taxonomy): domain Bacteria; phylum Bacteroidota; class Bacteroidia; order Bacteroidales; family Paludibacteraceae; genus Colicola. The sequence continues at coordinate 12,955 of JAFYZR010000007.1, read as the reverse complement.
CGTACGTCCATGGATCGAAATGCCCGTTTGAGCATCCACTTCCCATGGCACAGCGACGGCATACCATCTGCGGCTCTTTGCATTGATCGCGAAATCGAAATAAGCCTCGCCCGTCAGCGTGAGATAATTGATTCCCAACAATTGTCCGGAAGTCTCGCCATTGGAGGTGATTACCAAGTTCTGGTAAGTTACCGGCGACTCAATAACAACCGGCGCGCCATCTTCCGGAATAACCAGATTCGGGATTTCTTGCGTTGCATAATGTGCGTAATAGGTAGCGCCGCCTTCTGCCGCTTTAGGTGTCATGCCATTCTTATAAACAAGTTCTCCATTTGCCGTCGTTGACCATCCATCGAAAGTATAGGTGCAAGCCGTTGTAGCCGCTCTTGTTGGCGTGGCTCCGGTATAGGTAGTTGCCGTTCCCTTAGCCTGGCTGACAGATTTCAGCAATGTGCCGTCGAAATCATTCCATGTAATGGTAACATTGTCGCATGTCGGGCAATTGAAATTAGCCACGAGACTAATATCGCCTGTAACGGTAGTCGGCAGTGATGCCACTACTGCGCCTTCGGCATTCGTCCAATTGACGAACTCATAACCATCGTTGGCAACATAAGCGACGGTAAGCGTTGCACCATATTCATACAATCCGCTACCGGATATAGTAGCTGCACCGGACGGGCTGCATTTCACGGAAACGGTGTATTTATTCTTTGTCTTATAGGTATCGAAATCTGCCTTATACTCAGCATCCCCCATCACCGTTTGGATCTGCGGAATCCAAGACAAAGTGTATGTCCATTCAGCATCAGCGGCCTTCGTTGGCGGATTAGAGCAAACCGGTGTCTCTCCATACTGATATTTTTTCGTCTCGATCAGGCTGTTGTTCTCGTCTCTAAAAGTGACGGTGTATAGTTTCGGTTCCTCGCGATAAACGGCGGTATAGGTCATCGCTTGCGTCACCTTTGCTATCTCCGGCGCCCAGTGGTCATAGACATAGGTATATTCCGAAGTGGCCGGTTTATTAGCCGGTAGCGTGCCATTGAATACCGGAATCTCTCCCACGTTCACATTACCGCTCTGCAGCACCGTTGTTCCGTCGTAATCCACAAAAGTGATGGCATACTGCGTGGGCGGTTCTTCAAGCCATGTAGCGGTATATGTGGCATCACCGGTAACTGCCGCGATAGCCGGATTCCATTGTAGCGTATAACCTATTCGAGTCGGCATATTCTCACAAACAGGCAGTTCATTATGGGTGAGGAACTGGCGCTCAATCTCAACGCCTCCTTCCTGGCAGAAAATAATGGTGTATTTGCGCTCCTTTTGCGTGTAGGTTGCCGTATAAGTCACATCTTTTGTCACAGGTCCCAGTGCCGGAGTCCAGCCGGTAAAGTCATAGGTATAGTCAATATTCGGCTCACGTGTCGGGTTTGTTCCCAAGAACTCAGCCTGCGTGCCGTAAGTCACAACGTAACTATCGGCCATATCGCCGTATTTATCTATTGTTTGGATAATAGAGCCATCCCAGTTCTTCCATGTGATAGTAAACGTCTTCTCAGCCCACTTATGCTTTTTAGGGTTAGCATTCGAATCATCCCAGTCGTAATAGGTATCGTTATCCGGATGAATGCAATGGTAGAGGTTGTCTTTCTGCTCCACCTCCCACCATTGGCAGTCGTCAACCAGGATAAAGAGACGTCCCGCTCCATTGGCATCGCTATAAGTATGATCGTCGTTGCCCACCAGTTTGCCATTTGCATCCATCGTCGCTACCACAGCCACATAATCCGCAGGCTTAGCATAATAAGTAACGGGATTGTGGTTGTCTTGCATGAAGCAGGTGTTTTTGGGCACCTCTCTTAAGATAGTCCATTTATCTTCCTGGTAGCAATAGGCATCTCCTTCAGTAGCGGCATCGGTATTTTCATAAGTGCCGTCGCCATGCTTTAATCGGGCAGAATAGAAAGTTTTCTCACTTGCCTCGATATCGGTAAAACGACCGCCAAACTCATTTGAAACAGGATCTTTTACCTGATATACTGTTCGCTCTCCGGCCTCACTGGCATCCTCATTGAAGATAAAAGTACCGGCATCTTCGTTCGTAGAGAAGATGTTCGCGCCGTGAGCAGATGTATATACATATCCTTCTGCTGTATTGAAGGTTCCGTGCACATTTATTGCCGCGTCGGCCGGTCTGCGTTGTTCATCATGAATAGTAGGAGTGCCACCCCAACTCTGTGCATATCGAACCACTTTCGTGTAGGCAGTATCTTTGACGTCTTGCCATGTATTGCCGGTCTTCACAGCCGTATTGCAGAACGCATATTTATCCCAATCCTCCGAATCATACACGTATAAAGCGCCGGTATAAAACACTCTATTTTCTCCATTTTCTTTTGCCTCCAGTTCCTCGCCGCTCATGGAAACCGTCACGATAGATTCCTTATCTACTTCCACTTCCGCACCGGGCAGCAGACAAGTGTTCTGCTGGAATTCCATCTTACCGGACAACAAATGTATCTTCATATTGCTGGTGATGGGCAAATCAAACTTAGCCGAGTTCAGTTTAACCGGCAGTTTGGCGCCATCCAACATAGACGACATATCCAGTTCGCCCATATCCAGAACCATAGAACCTATCTGCGCGGCACTGTTGATATCATAGGTCTGAACATCACGCTCGGCATCATACCATTTGCGAACCCATGTGTTCTCTGCGTCAGCCTTTTGGTCCATTAAGAAGATTGCCTCATCACGCCCGTTAACGCCGACAATCTTAATATCATTAGCAACCATCGCTACGGCCAAAACGCCTAACAATCCCTCGGATACCATAGCAGAAGTGGAAAGCACAGCACCCGGATGATATTTAACCGGCGACTCGATATTCTGAATGAAATATTGCGATACAGGGAAAATCTTATAGGCACTATTGTCCGCCACAAATCCCGGAGCCATGCCCGTAATCTTAACCGATGTCATGGCACCTTTCCAATCGCCCATCTGGAACATCTCACGCACCTTGGAATCACGGCGGGCATCGACTTCGCCCTTGCCGGTCATAAATCCCCATGCGCGAATTTCAGAACCCGCCTGAAGCGTGATATGGCTGCCTTCTTCCAGTACGATATGTCCGTACGGGCCGTATGGCTGACCGGTATAGGCTTCATTGCTGGCAAACTGAGAGCACGTCATCTCAATTGAACCGAACACTTCCATGTTTACACCTTTGGCGAACGTCAGGCGACGGAACTCATGCGGGATATTGCTTGCATACGGATGAGACCTATCCATATCGTGGAATGATACACGAGGAGCGGTCTTATTCACCTCTTTGCTTTGCGTCTCACTCATCGGAACAACGATGGTGGCATTGGCTGGAAGCGTGTAATAACCTGCCGGCAGCACATAGTCATTCGTCATAAAGATAACTATATCCTGCACAGACGGATTATTGTTGGCATATGCAATAGCATCCTCCAGCGAAGCATAGGATACATTTCCGATACGGCAGACACCTACTCCATTCTCTTGCGCCGAAGTCGAAGTGCCAAGGAAATAGCGATATCCCTCATTATACTCGACACCGGTAACTAACTGCATAACCGTCTTACCTTCCGCGGTAATACCGTAATTGGTATTTTTGAAATAGCCGGACGTAAAATCTATCGTGCCGTTCAGCGGAGCGCCGAATTTTCCGCAATTCACTTTGAGCGTTCCGCCTGTACATTGTGCCGAATAAGTCCCACCGGTTATGGCAGCCAGTTTCTCAACGGTTGCATTTCCGGCAGTTACTTGCAGACCGCAAGTCGTTCCATTTATCGTAGCGCGATTAAGCGTCGCCTTACCGCCGGAGATAACAACGGCTGTTGTGCCTTTGAAAGTACCGCCATTCAGCGTCAATATTCCGGTAGAAGTGAGACCGCCGTTGATTATTCCTTCTGTCGTGGATAGCGTTCCGGCATTTGTCGCTGCACCTGTGATGGTCGCACCATTCTGCTCTACGACACCCGCGTTGATGGTCAACGAACCAAAAGTGCCGCCATTCAGAATAACCTTGCCGCCACCGACCGTCAGCGAAGTAGCAGAACCGCCATATTTGCTGTAAGCCACCGTCACTTCTCCGCTATTGACTGTCATCGCCCCGACTGTATTGCCATTCAGGTCGAGCGTAAAGGTCTTATTGGATAGAGAAATGTTCTCTTGCGACCGCTTCAATTTGATGACCGGCGATGAACAAGCGCTGATTTTATCAAGAAGAGCATCAAAAGTCCCGCTGGCTATCGAATCCTTTGCATCAAACAAGGTGGCTTGCGGACGGTTTGGATCTAACGCATTTACGCTCAATGGGATATTAAGCGTAGACGGGTTGTTGCCGGCTATCTTAACCGTTAGTGTTGTCTTATAGCCGCCGATCGATATGCCGTCCCAGGTGCTGAACGAAACAGGAAGCGTCACCCGCATTTTATTTGAAGAAAGCACCTCCGTTGCCAAAGAACCCATATCATAACTCCATTGAGAATGGGTATTCGTGCCATCCTCAAATGCGATATAACCTACATCCGATAAACCGAAAGAGGATAAATCACCTTCTATATCCAGCGACACGCTTAAAGAAACGGAATTTGGATAGGTCGCATCCAACTGGCCGCTCGATGCTTGCGGGTTAGAAAGCAAATATTTCTTGAAAACGGCATAGACATTATTGGGATGCGCTTGGGCATAGGTAGCCGCAGAAGCAAAGTTATTCCCGCTTGGATAATAGGCATAATTGTTCGTATCCGGAAGAAGCTTAAAGTAAACGCCGCCTCGTGCTTCTCCAATGGTATCCAAACGATAGATAGATGGGTCTACAAACGTCCAGTCCGCCAAATATGAACCGTTATCCGGAATGCCTTCTGCCTGGAAATAAGCAAAAGATGTCATATAGATCTGACTCGTCGCGTCGCCTACTGCTATTTCCACGCCATCCATGGCAAACATCGTGGCGCATAATGACTGAACGGATGACGATGGGCCAACCGGATTGGGATTTTGAACACTCATTGCCACATTACTGCTCATCGGAGTGCCCGTTATATCCAGCCACGTCAACTTCACCTGACCCGAACCGGTGGATGCAGGAGATGACTGCGCTTGTAACGCTGCCACATATATTTTCTGATCTGCTCCCCATACGGCACTAACGCCCAGTAAAAGGGAGAGAATAACATATGTATATGTTAAGATTCGTTTTCTCATTTATTTTCGTCTTTGCACATAAAGCGTGCAAAGTTACTGCTTTTTTTTTACATATGCAAATTATTTTGCATAAATATGGTTTTTTTCTATTAATTTTTCTTAAAATGTTCAATTTTTCGGTTTCTCGAGGTTTCATCGGTATTATGTCGAGGTTTTGACCTATGAAAAAGCTTAAAATACTTTAAATTTTTGGCCGAAAATGTTCAATTTTTCCATTAATTGGTGGAACGTAGGCACAAAAAAAAAGCACCACCGAAGTGATGCTTTTTGGTTTCTAATGTTCGACCTTAGAAATCCATATTGGCATAATCGATGTATGTAATCGAGAAGCCGGCCTCTGCTATCGCAGTCTTGTAGCCATTATTGATTTGGTAACGTGCCTCAGATTCGTTGGGTTTATTCCATGAAACAGCATAGCCGAAGCCACGAGTTCCAAACATATCCAGCGAACATCCGGCAGACTCTTGCGTGGTAACTGCATTAAGTGGAGCAACCGCTTTGAAGAAAAGGTCAAAATCGGTATATTCCGTTTGGGTTTCAGCATCATCTTCGGTATCAATTACGACGCCTGACCAAGAACCCAACATAGTGATATTACTATGCAGATTATCACTACATTCCAAATAGAGTTTATTCACGTTGTCAACTTCTGCGCCCACAATCATTTTTCCATTGATATTCCATAGAATATCATTATTGTAAGCAGCCATGAAAATGATGGCCGTTTTCTTGGATTCGATGAGCGCATTAACTACTTCCTCGTCACGCATATCTTCCATCTCTTCGGTGATGTTATAGACATAGCAAACTACATCTTCATCCTCTTTCGGAGCCCGATTGAGTTGGAGCAATCTTTTGGGTGCAGCAAAATCATCGTCATCCATAATGCGGAAACCTGCCTTAAGTATGGCACTCTCGGCTTTGGATTTGCTTTCGCCCATAATCGAGATAACTTTCTTACTGGCCTTTTTGGCTACAGAATAATCCTTGCTCGGAATGTCCGGAGCATTTTGTTCACAAGCCATCAAACCAATAGCAAGAATGGCGAGAAAAAAGAACTTCTTCATACGATACAAACGATAAATGTTTTTATTTTTATGGAGCTACTCGGTTAATGTCACGCGGGAACATAGAGCATTCCTTGACGTTAGCGATACCCAGGAAGCAAGCCGTGATACGCTCGAGACCGATGGCGAAACCACCGTGAGGAGGCATGCCGTTACGGAATGTATCGAGGTAGAAACGGAACGCGTCAGGATTCATGCCACGACGGATCATCTTCTCACGATAATCCTGTTCCTTATGGATACGCTGGCCGCCGGAGGTAATCTCCAAACCACGCATAAGGAGGTCAAAACTCAGAGTTAGACTCGGATCTTCAGGGTCATCCATCGCATAGAAAGCACGATGCTCCGATGGGAAATGGGTAACGAACACAAAGTCCGAACCGTATTTGTCGAACGCATACTTGCATATAGCGCGTTCCTCTTCCGGCGCAAGGTCATCCTCGCCGCGATGGTCTGCTTCGCAGAGCTTGTTCTCCCAAAGGATCTCATGCACTTCGCTCAGTTTCCATGCAGGCACTTGTTCCGGCAGAATAGGATTGACAGCATTAAGCAAGTTAAGCTCATGCGCACAATCGCGTTCAACAACTGCAATAATATGACGCAGCAAAGCCGCTTCAAGAGTCATAACATCTTCCTGTCCTTTAATGAATCCCATCTCTACATCAAGGGAGATATATTCATTGAGGTGACGAGAGGTAGCATGTTTCTCTGCGCGGTAAGCGGGAGCAATCTCAAAAACGCGCTCATAAACGCCAACGCCGATCTGTTTGTAGAACTGCGGCGACTGCGCAAGGTACACCTGCTTGCCGAAATAATCCATCTTGAAGACGTTTGCGCCGCCTTCTGCTCCTTCGGAGACAATCTTCGGAGTGAAGATCTGTGTGAAGCCGTTGGCACTAAGAAACTCGCCGAAAGCGCGTGCGATAGTCGATTGAACCTTCAGGATGGCCATATCACGCGGATTGCGGAGAGTTACCTGACGGTTATCGAACTTATAACGCAACAATGTCTCTTCGTCGCCGAACTTAAGTGCGTTCATATCCACTACTTCAGCCGTTGTCGGACGAGAGAGTACGCGGACTTCGCTAACTGCTATCTCAATCGTGTTGTAGAATGCTGCAGGATCTTTGATATGAGCCTCGTTAATGGTTCCGGAGAGGGTAATAGCCATCTCACGGCAAAGGTCATTCATGGTAATCTCTGCGCCATTCTCATCGAAGAACTTAGACGTGTCGTTAGAAACGACAGCCTGAAGCAGACCGCGAGACTTGCGAAGAACGATGAAACCGCCCCACTTGGTGACGCGGACATTATGAATCATACCCGAAACGGAAACAGATTCGCCAACCTTGCAGTTGGCGAGATCTGTAACGTTTTCGTTATGTTTTGTTGCATCCAAAAACATAATTACTCTGCTTTTACTTCTTCTGCAGCAGGAGCTGCTTCCTCTACTGCGGGAGCCTCTTCAGCAACAGCCTCAGCTACTTCCTCTTTAACGGCTTTCTTGCCGGCACGGCGGGTAGCTTTCTTGGTTGCCTTCTTGGTCTCCTTAAGCATATTCTCGTTGTAGTCAACGAGCTCGATGATACACATCTCAGCTGCGTCACCCAGACGGAATCCTGTGCGGAGGATACGTGTGTAACCACCCGGACGGTTAGCGATCTTCTCGCCTACATTCTGGAAGAGTTCTGTTACGACCTCTTTCTGTTTGAGCAAGCTGAAAGCCAAACGACGGTTGTTCATATTATCCTCTTTGGCACGTGTGAGGATAGGCTCCACAAAGATACGGAGCGCTTTTGCCTTAGCGAGAGTTGTGCTGATGCGCTTGTGCATAATCAGCGAGCAAGCCATATTGCTGAGCATAGCAGCACGATGGTTAGCTTTGCGGCTAAGGTGATTGAATTTTTTATTATGTCTCATTTTAATTCAATGTTTAATGTTGAATGTTTAGTTTAATGAATTAATCAAGCGCTCTGTAGCGGGAGATATCCATACCGAAAGCGAGACCGTTGCGCTCAAGCAGTTCGTCGAGCTCGGTGAGAGATTTCTTACCGAAGTTACGGAACTTGAGCAGGTCAGCACGGTGATATTTAACCAGTTCGCCAAGAGTCTCTACCTCAGCAGCCTTCAAGCAGTTAAGTGCACGGACGGAGAGATCCATATCCTGCAGTTTCTGGTTGAGAAGTTGACGCATACGGAGGATTTCCTCATCGAGTGCGTTGCTGTTCTTCTTGGTCTCCTCTTCGAGTACGATACGCTCATCGGAGAAGAGCATGAAGTGGTAAATGAGAATTTTAGCGGCTTCTGTCAGCGCTTGTTGCGGAGCGATGGAGCCATCAGTTGTAATCTCAAGAGTCAGTTTCTCGTAGTCGGTACGTTGCTCGACACGGAACTGGTCAACCGAAATCATGACGTTGCGGATCGGTGTGTAGATGGAATCGATAGCGAGCGTTCCGATAGGATCGTCTTTCTTGCGGTTCTCATCTCCGGGCACGTAGCCGCGTCCCTTGTTGATGTTAATCTCAATCTCAAAATCTGCGGAGTCATCCATCTCTGCCAATTGCAGATCAGGATTGAGCACCTCAAAATTCTGAAGAACGGCATTCAATTCTCCCGCCTTGAAAGATTTCTGCTTATGCACATGGAGGCGAACTGTCTCGGCTTCTTCCTCGACACCCTCTTTATGCAAGAAGCGTACTTGCTTTAGATTGAGGATCAGGTTTGTAACGTCAGTAATTACTCCGGGGATCGTAGCAAATTCATGATCAATACCACTGATCTTGATAGAGCAGATAGCATATCCCTCCAAGCTGCCAAGCAGCACACGACGGATAGCATTACCTATCGTAATTCCGTACCCCGGCTCGAGTGGACGAAACTCAAAGATACCTTTGTCCGCACTCGAATCCAACATTATAACCTTGTCAGGTTTGATGAAATTTAATATTGCCATGAATTTAATTATTATTTAGAGTACAACTCAACGATTAATTGCTCCTTAATGTTCTCCGGAATTTCTACACGTGCCGGAACATTGAGCAACTTACCGGCCTTCTCAGCCTCGTTCCATTCAAGCCAACCGTATTTAGCATGGTTGAATCCCTGAAGAGAAGCATTGATAACCTCGAGAGATTTATCTTTCTCACGAACGGCTACAACTTGACCTGGTTTGATTTCGCAGGAAGGGATGTTAACAACCTTGCCGTCAACAGTGATATGACGGTGGCTGACGAGCTGACGAGCAGCTGCACGAGTAGGAGCCATGCCCAGACGATAAACGATGTTATCCAGGCGGCACTCGAGAAGCTGAATCAGAATCTCACCGGTAATACCTTTTGTACGGGCTGCCTTTGCAAAGAGAAGACGGAATTGACGCTCCAATACACCGTATGTGTATTTAGCTTTCTGCTTCTCAGCAAGCTGCGTTCCATACTCAGAATTTTTCTTACGACGGTTAACGCCGTGTTGTCCGGGTGCGTACGGACGTTTTGCAAGCACCTTATCCTCGCCAAAGATAGGCTCGCCGAAACGACGGGCAATGCGAGATTTTGGGCCAATATATCTTGCCATAATTTTCTAAACGTTAAGAGTTAAACAATCATTATACACGACGACGTTTCGGAGGACGGCAACCGTTGTGCGGCATTGGAGTAACGTCAACGATTTCTGTTACATCGATACCTGCTGCAACGCAAGCACGAATAGCCGATTCACGTCCCTGTCCGGGGCCCTTAACGTATGCTTTTACTTTGCGCAGACCAAGATCAAAAGCGACCTTGCAGCAATCTGCTGCTGCCATTTGGGCTGCGTACGGAGTATTCTTTTTGCTGCCACGGAAACCTTGCTTACCAGCCGAAGACCAACTGATAACCTGGCCGTCACCGTTAGCAACTGTAACGATCACATTATTGAAAGAAGACATCACGTGAAGTTGGCCTACACCATCTATCTTCACTACGCGCTTCTTTGCTGCAATAGTTTTCTTTGCCATATTGTTTGATGAATTTTTAAGTTAATAATGTTAACTATCGGCCGATTACTTCGTTGCTTTCTTCTTGTTAGCAACCGTTTTCTTACGACCCTTGCGCGTACGGGCGTTGTTCTTAGTGCTTTGTCCACGAACGGGCAGACCGATACGGTGACGTACACCACGGTAACAACCGATATCCATCAAACGCTTGATGTTCAATTGTGTTTCCGAACGAAGATCACCTTCTACTTTGAATTTAGCACCGATGATCTCACGGATTTTAGCTGCTTGGTCATCCGTCCAATTCTCTACTTTGAGGTTAGGGTCTACACCGGCCTCTGCGAGAATTTTCTTTGCGCTTGAACGACCTATTCCGTAGATATAAGTCAAGCTGACTTCGCCACATTTGTTCTGCGGTATATCTACACCGACAATTCTTATAGCCATAATTTAATACTAAGGATAATTTTGTTTAATAAATTAATTGTTTAAGAAGATGTTGATTCTAGTTGAAAATTACGCTTATCCTTGACGCATTTTCATTTTAGGATCCTTCTTGTTGATTACATACAAGTGCCCTTTGCGGCGTACGATTTTGCAGTCCGCATTGCGCTTCTTGATTGATGCACGTACTTTCATTTCTGTACTGTGTTTTTTAGTTTAGTTAATTACTTGTAGCGGAAGGAGATTCTTCCCTTGGTCAAATCGTACGGACTCATCTCTACTTTTACTCTGTCACCGGCGAGAATTTTGATATAATGCATGCGCATTTTGCCGGAGATATGAGCAATAATAAGCGGCCCGTTCTCGAGTTGCACGCGGAACATAGCGTTGGATAATGCCTCTACTACCGTTCCGTCTACTTCAATGCTGTCTTGTTTTGCCATATTATTGTTAATTTAGATGAATTTATCTCCCAAAACCTGTTGGATATAGTCAAATGTCGATAAGATATCTGCCTTGCCGTTACGCACACAAACACTTAGTTCATAGTGCGCTGCCGGCTTACGATCTATCGTGCGTGCCGTCCATCCGTCATCCTCTATTAGGACATTGCGGCGTCCCATCGTGATCATCGGCTCAATAGCCAAAGTCATTCCGGACTTAAGGACTATACCATTACCGCGTCGACCGTAGTTGCATACCTCAGGATCTTCATGCATCTCGCGTCCTATACCGTGTCCAACGAACTCGCGTACTACGCCGTAACCGGCTTTCTCGCAGAAGTTCTGAATGGCAAACGATACATCACCGAGACGATGACCCGTGATAGCTTGTTCTATTCCGAGATAGAGCGCTTGCTTGGTTGTGCGAAGCAACTTCATCACTTCCTCACTCACTTCCCCCACCGGGAAAGTATAAGCGCTGTCGGAATGCCAGCCATTAAGTTCGATAGACGAGTCAACGGAAATGATATCTCCCTCCTTAAGCACTACCTGATCCGATGGGATTCCGTGTACCACTTGCTCATTCACTGAAGTGCAAAGGGTAGCGGGATAGTCCATGTAACCCAGGCAGGCGGGGCGACCGCCATTATCCATAATAAACTCGTACGCTATCTTATCGAGTTGCGCGGTAGTAACACCCGGCTTGATAGCCGTTGCCACTTCTGCATAGGTCTTACCAAGCAGGATGTTGCTTGCCCGCATCAGTTCTATTTCTTCGTCAGTTTTGAGAAATATCATCTAAACTCACGAATTAATAGGCCATAGCACCGGAGCGACCCTTGATGCGCATACCGGACTCAAAGAATCCGTCATAGTGACGCATGAGGAGATGGCTCTCGATCTGCTGCAAAGTATCCAATATAACACCTACCATGATGAGCAACGATGTTCCACCAAAGAACTGTGCAAAGCCCATCGTTACGCCGAACAAGCGAGCAAAAGCTGGCAAGATGGCGATGAGAGCGAGCAGAATAGAACCCGGCAGGGTGATGCGACTCATGATAGTATCAATATACTCAGCCGTCTTCTTTCCCGGTTTAACACCTGGAATAAATCCGTTATTCAGTTTCAGGTTCTCTGCCATCTGAACCGGATTGATAATGATCGCGGTGTAGAAATAGGTGAAGGCGATAATGAGCAGTGCGAATACAAAGTTATACCAGAAACCATTGTTATCCATGAATGCTTGAACGAAGGCATTGGACTCCGAAGCACGGAAACCTACGATAGCGATAGGGATAAACATGATAGCTTGCGCAAAGATGATAGGCATTACGTTAGCTGCATTCACCTTAAGAGGAATATACTGACGAACACCACCATATTGCTTGTTACCCTGGATACGTTTTGCATACTGCACCGGTAAACGACGTGTACCCTGAACCAGCATGATTGCAAAAGCAAACACAAGGAGCAGAATAACAATCTCAAGCACGAAGACCATCAGACCGCCACCGCCGTTCTCATTGAGACGACTGGAGAACTCTTGAACGAAAGCACCCGGGAGACGCGCGATGATACCGATCAGAATGATGAAGGAAATACCGTTTCCTACACCGCGATCGGTAATACGCTCACCCAGCCACATAACGAACATAGAACCTGCACAAAGCAGAATGGTTGATGAGATCGTGAACCAGTTGAAACCAATAGCCAACGGCTGGCCTGCTTGACCCATCTGAACTGCCAAGTTCACAAGATAACTCGGTCCTTGGAAAAGTAAGATG
>JAFYZR010000071.1 GCA_017557345.1 Paludibacteraceae bacterium | reverse complement strand
TCCATATATAATAGCTTAAATTGTAAACTCCACTTAGCAAAAGCACCGCAAAATTACACATTTTATAAAAAAAGGAGGCCGAATGACCTCCTTTTTTCGTAGCGGGACCCGGGATTGAACCGGGGACCTCATGATTATGAATCATGCGCTCTAACCAGCTGAGCTATCCCGCCATCGCTTAATAAGCGGGTGCAAAGGTAATGCCGTTTTTTGATACCTGCAACATTTTAATTGCATATTTTTGTTAGAAAAATGTTCTCCTTTCTCTTGGAAATTAAAAGATTTTAATATTTCTTTGCAATATAACGTAAGAGCTTAATACTATGGCTACAGATAAGAATATACCGGCCAAGACGAAAGTTGTTCTTGAATATGGACTGAGCTCACAGTCTGTGCCAATGATATGGGAGGCTATCTCAACCGCACCCGGATTGACATCATGGTTTGCTGACGATGTTCGTACCGATGGTAAGGTATTCAGCTTTATCTGGGGTAAACATGAGTCTCGTGAAGCGGAACTGATAAACTGTCGTCAAAACACATACGTACGTTTTCACTGGATGGATGATGAACCCGGAACATACTTTGAAATGCGCATACTTAAGAATGATTTAACGTTGACCTATTCGCTTGAAATAACAGACTTCGCGGATTCTGATGCCGAAGAAGAGGTTCGTAGTTTATGGGATACCTCCATGGATGCCCTGCATCGTTGTGGAATATAGAATCCTGAAATATTCCTAACTGGTCAAATAACACGCATTTTTTTCGTACCTTCGCAGGTTGGAAAAAATTGCACTTCTGATGCGACCGAAAAGACTGGACATTTTCATTTTAAAAAGCTTCCTGCTGCTGTTTGTGGCAGCGTTTGCTATCTGTCTTTTCGTGCTTCTTATGAATGTACTCTGGCGTTATGCCGAGGACATCGTAGGCAAGGGATTGAACTTTGCTTTCCTTGCCAAGTTCTTTTGGGAGTTTGCACTTACTCTTGTTCCTCAGGCATTGCCGTTGGCAGTGCTTATGGCATCGCTTATTACGTTCGGTAATTTTGGAGAGCGTTTGGAGTTGCTTGCCATGAAGACATCGGGTATATCGTTGCTACGAATAATGCGTCCTGTCATGGTCTTTTCGATCTTGCTGGCAGGTGTGTCATTCTATTTCCAGAATGTAACTGTCCCTCATGCTGCAAAGAACCTGTATGCTTTGATTTACTCCATTAACGAGAAAAATCCCGAACTTGAGATTCCGGAAGGCGTATTCTATAATCAGATCAAAGGCTTCAACATGTATGTGAAGCGTAAGGATTTCAATACCGGTGCTTTATATGATGTCACTATCTATGACCATCGTGACGGTTATGAGAATCTGAGCGTGATAGTGTCTGATTCGGCATACATGGAAACCACAGCCGATAAGCAACACCTTTATTTGCACTTGTTCAGCGGTGAGCAGTTCTGTCAGGAGAAGGACATAGACAGCAAGGGTAAGCCGTATCGTCGTGAGGGATTCCGCGAAAAACATATCCTGCTGGAGTTCAATTCCGATATGAAAGAGGCTCCTGAGAATCTGGTGAGCTCACAGGCCATGAGCAAGAATATGAATGAGATAAAGCATACCATCGACTCTTTATCGAATAATCAGGACAGCATAGGTCGTGGCAATATGAGCGAGTTTCGTGTTACTGCTATGAGTACATACCGTATGCAGAAATCAGACTCGGTTGCCTATGACAAACTGAAATCAAAGATCATAAATGGCGATAGTGTCTATGCGGTCTCTAGCCGTAACCGTCAGGTTGACATCAAGAACGATATGCGTTCCAAGATTGAGACACAAGCCAGTGATCTGGCCATCAAGAGTTCAAACATGTACTATGGAGACAAGACCATACGCCGTCACTGGATAGAGTGGATGAAAAAGATCACAAATGCTCTCTCAATCCTTATTTTCTTCTTTATAGGCGCTCCGTTGGGTGCCATCATAAGAAAGGGCGGACTGGGCGTTCCGGTTATCGTATCGGTCTTTACGTTCATACTGTTTTACATCACTTCGGTATCCGGCGAGAAGATGTTCCGCGAGGGTGAATGGAGTATTGTGGGATGTTGGTTCAGCGTTATGGTTCTCACTCCTTTGAGCGTGTTCTTTACGGTCAAGGCCAACGGTGATTCCACTCTGTTCCAATGGGATGTGATCATGGAGTTTTTCCGTTATTGGTTCGGTACAAAGGTGAATCGCAATATAGTTCGTAAGGATGTGGTGATTGATGATCCGGACAGGGATAAGTGTATTGCATCACTTGCGGATATCAGGCGTATGAGTGTGGAACTTGAACAGTCGGCGCTGCTCAATTCTGTTCCCGGTTACCGTAACCTGTTTTTCGGCAGTGTGGATTCATTGGAATTGGCGGAACTGAATACTGAATTGGAAGAACTTGTCACTGAGCTTGGCAATAGCCGCGACCGTGTAGAGCTGGATTATCTTAACGGTTTTCCGTTGCTCCAGAGTCATGGTGTCCAGCCTCCGTTCGAAAAGAGATGGGCCGACAGGCTGGTGGGTATTGTGTTCCCGCTCGGACTTTTGTTTGAACTTAGGGCCTGGCTTTTTACCCGTAAGCTGAAACGTCAGATGCAGAAAATATCGCAGACAGCGGATAACCTGATTGATTATATGACAAACAACAAACAACCTAAATAAATGGCACAGATTTCAGATCGAGTCAACAGACTCGCAGCATCGGCCACTTTCGCCATGCTGCAAAAGAGTAATGAACTGTCGGCACAGGGTGTCGATGTGGTTAACATGAGTGTGGGCGAGCCCGACTTCAATACACCTGA
>JAFYZR010000070.1 GCA_017557345.1 Paludibacteraceae bacterium | reverse complement strand
GGATACCTTCCCATCGGATGAGTTGAATAGTGACTTACTGCTGCAAGATGCAAAAGGTGCGGAGTATATCATGGATGGCTGCTATGCTATTCTGAAGGACGAAGTAGAGTTCTTGGGCTATTCGTCGGGAAACTGCTATGTTCGTCACTATTTCCAGTTATCAGAGTTCCCGGCAGATAATATCTGTCTCTCCGCCCACACTACGGACCCGTTGTATGAGGCAACCGCCTATATGATGAACGATGGTCTGAAAAACGTAGGTACGCTCTGGATGGTAGCTTACAAAGCTATCTATATGACCAACACGGTTATCGAGACTTTGGATGAAAGCAAAGAGGAGAACCACCAGTTGCTCGGCGAGGCATATTTCATGCGTGGCTTGCTGCACCTGCATATGGTTACCCTGTATGCGCTTCCTTATTCCTTCGGACGTGATAACTTAGGTGTGCCATTGAGAACCTCTACCTCTTCTGAAGTTACCAAGCGTAATCCGGTAGGTGAAGTATATGACCAGATTGCGAAAGATCTTCGTAAGGCAGCAGACTTGATGGGCAAATCGCGTGGCAATGCCGGTTATCCTTGCCATGATGCAGCTCTCGGTGTTTTATCGCGTGTATATCTCTATATGGAGGAATACGATAAGTGTATTGAAACGGTAAACGAAGCATTGAATGGTGCCGATCCGATGTCTAAGTTGGAGCCTACGGCTACATTCCCGCAATATTTCGTCAATGCAAAGACTTCGGGTGAAACTCTGTTCTGCATTGCTCACGAGACTTCCGATACACGTGGCCAATCGTCCATCGGTTCGATGTTCCTGAAAGACGGTATTGGTTGGGGCGAGATTTATCCGTCTGACCCGCTGATGTATCTCTACGAGCGCTATCCGATGGATGTCCGCTATACAGGCTTCCTTGTTCCGCAATTCTCCGGCAAACCGGGTAAAAAGGTATATGTTACTATCCCTGCTACCGATGGAGATCCGGAAGAACCGCATATCAAAGCAAGATTCGACCTGATAGATGATGGCGCAGGCAACTATTCCTTCAAAGAGGATGGTAAAACCTACAATATTGAGAAACGTACGGTTAATGGCGAGTACGTAGAGTATCATGTGAACTATCTGAATCAAGATTGTCTCTGCCGTATCAATGATGACGTAACGCTGCGTACCGGTTTCACTATCCCGATGATCTTCATCAATAAGTTCAGTTATCAAGATGGTGATCCAATGCTTTCGTCTCCGGTTATGTGCCGTTGGGGTGAAGTAATTCTTAACCGCGCTGAGGCTTATGCTCGTAGCGGCAAGGACGCTGAGGCTTTGGCTGATGTGAACGTCATCCGTACCCGTGCCGGCATTCCTACAGAAGGACTGTTTGCTGCCGGTAAGATGCATGGCTATGCTAATGCTGCTGACGTAGTAATGGATGAGCGTCGTCTTGAGTTGGCATGGGAAGGACATCGTCATTTCGATATGTGCCGTAACAAACTGAAAATGGATCGCCGTTATGCCGGTGCACAACCATTTAAAGTAATTGATCCGACTACGGAGCCGCATATCATCTATCCTATTCCTAATAACGAATGGACAGTAAGCGGGATTGAGCAAAATCCGGGTTACTAATTAGATAAAAGAAAAAAGACCGCTTCGCTCAAAGACCACTGCGTTCAAAGCCGGCTTTCGACTTTCTACTTTGAGGGAGCAGAGCGACCGGTCTTTTGACTAATAAAGAAAACAACCAATCAACATTATTTATTAACCAATTAAAAAAAACACAAAGATTATGAAAGCAAATTGGAAATGGGCGATTATGTTTGTCGCTGCAATTGCATTTATCGCATGTAAAGGTGGTAATGATCCTGACCCAGTTGATCCTGAAGACGAAGATTTCGTATCGAAAGTTAGCGTTACCGACAACAGCATCGCAGAGTGGGCTACCCTGCCTGCAGAGTTCGTTGTTGAGGCTAAATGCCCGGCTGACGCTGCTCTCCTTGGCTTGAAGAGTGTAAAAGTTTACGCAGATCAACTCTACGTTAACGTACTCGTTGAGCCGAACATGGATGACATTGTTGACCTTTCATGGGTTCCGTTCCACATTTACCTGAATACCGATAACAGCGATGCTACCGGTGGTTATGGTGACGAGTTCTTGGATGCCAATACTGACATCTGTATGGAAGGTGCTGTATTTGGTGATGGTGCTGCTATTTCTTGGGCTCCCGGTGTATTCAAATGGTGGGGCGAAGTTGGCGGTTCCGGTTGGGAATGGACAGATCCTAGCGTAGAGCACTCTGGCGATGACGCTTGGGGCGCTATGATTGGCGAAGGCGATCTGGCTAACTGCGCAAGCCAATTCGTTGATGGCAAGATTGAGATTCAGTTTATGCGTGAGCTCGTTCCGGCTACTTGGAGCGAGGAAGCATTTGGTATCGGTTTCGATATCCAACAAAACTGGAGCTCTGTTGGTATCCTCCCGCTGGTTTCTCCGACCGACGCAGATGCTAACGGACATGCTAAGAAATTGACCGTTAAGATTGATATGTCCAAATAAGTTCCGGAACTTAAATGGATGTACTTAACAAGCACAACAAGAATTAAGCTTAATCAATGTTGATTGAAAGTATCGGTGTGGGGAGCACACCGCTCCCCAGCCGGTACTGTTTTTTATAAATAAAATGCGTTATGAGACATTTACTCCCCATCGCACTTTGTATCCTTTTACTTGCATCTTGCAATCCCAATAAACCCGAACCCAAAGGAACAACCGTCACGTTTGCCGAATCGGATGAGATTATCCCGAATCCCGAACGTGGACTGTATTCGCAGACGTATTATACTTCTGCAGATCTCGGTTCGCACGCCAATGCGACCGTTATCAATAACTTACGTGAGTCACAATATAAGATGACGCTTTATTTGCACTCCTATTATATGACCGATTATATGGAGAGCAATATCCCCCAAGAGTTCTTAGATCGCTTGGATTATAATATGAATGCTCTGCGCGAAGGCGGCGGCAAAGTCGTACTTCGCTTCTCCTATAAATATAGTATGGATGCTAAAGATCAACCATGGAATGCTACTCCGGAATGGATTCACAAGCATATTGATCAAATAGCACCTTATCTCCAGAAACATGCCGATGTCATTCTTTGCGTACAATGCGGCTTGCTTGGTTCATGGGGCGAGTGGTATTATACGGACAACGGCTTTAAGATGAACCCGTATAAGGATGAGGACTATGAGCCTCGCTGGGAAGTATTGGAGCATATGTTACGTGCCGTTCCTGAGGAAAGACAAGTAGCACTTCGTACACCGGCCTTTAAGATGAAATACCTGCAGATGCGCGGATTGGGCGAAGAACCGCTCACCGAAGCGGATGCGCATAAGCCGACTAACAAAGCCCGTATATGCGGACATAACGACTGTTTCGTTTCCTCGTCTTCGGATGTAGGGACGTATAAGGGAGCAGCCGATCGTGATTTCTGGGCAGAAGATAGCAAATATACCATCATGGGTGGTGAGACTTGCGAGAAAAGCTCCTATTCGAATGGAACGAATGCCATCTCCGAAATGGAGAAAAACCACTGGACCTACCTCAACCGCGATTATCGCGAATCGGTTACCAAAATGTGGAGATCCGATGGTACGATGGATGAGATGATGAAGCGTCTCGGTTATCGTCTGGTGCTCGACAAAGCTATCCTGACCAAGACTCCGGAAGCCGGCCAGAAATATGAGGCATATTTCAAATTGCGTAATGTTGGTTTTGCTTCTCCTATGAATAAGCGTGGCTTGGAACTGGTATTTGTAAAGGCAAATGACCCGACCAAGAAATATGTGTTTGAGCAGACTGAAGATCCGCGTTTCTGGTTACCGGGCGAGCATACTTTCACGCTCTCTTGTACGCTGAATGCGGAGATGCAAGGCGAATACAAACTCTATCTCAATCTTCCCGATCCGTATCCAACGGTTTATAACGATCCGCGCTATTCAATCCGCCTTGCTAACAAAGACATCTGGGATGAGAATACCGGCTATAACTACATCGCAACTATAAATATTCAATAATATGAAAAACAAACTTTGGTTACTCTTTATCCTCATCACCATCGCTACATGGGGTGTTTGGGGTGCATTGTCGGATCACTTGATGCAGCAGTATGGTATTCCGGATACCGTAGTGTATATCCTCTGGGCATTGACAATGATTCCGTGTGCTATTGTGGCACTGATTATTAACAAAGGTAAGTTCCTGCATGATGGTAAAGCAGCCTTGCTGGGTTGCACTGTTGGTCTGCTGGGCGCAGGAGGACAACTCGTGCTCTTTAAGGCGTTAACCCTTGGACCGAGTTATATCATCTTCCCCTTCATCTCGATGTCTCCGGTTATCGTCATTGCCTTGGCTGCTATTTTCCTCAAAGAAAAAGCGACCCGCTGGCAGATTGCAGGTATCGCAGTAGCACTGGTAGCAATCCTGTTGCTTTCTATCCAGTTGGATGGAGCGAATAGCCCTGTAAGCGGCTGGCTTTGGATTGTATTGGCAGTGCTGGTACTTTTCGCTTGGGGTATCCAAGGTTTCTTCATGAAGTTTGCTAATAACTCGATGGATGCGGAGTCTATCTTCGTTTGGATGGCTATCTCGGGTCTGGTTCTCATTCCTGTGGCTTATTATATGAACGGCGATGCAGCTGCTTTCTTCGCAAGTTCGGAGGCTGTTAGCAAAAGCTTCGGTTGCTTCGGAATCCAGATCCTCAATGCGATTGGTGCCTTGACGCTTGTTTATGCATATCGTCACGGTAAAGCAGTGGTCGTTTCTCCGATGGAGGGCCTCTCGCCGATGGTAACGGTATTGCTGTCACTCATCATCTGGCAGGCTATCCCCAATCCACTCCAGATTGGCGGTATCTGCTGTGCAGCCTTCGCTATGTATGCATTATCTAAATAAACCAAATACTGAAAACTAATTATTAACCAACTAAATTAATTTTATTATGAAAAAAAGTTTACTTTTCGTTGCTGCTCTTTTCGCAGCAGTTACCCTTAGTGCAAAAGAAGTTGTAGTTGACTTGAATACAGCAGAAGTTGTATTAAGTGATGCGGCTGATGAGGCTACATTCTCCGTGGCAGGTGGTGTGGTTACAGTAAATATTAATGCTAAAGGTGGTTGGCATCATCTTGGAGTAGCTTTCCCCTTAGCAAACTTCACCGATGTCACCAATATTGCCTATGAATATAAAGGAGATGGCGCAACGGCATTATTGCCGGATGGTATTGCTATGTATCCTTACCTGCTTGATAGTGAGGATAACCGTTGGTTTAAAGATAACTATTGGCCTAACATGAGTGAAACTGAATGGCAATCTGAAACGATGCTTCCAGACAAAAGTTGGGATAATGAATCAGGAACTTTTGGTGGTCAGACTTATGTTAAGTTTGCAGTTATTGCTCAACCAAGTGCTGCATATACGGGAACATTCTACCTCCGCAATATTAAACTGACTGTTGCTGACGCTACTAACATTGACAACATCGCTGCTCAAGGCAAGACCACGAAAATCATTCGTGACGGTCAAATCCTTATCCTCCGCGATGGCAAGACCTTCAATGCACTTGGCGCTGAAGTAAAGTAATACAATAAATAGAATTCATCATTCATGAAAAAACTTGTTTTTTCTATTTTGATGCTCGTTAGTGCAGCCGCTTGTACGGCTGCACCTCCTTTGGTTTACTTCGGTGACACGCTGGAGTGGAATAAAGAGTGGACACGCAAAGAGTGTGGCACGCTGGATATCAAAGCCAATATAAAAGAGGTTTCCGGTATCGCTTGCTCGCGTGAAACACCGGGTTACATCTGGATGGAGAGCGATGACTACGAGAGTTATATCATTGCCACCAACGAAAGAGGTGCGAAGCGGTTCATGACCGTTAAGTTTGATAAGATAATTCGTTGGGACTGGGAAGATATGTCCGGCGGTGTTTATGAAGGCAAAAACTACCTCTTTATCGGTGCTTTCGGCGATAACGAAGAAACGGATGGTAATTATCATATCGTTTGGTTCGAAGAACCAGCTATTGACCTGGAAAATCCATCTATCACAATTACGCCCAATAGCATCAAGTATGTCTATCCGGATGGAAAGAAACATAATAATGAGGCACTGATGTATGATAACCGCGAGCAGATGATTTATATCATCACCAAGGTCTATTATAATGTATGTCAGGTCTTCAGTCTGCCCTTCCGTCTCGATTATGGCGATGAGGTACAGACATTGACCTATGAATGCGATTTGGGTGTTCGTTCGGACTTGGGAGAGAGTAGCAAGAACCAGCCTTACAAGGGCTTCCACCTCGTTACGGGTGCCGATATTTCGCCGGATGGCAAATATATCCTGATCAAGAACCACAATAATATCGTGGCTTCGTATTCATGGATTTTGCTCTTTGAGCGCCTCGATGGAGAGAGTGTAGGAGAGACCCTCAGACGAGAAAAACATCCGGGTCCGCTAAGATGCTATAATTATGAGTGGCAGGGAGAGGCTATCTGCTGGCTCAACGATAATATCTTCTATACCACCTCCGATGCCGATGACGGCAATCCGCCAATCTATAAATATGTGCGGAATGGGACGGAAGATATCAACGTTGTAACCGGTAACCCATCACCCGTAACTCACAAACTCCTTCGTGACGGCCAATTGCTCATTGAACGAGACGGCAAAACATACAACGCCCAAGGGGCTGAGGTTAAGTAAGGAAAAGCGCTTTCGAGCGCTTTTTTTTTTGCATATATCAAAAAAAAATTGTACCTTTGCACGCAGAAACGTGCAAATACAAAAAATAAGTTATATGAAAAACTTTTTATCCATTGCTACAGTCCTCTGCTGTATGTTATTTGCTATCCCGTTCACCGCGCAGGCAACACCATTGTCCGATGGCGCAATCATCTTTGTAGGAACGAATAAAATGACCCATGAAGATGTCGAAGGTTGGGAACCAACAGGTGTAAATAAAGCCATCACCTATGATGAGACAAACCATGTATTGACGCTGAACGAAGTGGCTTTTACCGCTGAGTTGGACATTGATGCCTCAACTTTCTGGGACGCAGATTTTACCATTCGTATCGAAGGAACGGTCCAGACTACGTTCGAGATGCAAGGGAAAACCGCTATCCGTTTCCGTGGAGGAAAAGGGCTTATCATTGAAGGCGAAAAAGGAACCGGATTAAGCATAAACATCAATAATGTCGGCGGTAACGGCGGCTGCTGTATCATGTGCGCCACAACGTTTTCCACTTCTATGGCGCAGTCGGATTATCTGCCGCTTACGATTCAAGGAGGCGTATATGTCAGTGCCAACAATTACGGTGCCAACGAAAACAAATATGCGGCTGTCATTGCCTATCCGTTAACGATCACAAGCAGTGACCTCCGCGCCGCTACCACCAAGGGAACAGGTATTGATGCAGTACAGACGTCCAAGGGTCTGAACGGTATAAGTACCACAAAATCCCAGTGGATGAACTACGATGAGAATGATAACTATTTCTGGACGTGGAAAGCATATGCTATGACATACGATATATGGGTCAATGGTTATGCACTGACAGACACAAGACATTCTCTCACTACAGCTGATATGACCAATATCACTTCCGGTGCGCTTAATTATGATCCCGAGACCAATGTCTTGGAACTCAGCGGCGGTTTCACTCTGGACTCTCATGACGGCTATTCAAATGGAATAAGATACTATGGCTCTCAGCCGCTGACCATCAAAGTCAACTCGGGGACTCCGGTTACCATTTCTGAAACATCCATGAGTTCCAGCAATGCAGCATTGAATGTGGATGGTCCTGTTATTATTGACCTGAACGGCTGTGACCTTGTATTGAGATCAACCAATGGAATAGGTTTGTTTATCAAAAACGAACTGACAATCATCAATTCAATGGGCGTCGGTTCACTTAACGATGCCGAGCAAAAGAAATTGACAATCGATTCCCCCGCAGGCTATGGTATTCTCGGGAGTGGTTCTAACCCTCAAATGACCATCAATCGCGCCAATGTAGCTGCCGGTGGTAACAGCGGTTCTGTGGTCGAAATACCTACAACACTGACGAACGTGAAAATGGAGGAGGCTTATCATTGGGATACAAATAATTCTGTAGTGGATGGAAGTGAAAATGTGGTGGCAGACCCGATGAACCCCGTTCACTTCAATATCTCTGCATGGAAGCTGAAAGCGAACAGTTTGTCTGAAGGTGCGGCGCACTTCACGCTATCAGCCGGTGAAGATACGTTTGAGGACGAAGGCCTTTTCACTGAAGGCACGGAAATAACAATCACCGCCGAAGCCGATGGATCGTTTGTCTTCGCGCGCTGGATGGATGACAGCGACTGGAAGGATGAAACATTGAAGATGGGCGAGACGCGTACGTTCACCATGCTTGATAAGAGTCAAGAGCTGACGGCAATGTATTATTACGAGGTATCCTCCTCGGATGAATGGTACGGCGTGAATGACGGCAAGTTCATATCCTTCCGGATGGATGATCACGGCGCAGAAGTTGCCAAAGCCGATGAACCTATGGCTACGAATGTCAAAGCAGGCGAGTTCGTAGATGATATATGGTATTATCTGGACAACACTACCTTAAAGAGCTTGCCGTTCTCGGGACTCTCGGATGGCGACAAACTGGAACCGGATGACGATCCAATAGCTACCGGCGTATCGTCAGACGTGACGGATATGGCCTATGATTTCTCAAGCGGTTCGATATATGCCATCGCTGCCACGAAACTGCTGCGGGTAGATTTTGATGAACAGAAACTGGTTGAAGTCGGCAATCTCGAATACAAAGAGGCACCTGCCTCGGCTGTTGCTATCGCTATCGATGTTTCCGGTACGATCTATCTCTTGTCTACCGGAGATGGTACGGAAGGAGTGCTCTATACGGTTGCCGAAATCGATGAGGACGGCAAGAAAGTCCTTTTGGCTGTCGCAGGCGCAGAAGAAAAAGGCGGTAAAATAGGAGTCAAAGTGACCAACGAAGCACAATCCATCGCCTTTGACCATTCTTCCGGAGAACTCTTCTGGGGTGCTTCGGATTATATCCGTACAATCACGCTGGACGATGAACTGAAAGCCTGGATTGTCGGAGACTTGGGGCAGAAAGAAGGCACACAAGGCGTCATCAAAGCCATGCATAAGATGGATATGGAATATTGCGTGAAAGTAAGAGTGGCAGATGACCAAGAAGAGTTTGGTACCGTTTCTGTCGGTAAAGGATCGGCCACCAGTGGTTACTTTATGAACGGACAAACGGCAACCATCGTGGCTAAACCGAATGAGGGATATACTTTCGCTTACTGGACGCAGAAAGGCAAGACAAAAGTCATCTCCGATAATGCAACGTATAAATTTATTGTGCAGTCTAATGTCACCTATGTAGCGAGTTTTGAACCAACAGACGAAGGTCTCGATAACCAACCATCTGAAATCAAAAATCATAAATTGATTAAAGACGGCCAACTCTTCATCATTCGCGGAGATAAGACCTATACTGCCGACGGACGAGAAGTCCGCTAACAGGATACTTTTTTGCCTGTCGATCGGTATCTTATCGGTATTTTATCGGTATCTTCTCGGTCTTTTATACCTTAAATGCCACCAACTTCTTTTGGTGGTATTTTTGTCTGTATTTGGGTTAATTAAATGCAATAAAAACCGAAAAATCATAAAAAAGGATAAAAAATCATATTTTTTAATAAAAAAATATACATTTTTTTGGTCAAATGAAAAAAAAGTAGTAACTTTGCGCGCGATATAAAAAACGGAATACTTCGTTTATAATATTTTACCTGAAAAATTAAATGAAAAATCTACATCAACTCACTATAAAGGCTCGACTCGATAGTCTCTCGATTGTGTCTCGTCAGTCTGATTTGGTTAAATATGTTGCTACTCTGGCACTATTTCTGTGTTTGAGTATAGTGAAAGTGTGGGCTACTCTCTATAATCTCAAAGGTGATTGCACTGATTGGAATCCTAGTTCGATGACGGTTAGTGCGGGAGGTAATTATGAGTACTGGGGACCTACTACTGAAAAAAATAATTCTTTCTATGCTAAATTAATAGCAGATAATAGTGAATATGGAGCATCTTGTGTCATTAATGGATTTAATTCTACCGATGTAGAGACTACCATTTACGATACGGATGCTCTTGTTGAGAACGAATCAGATCAATCGTATTATATTATTATTTGGTATCCCAACACCATATTCAATAACAGCGGATCCCCTGTAATCTGTGCCTCTACCTTCCTTCCTGCTGATAATATTCTATTTTCTGCGGAAGCAGCAACATCTACAGATGTAAATATTCCGCAAGGAACAACAAATCAAGAGATTACATCTTCCCAAGCAGATATTTTCGGGGGATCAATGTATGGCACAAATAAAAAAATTGATGGTGGTTATAAGTTGATTAAAAGTAGCGTCGGGCCAAGTGGAAAATTGCGACCAGCATTTAATGTTGCAAGTTCAAATAATGTGTATTTCACAGTTTCTCTATCGCAATCTCTTGCAGTTGGTGATGTAATTTCTGCGATGATATATGTGGAATATAATGAGGATGGACATGGGTTATGGTTCACCACATCTACTTCGCGTCCAGGATCAGCGCCAACAGCAAAAGCTACTGCGAACTCGAACTCACAATGGAAATACATTTCTTACACGGTGACTGCGGGGGATGGAATAGTTGGGCAAAGTACATTTAATATTTTTCGTTCAGGGAATCATACAACCTGTTTCACGGACTTTGTCATTGCTCGTCCTGCCGCTCCTACAGCCGTTACTATCTCGGGTACAAATAAATATCTCGGTGGCCAGACAATCAGTTTGACGGCCACGTCTACCGGTGGTTCGGGCACTCTGACATATCAATGGCAAAAGAAAATAGATGACGAATGGACAAACTTGTCTAATGGGACAGTAGATGGAGTGACCTTCTCAGGTGCGACTTCAAATAATCTTCAGATTTCTCCATGCGGGCATGGCAATAGCGGTGGCTATCGTTGCGTTGTATCCACCGGCCCAAGTAGTTCAAAGAAATCGCATGAAGATAATACAAATGGTTATGGTGTGCATGTGTTCTCAATTAAAGGTGGATATTACGGCAATTCTTGGTCACAGCATGATATAACATGGACTTCCGGAACAACAGGAACGGCAACTATCCATTTAAATGCCAGTTCAACATTTATGTTTAAAGTGTTCAGTAATCATGGGTATTATTACGGAAACGGAAGTAATAACTATATCATCCAACCAATTAATTGGGATTGCGGAATAGAGAATCAAGACATACGTCTTTTTACCGGTCCGGAAGGCGATTATACTTTCACCGTAAATATTGAGCATGGATTAGATGGTTCGCCTTATGTCAATGTACAAGTAGCCTATCCGAATGTGGTTCATCCATCCCCGGGCTATATTTACATTACCAAATGGTGGCCCACTTGTTACGTGCATTATTGGGAAGGAACAGATAACGCACTTTCTCCATGGGGGTCTGATCCGGCAATTAATAGCGATCGGTATGCTACGGTTTGTGGAACGGATTATTGGTACTTCCCTGTCATTGATACATACAATAAATTTATAGCTAAAAATAAAGCAGGAGATCCTACGGATGGTCGCACTACTGGAAACCAAGAAACTACAGACCACGGAGGAATGTATATCACCCATGATGGTAGTTGGGGATGGCATGATTTCTCATGTCTTGTTGATCTTCCCGGTACAGTTGATAAGGGAAATGTAAATGATTATATTTCTACGATGACTTGGTATGGCGCAAATGATGAATATTTTGACTTCGGACCAGGTGATAATCCAAATACTGATCGCTGGGCAGAATGGACGGTGAATCTATTATATTCTGGAAGATATCGCATCACAGAAGATTTTGATGTACCATGGCATGACAATAATGATGGTACAGGTTTTTGGACCGGACATCAATGGCGGTTATGTTTGTTAAATGCAAATGGAGACACAATATCTGCATATTCAACCAATCGGGTTTCTGTGCAGGGCGGCGAGCGGACGGACGCAACTCAATGGGATTTGAGTGCTATTTCTCCCGGAGTTTATACATTGCATGTAACCAATCAATACCGCTGGGCTCAACCTAAACTGAAAAGTATCAAACTGAGTTATTGTATTCCTAAAGTACCCAACCAAAAACTTTACGGAGATCCGGGAGATGCGATGAGGGCATATGGTACAATTACGGATTCAATAGTAACAACTTTGGATCATATGCCAAGTGGTGCTGTTTCGGCATCCGGTAGAGTACTAACTATCGGAAGTGAGACTATCACAGCACCGGAAACCTCATCGGGTACATTAACCGATATCCCCAAAGATTGTTATGACCCCGATCCGGAAAAATCTTGCTCCCATGTAAGTAGTTGTCTTTGGCGGTTCAAAGAATGGAATACCACAGAGTAGAAAGCTATTTATATTCCTACATTTGCCATCGGTTACGACCCGAAGGGTGGTACTATCAATGATGCTACATATAACACATGGTACGAATATACCGGTCGCGAGGAAGATATCACCGAATTACCGATGGATGTAACGAAAGAAGGCTATCTGTTCGCAGGATGGTATCAGGATGAATCCACGAAAGAGTTATTTCCTTATATCACCGGTAACTACTATGGAGATTATTCTGGAGCTTATGGCCTTAAAGCACACTGGGTTTTGCCGTGCGATGAACAAAAAGTCATTACCGGTGTTACGTTGACAAGTTCAAGTTCCTATACTACCGATGGATACGATCCGGAATATATAGGTACACCACTTGTCACTATTACAGGAAGCGGTACAGCGGATGCTAATGTAGATGGTGTTGCCGGCGATGAAACGGGTTACGAATTAGGCGCTACTGGAGATATGGTATTTGTCACGTTGGGTACCGGTATATTCCGTGTTGGAGATATGATTCGCGTGTATATTACAGCCAGAAATACAGCCGGTATCTCAGGAGGCTCAAGGGATTATCTGGAGCTGTTCTATAAAACGAAAGACGGTGATATAGTCCTATTAACGCACCTCAAGAATGTCAATGCTGCAGGAGTGTATAACTATATATTGCCTTCGGATGATGTGAGTGATATGACTGATGCGGAAGCAGTAAGTGTAGGTGTTTATCGCAAAGATGGCGCTGACGGACAAAATCCATGTGTATATCGTGTGGAGGTAGTCGGATGTCGTGATCTCTATTTTGATGACAACAACAATTCACATAATTGGAGCGACCCGAAGAACTGGGCTCCGACGTATCATGAGATACCTTCGTATTATCAAGCAGTGCGTATTCTAAAACCGTGTATTGTAAACATTGCCAGTGCGCAAGCGAAGAATGTAGAGCTATACAAGGATGCCGGCAAGAACTATAATGGTCAACTGACCATCAATGACACGGCTGCTTTAGCCGTTGAAGAGACTATAAGAGAGACACGTGGTACAGATGATTTCGAGACTCTCTATCCTGTTCAAGCAAGCGATTTGGTTATTTTATCTACCGCATCCCATCAAGGTGCTTTAGCACATGGCGATACTGAAAATAAAACGCATGCTACCGTAGAATTCTACGCTCGCGGAGTAGTTGATATCAATCATTGGGATCTCGGTACTTGGCAATATATGGGTGTGCCATTTAATGATGTGACGAACGCCCAAGAACATTATTATGGTGCTTGGATGGCTCAATGGATAGAAAATACTGCAGGTAATATAAATGCCAACTGGAAATGGATTGAAAATGGGGATGCGCTTACTCCGTTTGCCGGATATGGTCTCACACAAGAATCTGCGAAAACTTACACTAACTCCGGTACGTTGGTACCTTCTTCCAATCAAACACTTTCTTTAACTATCGGCGGATCGGATTATAAAGGATGGAACATGTTTGCGAATAGTTGGATGGCACCAATTCATATCTCGCAGTTTGTCGCCGGAGATTTTGGAGCAGCAGAGCAAACGATATATCTATTCAATACCGGTCATAACCCTGGCAATCAAAGTACTTTCGGTGCTACAACATCTGCAGGTCAATACATTGCGGTTCCAATAAATACGGCTGGTTCTATGGATGCTTCTTATCAATATATTGCTCCAATGCAGGGATTCTATATAATGACAGAGACTGCCACTTCGGTTACGCTGAACTATGATCGATTGGTGCGCAAGTCAGATCACTCTGCTTTGTCTGTAGGTCCAAATAGAGCACCGAAGATGAAGAATGAAGAACCAGCTATGCCTCGTATCGTTATTGATGTAACGGGTAATCGTTTCTCTGACCGTCTATATATCTTCGAAAACGAAGAGCAAACCAATGGTTTCGATAATGGATGGGATGGCTATAAGTTCGAGGGAGATGATTATGCCCCACAACTGATGACGCGTACAGATGATCTGGATCTTGCAGTAGATGTATCGCCTTCGTTTGAAGGTAAACGTATCGCTTTCCGCGCAGGAGAAGATGAAGAATATACGCTCCATTTCTCCACTACAGAAAATGGATTGTGGATTCGCGATCTTATTACTACTGCCGAGACAGAAATCGCGGAAGAAAATACTTATTCCTTCTCTGCTTCCAATACAACGAGCGAAGATCGATTTGAGATTGTAGACCGCCGTCAGGCAGAGGAAGTGATAACCGGCTTTAGCGAGATAAGCGAATATGATGGCGAACTTATTGCACAAACGGTTTATACCATTGACGGCCGATTGGTTTTGAAACGCACATCTAATTTCAACCAGCCGCTGCGCTTGCCGCAGACAGGAGTATATCTCCTTGAACTGCAAACCACTGCCGGTACAAAAATAAAGAAGATTACTTTCTAATAGAGAGATAGGTTTGAAAAGAAGACCTTTACATATAGTTATTGCTCTTTGGATGCTGACCGCTCCCGGAGGCATGAAGGCACAATCGTTCTTAACGACTGATTATTCTTCTATGTCTGCGTTCGGTCAACCCATGACGCGTACGGTACAAACTTCCGGCAGGACGATGAGTCCGCTTGGAAATTCTATATCTCCGCAAAGAACGGTATATGGAAATGGACTCTTTGATAGCAAATCCTCATCTTATGACAAAAAAAGTCATAACTCTACTACCAAATCGACATATACCGGAATAGCAGGTATCTCTGCTTATCAAAGAATTTCGGTGGAAGATATCGAACCAACAGCGCTTCGCGCCGGTTCGCCTCCTCCGCCAACACCTGATCCCGGTGGAGGTAACGGAGGACAACACCAGTTGCCGATAGGTGAAGGATGGTGGCTATTACTTCTAATGGCAATAGGATATATAGTTCGATTAGCCTGCCAACAAAAGAAACGACCTGCATAAAAGCAAGTCGTTTCTTTATTATCTAAAATGAGAATTTATTGAATGCTAACAGTACCTTTGGTGTTGTCTGAGGTAGTAACGGTAATAGTAGCAGAACATGGAACGTCTGTAAAAAGCGTAATACGTTTCAATTTCGGCTCACTGTAATCATACGGATTTCGAACCATCAGTACATAATTTCCTGCCGGCAGATTACTTAAATCCCACGGAGTGGACTGTTCGTAAACCTGGTAATCGGTGTTGGCATCCACTTTTGTTGTGGTATACTCGGATACCAGCGTATTGCCATTGAATAATTGCAAGATATATTGATGGCGGTTCGAGCACTTGGTTTCTTCTGTTACGGTATAACTACCCGGGTAGAGCAGATTAACTCTCCATGCAGCCCAACCATAAAGATTCGTTCCTCCTGTCGCGAAGTCGAAGTTCTCATCATTAGTTCCTTCCCATGCCATGTTGTCACTGTACAATCCTACATTGCCCTTATTAAGCGTATTCGGCAGGTCAACCGTAGGTGCAGATACCTGCGGGATAGGCAGGAACTGTGCATAATAGGTCACATTGCTTGACGGAATAGTTGTGGTCTTTATTAACGAACCATTCGTGGCTTGTGAGAACCATCCAATAAATATATATCCCGATTTAGTAGCAGTTGGCAAAGTACCTATAGCATCACCGATAGGGATTTGAGATGTTGCTGTAGCACAAGTACCTCCGTTAGTGGCAGCATTCCATGTTACAGTATGTGATGTAAGAAGTGCTTCGCATTCCAATGTCAGACTCTTCAAATTAGGTTCTCCCCATTCCATTGCATTTTTTACAAGCAAAGTATAGAGACCTGCCGGAACACTACTTAAATTCCATTTAGCTGTCTGAGTGATAATAATATCTCCGGTTGAATATGTGGCTGCTGTCGTGTATGTGGATACCGTATCACTTCCATTAATGAGTTGTAGCGTATAATTATGACCATTGGTATAATAGCCGGCTTCAGATACGGTATATTCTCCTGGATAACTCAAATAGACATTCCATTTCATCCAGCGCTCTTGGTGCATGTTTCCTATATTGAAATAATCATTATTGGTCCCATACCAGGCCATATTATCACTATATGAACCAACATTTACCTTATTCAATGTATTTGGTAATTCTACGTAGCCCGTAACGGCAGTTCCGTTCCATGTTACGTTAACAGTCTTGTTGGTAGCACCGCTACTTGCGATAGTGACTGTTGCACTACCGTTTCCTTCAACGGTAGGAGTTACTGTTAAGGTAACTGTTGCGCCATTGGTGGCATCTGCTTGAGAGATAGTGGCTGGAGATACGGTTAGTGCGGCATTATTGCTGCTGACGGTCACATTACCGGTTAAGTTGGTTCCGGTTACAGTTAAACTGCGTGTGTCTGAGGAGTATCTCATTACATTGCCGAAGGCGACAGAAGTCGGACTTACTGTCAATGCGGGAGTAGATGGTGTGTTTGTAATAACGATGCTGGCATTCAAACTATTCCAACCATTCGTAGAATCCCACATATTTGAATTAGCAAAACGTACGGAATATCTAGAGTCAGACCGCAAATTTTCATATTTATCCGGCAGATATAGATATAACTGATAAGTACCGGTAGCAATATTCGACGGTAATGTCAGAACCTCACTGACTGTAGAAACTACACCATTCGGTTTCCAAGTACGCGGGTCAACTTCCATTTGGATTTGATATGTATGACTACTATTCTTCAGAACAATAAATACAGGACGCTCATTGTATAACGGTGCAAATCCCACATTCTTGATCTGCATGTAAACTGACATATCTCCGCCCGGAGTTGCTTGTGAAGAATACGTACCGTTCAACAATTGATAGCGGTAACCCAACCACTTTCTAAGTGCATCATATGCACCATTACTGCGCCACACATTTGTCATTGCTGTAGAATATCCCTGATTAACAAAGGTGTAGTGAAGTCGGCTTGTTTCTGCGATAGTAGTATTATAAGCTGCTTTCGTTTGTGCTGCAGTTTCATTTGTCTCATTTGTTTCACCGCCAATCGGCACATATAATGTTTCTTGTGCAAGATAAGGCTTTTGTGTCGCAGTATCGGAATATGTACCCTCGTCTCCATAATCTACCTTTAAGAAAGCATCGTTATGGTGACCGATACGCGATTTAGGTGTTCCGGTGTATGCTTCAGATTCTGTCAGTGGTGCTGTACTGCCCATGTAGCTTGTTTTGAAAAGCGGAGTACGAATCAAAATACAGCGATCCGAAGGCACAGCTGCCAACAATGAATCAACCACTAAACGACGATTAGTGTTTATTTGTGTAGCTTTATTTCCGAAGTTCTTGCTGTAGTACCATTCTCCCCAAGCGCCAACGAAACCTATCTGGAAGCAGAAGATAACATCAGCATTTGCTTGCCATTTTGGCTTAAGTTGCGAAATATGTTGTTTTACGATATCCCAAGGCGCATCTTCCGCTGTCTCGTTTGCATTGGATGCAGTATAGGCATAACGGACGATACATTTGAAGCCTTTGCTACGTAGCGCTGCCATATCTTCATCAAAGGCATTGAGAATGGTTTGCGGTAGGGCTTGGTCTTTAAAATTATCTAAATAATATACTATCAAGATTAACGACCCTGCTTGTCCGGCATGTGAATCTATTGAGCCTGTATTATTTTTGACTGCGTACGGCGAGTTTGTTGTCAATTTTTTTTCGTAATGATAATAGAATCCACGTTCAGGGTTAGCAAAAATAGTGGAGTTATCTACTGTATAGGTTACTTGATTACCTGATGGGTCTGGATCAGGGTCAGGATCTGGATCAGGATCGGTAGGAATCACACCATCATATTGAAGCGTTACACTTTTCAGTTTTGGTTGTTCCCATGCTGCTATATTTTTAGCACGAATGGTATATTCTCCTGCCGATATGGAACTTAAATCCCATTTGGTTGTGTATGTGATATTGGCAGTTGCCCATGTGTTGTCTCCGGTAAAAGTGCTAACGGTAGTGTTTCCGCTAATTAGTTCTAATTGCAATGTGAATCCATCTGCATTACCGTCATTCAAGAAACCGGCTATGGCCGATATATTATATTGTCCAGGATAATGCAAATATACATTCCATTCAATATAGCGTGAAGTATTTTCTGCATCGGTAGAACCGAAATCGAAATAAGTAGCATCGTTTGCCCACCAAGTATCATCACTTGTGGCAGATTTATTATCCTTATTCAGTATAGCAGGCAGTTCAATAGCATTCGAAGAACCACCGCCACCACCGCTGCCACTGCTTGTTCCAGTCCAGCTTACGCTTACGGATTTCGAAGTAGCGCCAGAACTTGCCACAGTTACCGTAGCACTTCCGCTGCCGGTAGCAGTCGGTGTGAGTGATAATGTAACAGTTGCGCCAGATTGCGCGTTGGCTTTGGTTATGCTGGTTGGAGAAACAGTTAGTACCGCATTATTGCTGCTGACAGTTACATTATTGGTTAAATTAGCACCCGTAACTGTGAAAGTACGAGTTGTTGTGCTTCCAACTGTGGCATTTCCGAAACTTACTGAATTAGCAGAAAGTGAAAGAGTGGGTGTTGCAGCTCCGCCATTGGCGATGGTAATAGATGCGCCCAAACTGTTCATTCCTAATGTAGAATCCCAGATATCATTGTTATTAAGTTTGTTGGCAAAACGGATAGCAAAACGCGGATCTGCAGCCAAGCGATAAGCCGTATCCGGCATATGCAGATAGAGTTGGTACGTACCGTTTGGAACATTGGAAGGCACCGTTAACGTCTCATTGATGGTAGTAGTAGCATCCGGTAACCAGCGACGCGGGTCAGAAGAAAGTTGAATAGGATAGGTATTATTTCCGCTTTTCAGAACAATATAAGCGCGACGGAAGTTATATAGCGGCGCATAGCCGACATTCTTAATCTGCATATTTACCGACATCGAGCCGCCAGGTGCTGCTTGGTCGGAATAGGTACCGCTTACCAGTTGGTAGCGATAACCCATGTTGCGGTCAAGAATATTATAGATGTATTCACCATTAATTTTTCTGGTGCGCCATTTTTGAGTTACCTGCTCCGCATATGTCGAGCCACAAAATGACCAGTGGTAGGTTTTCATTTCGCTTGGTGCCTGGCTATAAACTGTCTCTGATAAATTCGGATATTCGTCATTATCATCTTCCACGTTGGTTTCGCCGCCATTGGGCACATAGAGTGTTTCGTCGGCAATAAATTGCCTTACTTCTTGTGAATCTTCATCTTCATCATCCCAACTAACATAGGTTCCATCATTGCCATATGCATTCAAAAATGCATCATTGTGATGACCGATTCGCGCTTTGGGAACTCCGGTAAATGCTTGCGAGGATGTTAATGCGGTGGTACTATTAAAATACTCCTTTTTAATCATCGGATAGCGCACCAGCAAGAAACGGTCTGAAGGACAGGCGGATAGCATTGAGTCAATTACCACACGGCGGGCGTCAGTCAAGTGTTGACTTTCATTTGGGGTAAAATTACTAGTATAATACCACTCGCCCCATTGACCAACGAATCCGGTTTCTAAAGCATATATAACATCCGCGTTGTCTTTTAGATGGGGCTTCAGCTTTGTGATATGTTTCTTGACATATTCTAATGTAGCATCCGTTTTGCTATTCCAGTTATATGCGAAACGAAGAATGCATTTGAAACCTTTGTCACGCAATACCTGCATATCCGCGTCAAATCCAGCCAGCATGGTATTGGATAATTCCTTTTTTCTGTAATTGTTCAGATAGTAGATTAGCACGACAAGGGTTTGTGTTTCGCGTTCACCCGTTTCGTCAAAATACCAATCCTCGGCATCGCCTACCAAAAGATAAGGACTTGCGTCGGAAATTTGAGTTTCTCCTCCGATTTCTTCTGTGAAGCCACGCTCGGGATTGCGGAAAATGGACGTATTATCCGCGGTATAGGTGACGGAACTTGCTGCGGCAAGCAAACTGAAAGAAAGGGCAACTAAAATGGAGAATAGTTTTCTCATTGTATCAAGATTTAAATATTATCAATAACTTAATCGTGGCGCAAAGGTACAAATTATTCTTTGAAAAAGAATCATGATACTGAATATTTTATTTTGGAACAAAAATGTTTTGTCTTGCATATTTCTCCGCAAGGCGCATTCTGTCAGCGCTAAGAACGATTTGCCCAAATAAAAAAAGTCTTTCGTAATATTACGAAAAACTTATAGGTTAGATTGAGGAAAAATTGAACATTTTGGGGCGAAAAAATCAGGTCAAAACCTCGACATAATACCGATGAAACCTCGAAGACCCGTAAAATTGAACATTTCCCCTTAAGAGCGATTGAAAATAGCCATTGTTTGCAATTTACATAATCGATATACATTGCAGCCGATAAAATTGCCCAGTACAATAGCTCCATAATACGCAGCCAGACTTCCCCAGGCGACCTCGGAAGCATTCAGCAGATACACACAGCAGTAAAACGCATCGGCCACACAGTGCGGGAAACCGCAAAGGATAAAGGCCGGCACAGCAAACAATAAAGGTAACCAATCAGAGAAATCCTTGTTACGTCTTGCGAAATCTACTGCCAACGACATCAATAATCCGCAACCGATAGCCAGTAATCCTGTTCCAAGCCATCCTACGCGTAGCCTGGCCGTGATAATACCATCAGCCGCTTCCGATAATGCCAAAGGCGAAAACAAAGAAACAGCTGCGACAGCCAAACAGCCGATGATATTGCCAAGCAAAATCAGTACAAGCGGAAGGATATCCGCCCATCCCGTGATAAAACCGGCAGTTCCGGTGTATAAACGAGCACGGTATTTGACCACTGCAAGCAATCCGACGCAGAACAAAAACATCCCTATTACAGGATTGGCAAGAAAACCCCATCCGGCAATACTAATGAGTATGCCTGCAAAAACAGACTCCGCCATAAACGGAATAAAATGGACTTTCATTGAGTCAGTAGAATTTAATAATTGGTTAACAAAGCCTTAATACGCGCCATGGCCTCTCGTATCTGCTCTTCGCTAATCGCGTACGACAGCCGAATGCAAGACGGACAACCGAAGGCAGAGCCGGAAACAACAGCCACATGCGCCTCTTCCAACAACCGTTCCGCTACTTCATCGCCCGTTCCCCAAGCGCTGACATCAGGAAAGAGATAGAAAGCGCCATCCGGTTCATGGAATTTCAGTCCCGGAATGTCAGCTGCCAGCTCACAAATCAGCTTGCGTCGCGAAGCAAAAATATTTCGCATGCTCTCCACGCAATTCTGATCGCCCGCTAAGGCCATTTCCGCGGCTTTCTGCGCGATCATCGTAGCGCAGGTGACCATTTGTCCTTGCAAACGAATACAAGCGCTTACAAACGCTTTATTTTTAGACAACAGCCATCCGATACGATAGCCGGTCATCGCGTAAGCTTTGCTTACTCCGTTAATAATGATCAAACGCTCAGCCAAATCCGGGAAATGCGATAAAGTTGTCTGCGATTGATTATAAATCAATTCGTTATATATCTCATCAGACAAGATAAATACTTCCGGGAAATCCCGCAAGACATTCACTAATCCCTCCAGTTCTTCCGCACTATAAATACTGCCAGTCGGGTTATTCGGCGAGCAAAGAATGATCATGCGGGTCTTTTTTGTCAGCACTTTTCTCAACTGTTCGGGCGTCAGGCAATAGCGATCCTCAAACTTTGTCTCAACGGGTACAACAACTCCTTCTGCCAGTTTGACCATTTCGCTGTAACTCACCCAACTAGGCATGGGAATAATCACCTCGTCTCCCGGGTTAATGACCGCATGAATAGCATTGAAGATGGCCATTTTCGCACCTGCTGAGACCAACACATCCTCTGCTATCCAAGGAATAGCATTGCCGGCCAATCTGTTCTGATAAGCGGCTACCTCTTCCCGAAGCGCCGAAATACCGGCAACCGGTCCATAATGCGACCAATGGTTATCGATAGCTTCCTGTGCCGCCAGACGCACATGTTTTGGCGTGTCCATATCGGGTTCGCCTAAAGACATGCTAACCACGTCCACACCAGCGGCTTGCATTGCCTTCGCACGAGCAGCCATAACCAGACTCTGCGAGGCTTCAATTTTAAGAATACGTTGTGCTATTTGCATATGATAGTTATTTATAAAGTATGTACTGATGATCCATCAAAACAATGGGTGCAGACTTTACTGCGTGGCAATCCGATGGCCCGAATAAGCGTCTCTAACTTAGTAAAACGCAGGGAGTTCAACCCGAATTTTTTAGCAATACAGTCCACCATTCGTTGATATTCCGGCGAGTCCGTAACCGTATAAGCCCGTACGCGCTCTTCGTTCATCGCCGCCTCTTCGCCTTCCAGTTCAGCGATGATACGACGTGTGATAAGTTCCATGACGGACTTAGATTCCGAAAAATTGATGAATGGGCAGCCGTGCATCAATGGAGGACAAGCCACGCGCATATGGATTTCTTTGGCACCTCCGTCCAGCAGGCAGCGTGTGTTGTCCCGCAACTGTGTGCCACGTACGATAGAATCGTCACAAAGAAGAACGCTGCGATCGCGAAGAATGGCGTTATTCTGGATTAGTTTCATCTTGGCCACCAGATTACGCATGTTCTGATTCGTCGGCATGAAAGAACGAGACCAAGTAGGCGTATATTTGGAAATAGCGCGTCGGTACGGCACTTGATGCCCTTCCGAATAACCGATTGCCATGCCGATACCGGAATCCGGTACACCGCAACAGCAGTCCACTTGCGTATCATCTTCCTTACCCATCGCAAAACCAATGTAGTTACGAACATCCTCTACGTTACGACCTTCAAAGGCAGATGTCGGAAAACCGTAGTACACCCACAAGAAAGAACAAATCTGCATGTGGTCGGGTAGCGGTTCTGCCAATTGTTCGATGCGATCAGCATGCAACCGTACAATCTCACCCGGACCGAGGTCACATCGCGTAGTATAGCCTAAGTTATAAAACGAAGATGGTTCGCTGGCGGCACAAAAAGCCCCTTCTTTCTGCCCGATGACAACCGGCGTACGCCCCCATAAGTCACGCGCACAAACAATGCCATCTTCGGTAAGAAGCATTAACGAGAGCGAACCTTTGATTTGCTCCTGCGCGTAGCGAATACCTTCTTCCAATGACGGTTTCTGAATGATCATCAAACCTACCAATTCCGTAGGATTAACTCTGCCGGATGAAAACTCGGAAAGGTGCATATTGTGCTCCAAGGCTTTGTCTGCTAACTCTTCGAGATTCGTGATCTTACCTACCGTAGTCAGAGCAAACCGCCCCAGATGGGAATTGAACAAAAGCGGTTGTGCATCCGTATCGGAGATAATACCGATACCCGCATTTCCAAGGAATTTAGGCAGTTCTTCCTCCATTTTTGTACGGAAAGAGGCCTGCGAGATCGAGTGAATCGCGCGGTTGAAATGGCCCGTTTCTCCATCAAATGTAGCCATTCCACCTCGACGCGTCCCTAAATGCGAGTGGTAATCGGTGCCATAGAAGACATCCGTTACGCAGGGCTGTGCGCTAATTGCTCCAAAAAATCCAGCCATAGAATTTTTGTTAATT
Organism: Paludibacteraceae bacterium; assembly: GCA_017557345.1. Classification (GTDB taxonomy): domain Bacteria; phylum Bacteroidota; class Bacteroidia; order Bacteroidales; family Paludibacteraceae; genus Colicola. The sequence continues at coordinate 45,997 of JAFYZR010000070.1, read as the reverse complement.
AAACAGACTAATGTATAATACTATTTGTTTAGATACGAAAGGATGTTTTTCTCGATGCGTGCGGCAATATCAGCGGTCTCTTGTTTGATAAAGATATCCCCTGTAATACCTTCGTACAACTCGATATAGCGGTCGGTGATCGATTGCACAATAGCCGGAGTCATTTCCGGGACCTGCTGACCTGCTTTGCCTTGGAAACCATTGTCCATCAGCCATTCGCGAACGAACTCTTTGGATAGTTGCCGTTGCGGTTCGCCCGCGGCAAAACGCTCTTCATAACCATCGGCATAGAAATATCGGCTGGAATCAGGCGTGTGCACCTCATCCATCAGCATTACTTGCCCTTGATAATTGCCGAACTCGTACTTGGTATCTACGAGCAACAGACCATGTTGCATTGCTATTTCCTGTCCGCGGGCAAAGAGAGCCAAGGCATATTTCTCAAGCTGCAAGTATTCTTTCTCAGGCACCAACCCGCGTGCAATAATCTCCTCGCGGGATATATCCTCATCGTGCGTGCCGATTTCCGCTTTTGTAGTCGGAGTAATAATCGGCGTTGGAAACTTTTCGTTCTCACGCATGCCTTCCGGCAATCTGACGCCACAGATCTCACGTGCGCCTGCTTTATAAGCCCGCCATGCCGAACCGCACAAGTATCCGCGAACAATCATCTCAACCGGATATCCCTCACAACGGTAGCCTACAGAAACCATCGGATCCGGTGTCGCTTGCAACCAGTTAGGCACGATATCACGTGTGGCATTCAGAAACTTGGCGGCAATCTGATTGAGTATCTGTCCCTTATAGGGGATGCCCTCCGGTAGAATAACGTCAAAAGCAGAGATCCTGTCCGTTGCTACCATACAAAGCAAGTTGTCTCCAATGAAATAAACATCACGTACTTTGCCATGATAGACATTCGTCTGATTGGGAAAAGAAAAATGAGTTGATGTTAATGCAGTCATAATCTATAATTTATGATTTCAAATTTATTTGTATTCGCTCCATTCGCGGATGTCGAGAGAGTCCAAAGGAACGTCCAGGAACGCATTAATAAAGGCCTCTGCCAATCGCGCGTTGGTAATCAAAGGAATATTCAAATCCACCGCTGTACGGCGCATACGATAGTAGCTGTCATTTACAGGATCTGCCAACGTGTCTACAGGGATACCGATAAAGAGTTCGATCTCTTTATTATGCATCAGATTGGAAACTATCGGTTGCTTAAGTTGGCCGAACTCATCCATATGCTCTTTCTTATAAACACGAATATTCGGCACACCAAGTCCGTTGAGGAACTCGCTTGTTCCGCCTGTGGCATAGATGGTATATCCTCGCTCAACGAGTCGCTTGATAGTATCCAATAGATGTGCACGTTGTTTCGGTCCGCCGATAGCAAAAGGATGTTCTTCTTGGGGATCCGCATTCCAACCGATAACATAGATTTCAGTAGAGCACAGTTGGCATCCTCGCCAAGACAGCCAACCTCTCCTGTAGATGCCATATCTACTCCCAATATCGGATCAGCATTCTGTAGCCGATTGAAAGAGAACTGGGAAGCCTTTACACCAACATAATCGAAATCAAAGAGCGATTTATGCGGCCGTTCAATCGGCAGATCCAACATGATACGTGTGGCAATATCTATGAGATTGATTTTGAGCACTTTGCTAACGAATGGGAATGAACGTGAGGCACGAAGATTACACTCAATCACTTTAATCTCATTCTCTCGCGCCAAATACTGGATATTGAACGGACCGGATATATTCAGTTCGCGGGCAATCTGACCGGAGATACGTTTAATACGACGCACAGTTTCTACATACAGTTTCTGAGCCGGGAACATAATGGTTGCATCACCTGAATGGACTCCGGCAAACTCCACATGCTCCGAGATGGCGTACGCGATAATCTCACCGTTACGAGCAACGGCATCCATTTCGACCTCCTTTGTATTGGTCATAAACTTAGAGATAACCACTGGATGCTCCTTGGATACTTTTGCTGCTAGTTGAAGGAACTTATGGAGTTGATCTTCGTTTGAGCAGACATTCATTGCAGCCCCGGAAAGTACATACGAAGGACGGACAAGTACCGGATAGCCAACTCGATTGACAAATTTCTCCACATCCGCCATTGAGGTAAGTGCGCTCCACTCCGGCTGATCTACTCCGATACGGTCAAGCATGGCGGAAAACTTATCACGATCTTCCGCATTGTCAATCGATTTTGCTGTAGTTCCAAGGATTGGCACTTTCTGGGCATCGAGTTTCATGGCTAAGTTGTTTGGAATCTGGCCGCCAGTAGAAACAATCACACCATGCGGATTCTCCAGTTCGATAATATCCATCACGCGTTCGAACGTGAGTTCGTCGAAATAGAGTCGGTCGCATACATCGTAGTCGGTAGAAACCGTTTCGGGATTGTAGTTGATCATCACCGAACGGAATCCGTTGTTGCGAATGGTATTGAGCGCCTGCACGCCGCACCAGTCGAATTCTACTGATGAACCGATACGGTAAGCGCCCGAACCGAGAACAATAATAGACTTCTGGTCGCCCGTGTAGTGCACGTCGTTCTTCGTACCGCAATAAGTCAAATACAGATAATTGGTTTGCGCAGGAAACTCACCGGCTAATGTGTCTATCTGTTTAACTACAGGAAGCACACCCAGTTGTTTACGATAAGTACGCATCTTGAGCACAGCTTGATCCATCGACATGGTCTTACCCAATCCTACAGCACGCGCAATTTGGAAGTCGGAGAATCCTAATTGTTTGGCGCGTAGCAGCAAGTCGTGACCCAGTTTGTTGATGTCGCCCAATTGCTTGAGTTCGGCATCGATATTGATGATATGCTCCAGACGCTGGAGAAACCAGTTGTCAATCTTAGTCAGTTCATGAATGCGCTCAACGCTATAGCCCTGATACATCGCCTGTGCGATAGCGAAGATACGCTTGTCGGTCGGAGCCTTGAGGGCGGATTCCAAATCTTCTACATACAGTTCTTTATTTTCTGTGAATCCGTGCATGCCTTGACCTATCATGCGTAAGCCTTTCTGTAGCGCTTCTTCGAAAGTGCGGCCAATAGCCATGACCTCGCCGACAGACTTCATAGAACTGCCTAACTCGCGATTGACGCCACGGAACTTACCTAAATCCCAGCGAGGTATCTTACATACCACATAGTCCAGCGCTGGTTCGAAGAAGGCTGTGGTTGATTGCGTTACCGAGTTTCGCAATTCGAACAGTCCGTAACCTAGACCAAGTTTCGCAGCTACAAAAGCGAGTGGATATCCTGTAGCCTTGGAAGCCAAAGCAGAGGAACGGCTTAAACGAGCGTTCACCTCAATAACACGGTAGTCTTCCGATTCCGGATCGAAGGCATATTGTACGTTACATTCACCTACGATACCTAGATGGCGGATGATACGTATAGCTAGTGCACGCAGTTTGTGGTACTCTGAGTTGGTTAATGTCTGAGAGGGAGCAATGACGATAGACTCACCGGTATGAATGCCAAGCGGGTCGAAGTTCTCCATGTTGCAGACCGTGATACAGTTGTCATATCGGTCGCGTACTACTTCGTATTCAATCTCTTTCCATCCCTTGAGAGATTTTTCGACCAGCACTTGCGGAGAGAAGGAGAATGCCTTCTCCACCATGGTATTCAGTTCCTCTTCGTTATCACAAAAACCCGAACCGAGACCGCCTAAGGCGTACGCTGCTCGGATGATAACCGGATAGCCCAGATCCTTGGCTGCACGACGTGCATCTTCAATGGTCTCGACCGCTTCAGACTTGATCGTCTTGACATCAATCTTGTCTAACTGGCGAACAAAGAGTTCACGATCTTCCGTATTAATAATAGTCTCGACAGGGGTTCCAAGCACCTGTACATTGTACTTCTCCAGCACACCGGAACGATAGAGAGCAACACCGCAATTGAGTGCGGTCTGTCCACCGAATGAAAGTAGAATGCCATCCGGGCGCTCTTTCTCAATTAAACGTTCTACAAAATAAGGGGTAACCGGTAAGAAGTAGATATGATCAGCCACACCCTCCGAAGTCTGAACCGTAGCGATATTGGGATTAATCAATACGGTTTCTATCCCTTCTTCGCGCAAGGCTTTGAGTGCTTGTGAACCCGAATAATCAAACTCACCGGCTTCACCGATCTTGAGCGCACCCGAGCCGAGAACTAATACTTTGTGAATATTTTCTAATTTCATGTCTATGAGATAGGATACACTTATTTATTGAGGAGTTTGATAAAGTCGTCGAACAGGAATTCCGTATCTACCGGTCCCGAGCAAGCTTCAGGATGAAACTGCGCAGAGAACCAAGGTTCAGATATATGGCGTATGCCTTCATTGGAACCATCATTCATGTTGATAAATAGCGGTTGCCACTCTTTGGACAAAGTAGATGTGTCTACGGCATAGCCGTGATTCTGCGAAGTGATGAAACAACGGTCAGTACCGACCATGCGTACAGGCTGGTTATGCGAACGATGACCGTATGGCAGTTTGTAGATAGTCGCTCCCGCTGCTTTGCCGAGCAACTGATTGCCCATGCATATGCCAGCGATAGGTTTATGCGATTTCATGTAGGTCTTGATATGATCTACCAATACCGAACAAGTGTCGGGGTTTCCGGGTCCGTTGGAAAGGAAAAGGCCATCCGCCTCAATAGTATTAAAATCGTAGTCCCACGGCACGCGTATCACTTCCACATTACGATTAATGAGGCAACGAATGATATTATGCTTGACACCGCAGTCAACCAAAATCACTTTCTTCGGTTTACCCTCGTTGTAGCGGATCACGTCTTTGCAGGATACTTGTGCTACAAAATTGACATCTTCATATTGTGCATCGGGAGCTGGTTTACATCCTTCAATCTCAATAGAACCCATCATCACCCCATGCTCACGCAATAACATTGTCAGCGCACGCGTGTCGATACCTGTGATGCCAGGTATTTGCTCTCGTTTGAGCCAATCTGCTAAAGTCTCCTTGGCGTTCCAATGGCTGTATTCGCCGCTATATTCACTACAAATGATAGCACGAGCATAGATGCGATCCGACTCCATGTATGTGGCTAATCCATCCGGGCGGAAAGAGAACTCTGGTACACCATAATTACCCACCAAAGGATAGGTAAGTGTCATTAACTGACCGGCATAACTAGGATCGGTGAGCGACTCCGGATACCCCATCATAGCGGTATTGAAAACCACTTCGCCGCTAACCGGGACATCTGCACCGAAGCTATAGCCCTCAAAAGTAGTGCCATCGCTGAGCCGTAATATTGCTTTTTTCTTAGCCACTTGGGCACGATTAAGTTGGTTTTTCATCATCTCCATATAGTTGCTTCGCGATCGGGTCCTACAGAAATAATCTTGATAGGTGTAGCCAATTCGCGCTCCAAGAAATTGACATAGTTAATAAATGCTTCCGGCAACTCATCCTGCTTGGAACAGTGGGTTAAATCGGTCTGCCATCCAGGGAGTTCCTCATAGACAGGTTCTACTCCTTTATCGATAGAGAAAGGAAAGTCACGTGTCAGTTCACCGTTTACACGATAGGCCGTGCAAGCCTTAATCGTCGGGAAGGTGTCCAGAACATCAGACTTCATCATGATTAATTGAGTCACCCCGTTAAGCATGATGGTATAACGGAGTGCAACCAGGTCAATCCATCCGCATCGACGCTCGCGGCCAGTGACAGCTCCGTATTCGTGACCGATATCGCGCATCTTCTTTCCCATCTCGTCAAAGAGTTCGGTTGGGAAAGGACCAGATCCTACACGAGTGCAATATGCTTTGAAGATACCATATACCTCGCCTATACGACTTGGAGCGAGACCAAGACCTGTACAAGCGCCAGCACATATTGTATTACTGGAAGTGACGAATGGATAGGAACCGAAATCGACATCCAAGAGCGAACCTTGTGCTCCCTCGCAAAGAATAGACTTGTTGTTCGTCAGACACTTGTTGACGAAATGCTCGCTATCGATGAAGCGGAACTGACGTAGAAAATCGATACTTTGCATCCATTCTTTCTCTAATGCCTCCAATCCGTCCAATGCTACAGGACTGCCACCTTTAGCTATAGCGGAAGCGTTGAGCGAATTGATCATCTCGATATGACGGTTACGCGCCTGGACGTATTTCTCGGCAAAGCCGTCAAGTATATCTCCTATTCGCAATCCGTTGCGGCTAACTTTATCGGTGTAGGTAGGACCGATACCCTTGCCTGTAGTACCAATCTTTGCCTTGCCTTTAGCGGCTTCGTTGGCTTGATCCAACAAACGGTGGGTAGGCAGGATAAGGTGTGCCTTTTTGGAAATAAGCAGGCGTTCCTGAAGGTTATGCCCAGCTTGCGCCAATTCTTCCGCCTCTTTACGGAATAAAATAGGATCAAGAACCACACCGTTACCTATGAGGTTTAGCTTGTCCCCCTGAAAGATGCCGGAAGGAATGCTGCGTAGGACGTATTTCTGTCCGTCAAACTCTAGTGTATGTCCTGCGTTGGGACCTCCTTGAAACCGCGCAACAACATCGTACTTTGGGGTTAGGAAATCGACCATCTTGCCTTTCCCTTCATCGCCCCATTGCAATCCTAAAAGAATATCTGCTTTCTTAGCCGCTTGGGCACGATTAACTTCTTTGCCGTCCGGCACGATTATTTCGTTTTTCATAAGCCTAATTGGTTAAAAATAAAATCGACATTTTTCATATAATACTCCAATGTGAAGCATTGGTCTATCTCTGTTTCAGTTAGATACTTCATTACCTCCGGAGTTTGCTTGAGCAGTTCTTGCATCTGACCGCCTTCCATTAATGTACGCATGGCCACCGGTTGTACCAGGTCGTAGGCTTGTTCACGCACAAGGCCTTTTTCTATCAGTTCGTTCATCACACGCTGTGCAAAGATTGCTCCGTGGGTAAGTTGTATATTGTCTAGCATATGCTCGGGATAAACCACTAAATTCTCCAATATTCCCTGCATACGCGCTAACATATAATCCAAAAGCATAGTAGCATCAGGCAATACGATACGTTCTGTAGAAGAGTGTGAGATATCGCGTTCATGCCAGAGAGCGATATTCTCCGATGCAGTACACATATATCCGCGCATGACACGTGCACAACCGCAGATATTCTCCGAAGAAATAGGATTGCGTTTATGTGGCATGGCCGATGAACCTTTCTGTCCTTTCTTAAAAGCCTCTTCTACCTCTCTAACCTCTTGCCGCTGCATATTGCGAATCTCGAGAGCAATCTGCTCCAGAGAACCGGCTATAACCGCAAGTGTTGATAGATAGAACGCGTGGCGGTCACGCCCTAGCACCTGAGTTGCAATCTTAGCAGACTCGATACCCAGATGGTTGCACACATAACTCTGAATGCTTGGCGGAATATTGGCATAATTACCCACAGCACCCGACAGTTTACCGGCCTCTACACCCTTGGATGCCATTTCGAAACGCGCGATATTACGCTCCATAGTAGCATACCATAAAGCCCATTTGAGTCCGAAAGAAGTGACATCGGCATGCATACCGTGCGTACGGCCGATAACCGGTGTATACTTGAACTCATTGGCACGTTTCTGCAGTACAATCATAAACTGCTTCAAGTCATCGCGTAAGATGGTGTTAGCCTGCTTCAATAGATACCCGTTAGCAGTATCTACCACATCGGTTGAAGTTAATCCGTAATGCACCCACTTGCGTTCCTCGCCAAGCGATTCGCTCACGGTACGGGTAAACGCTACCACATCATGGCGGGTGATTTCCTCAATCTCATGGATGCGATTAACATCAAACGTGGCTTTATTGCGCAGATTCTTAATGTCCTCTTTAGGAACAACACCTAATTCAGACCATGCTTCTGCTGCAAGAAGCTCAACCTCCAAATAGGCTTTGAACTTGTTTTCTTCAGTCCAGATGTTGCGCATCGCTGCGCGGGAATAACGATCTATCATGATTATTTTATCTTATATGATATGCATTTATATGCCTTTTCTGCTTTCGCTAATGCTTTCTCTACCGATTCGTCGGTGGCCAATACTACCCCATAACGGCGATGACCGTGAACCTCCGGTTTGCCAAACAAGCGCAGTTGTACGCCCGGAATAGATAATGCTTTTTCTATGCCCTCAAAGGTAACCTCTGTGCCTTCGCCTTCAATAACAATTGCTTTGCTGGCTGATGGCTGGAAGAAGCGAATCTCCGGTATAGGCAAACCAAGTACGGCACGAGCATGCAAAGCGAACTCGCTCAGATCCTGGCTGATCATTGTGACCATACCGGTATCGTGCGGACGCGGACTAACCTCAGAGAAGATTACCTTGTTTCCCTGAATGAACATCTCTACGCCAAAGATACCATATCCGCCTAAGGCATCGGTAACCATTTTAGCGATATGTTGTGCCTGCTGTAGCGCCTCTGATGTCATAGCCTGCGGTTGCCATGACTCGCGATAGTCTCCGTCTACTTGATGGTGTCCGATCGGTTGCAGGAAGGTCGTACCATTAGCATGCCGAACGGTCAGCAGCGTAATCTCGTAGTCAAAATGAATAAAACCCTCAACAATCACACGGCCAGCACCAGCACGTCCGCCTTCTTGCGAAACAGCCCATGCCGTCTCCACTTCAGCTTCATTATGAATTGTGGATTGGCCGTGACCGGAAGAAGACATAATCGGTTTAACCACACACGGGATGCCAATCTTCTTGACGGCAGCGATGAACTCATCGTGGTTGTCTGCAAATAGATAGGGCGCTGTGGGTAATTTCAATTCTTCAGCTGCCAACCGGCGAATAGCTTCTCGGTTCATGGTGAGGAAAGCAGCTTTGGCAGTCGGGATGACGCGATAACCTTCTTTTTCCAATTCGACCAGAGTCGGCGTAGCAATGGCTTCTACTTCAGGAATGATGAGCGAAGGTTTTTCTTTTTCCACAATCTCGCGCAAACGCTTGCCATCCAGCATGTTGAAAACATACGATCGGTGCGCTACTTGCATAGCAGGAGCATTTGCATAGCGATCACAGGCGATAACTTCTATGCCATAGCGTTGCAGTTCGATGGTGACTTCTTTGCCTAGTTCTCCGCTGCCGAGCAGCAGTGCGCGGGTAGCGCTTTGTGTTAGAGGAGTTCCAAAATTCATGTCAGTAAGTATTATTTATTGTTTCTTTGAATAAAAATTTCTATCGTATTTTGCATCAGCATTGTGATAGTCATTGGTCCTACACCTCCGGGAACAGGAGTGATAGCACCTGCAATAGGCGCTACCGATTCAAAATCTACATCTCCGACCAATTTGCCATCTGAAGTGCGGTTGATGCCTACATCAATGACCGTAGCTCCGGGTTTGACCATATCCGCTGTAATCATCTGCGGACGTCCAACAGCTACTATTAGAATATCTGCATCTCGGCAAATAGACGCTAAATTGGCGGTACGGCTATGCGCAATCGTTACAGAGCAGTTCTTATCCAACAGTAGTTTGGCCATCGGTTTGCCAACTATATTGCTGCGGCCTACCACTACCGCATGGCGTCCCTCTAACGGAGTTCCGCTATGCTCTAATAAGGTTATAATACCGAGAGGTGTGCAAGGAACAATCGTTTGTTGATTCAGCCAGAGTTTGGCTACATTGGTTGGGTGAAATCCATCTACATCCTTCTCCGGAGCAATAGCGTTGATGACGTATTGTTCATTGATATGCTTTGGAAGGGGCAATTGTACCAGTATACCATCTACGTTGTCTTTCTCATTGGACTCGCGAATGATACGGAGTAGTTCATCCTGAGTCGTTGTTTCTGGCAACTGAATCAGTTCGCCGTCAAAACCGCAGTATTCAGAAGCTTTGATCTTACTTTTGACATACGAAAGGCTAGCCGGGTTTTCACCGACGATAATCACATTCAAACACGGTTTGCGACCATACTGAGCGGATAAAGCCGCCACCTGCTCGCGCATCTGCTCCTTCAGGTTCTGTGCTATTTGCTTCCCATTTATTATCATAGTGCCCAATGTGCTATATCTCTTCTATAAAACAAGTTTGTGCAATGTATCTTTTCCAACTCAGTATACACTTTCTGTTGCGCTTGCTGTATGTCATCGCCATGTGCAATACACATTAGCACTCGTCCGCCATTTGTAACTAGTTTGCCGCCTTCTATACGTGTGCCCATGTGTAGGACCAATCCGTCGAAATTCTCCAGATCGGTTATCTCTGCGCCTTTGGTATAAGCACCCGGATAGCCGCATGAAGCCATTACAACACCAATTGTAGCTTGCTTGCGCCATGCTATATTGTCTAGGATTTCCCCGATGGCGATAGCATGAAAGACCGTATATGCATCGGTTTCAAGCAGCGGGAGCACTACCTCTGTCTCCGGATCTCCGAAACGGGCGTTAAACTCAATTACTTTAATTCCATCAGCTGTTTTCATCAGTCCGCCATAGAGAACACCCGTCAAAGGTTTGCCTTCTTCCACCATAGCGTCTGCAACGCGTTGCAGGATATTTTCCAGAGCCCATTGTTCTTCCTCGGCACTGATAAATGGAAGCGGAGTATAGGCACCCATACCGCCGGTGTTAGGTCCCTTGTCGCCATCAAAAACACGCTTGTGATCCTGACTCAAAGGCATGGGGTAAACATGATGATGATTCACAAAAGCCATGAAAGAGAACTCAGGCCCTTCCAGATAATCCTCAATAACTACTCTTCCTTTTCCAAAGGCCTCACCAATCAGCATGTCACGTAACGCCTGTTGTGCCTCTTGTTCGTCTTGAGCAATAACGACTCCTTTGCCTGCAGCCAGACCATCGTATTTGAGCACAGTAGGATACGTGTTACGCGCACGCACATAAGCAATAGCTTCGTTGTAATCCGCAAAACTACGATACGCAGCTGTTGGTACATTGTATCGGACCATCAGTTCTTTGGCAAACTCTTTGCTTGACTCAATTTGAGTAGCAGCCTTAGTATGGCCGAATACCGGTATACCTGCTTCGCGAAATGTATCAGTGACACCTGCCGCTAAGGCCGCCTCAGGACCTACGATGCAGAGGTCTACTTGACGCCGTATAGCGAAACAGAGCAGTTGCTCTACATCTGTATCAGCGATAGCTACACACTCAGCCAGCTGTGCGATACCGGCGTTTCCCGGCGCACAAAAGATCTGCTCCACCTGAGGACTGCGACTCAACTGATACACAATCGCATGTTCACGACCTCCGGATCCTATGACTAATACTTTTTTCATTTTAGTGTTTGAAATGACGCATGCCCGTGAAGAGCATTGCTATATGGTGGTTGTTGGCAGCATCAATACTCTCAGCATCACGCACACTTCCACCGGGTTGAACGATAGCAGTTATTCCGTACTCGGCAGCACTCTCTACGCTATCACCAAACGGGAAAAATCCGTCTGAAGCCATCACGAGTTCGGCTTTCTTTATATCAATGCCTTCTAATGCCAGCGAGTCTTGTGCCTGCTTCAATGCGATGCTCGCAGAACCTACGCGATTCATCTGACCTGCACCGACACCATATGTACGACCATTTTTTGCTACTACAATGGCGTTGGATTTGACGTGTTTCACGACGCGCCACGCAAATTGCATATCAATCATCTGCTCGTTGGTTGGTTGGGTTTCAGTAACACACATATTTGTCTTCAGATCGATGGTTTCCAAATCGAGTTGCTGAGCTAGCAACCCTCCATTAACCGACACATATTGCATCTGTTGTTTCGTGTCCGAAGTCATATCTACCTCCAAGAGACGGAGATTCTTTTTGGTAGTCAATACATCCAATGCCTCTTGAGTGAATTGCGGAGCCATGATAATCTCAAGAAAAATCGGATGCATCCGTTCAGCCATTTCTTTGGTAACGATGCAGTTGGTAGCGACGATACCGCCGAAAATAGACACCTTGTCAGCCTCATACGCCTTTGTCCATGCCTCTACGCCATCTTTACCGATAGCTGCGCCACATGGATTCATGTGTTTCAGACCTACGCAGAAAGGTGTTTGACCAAACTCACGAACGATATTCAACGCTGCGTTGGCATCTTGTATGTTATTATAGGATAATTCTTTGCCGTGCAATTGCCGTGCCGAAGCGAGTGAATAAGGAACCTGTTCTAACGAAGCATAGAACTTGGCATCTTGATGGGGATTCTCGCCATATCGCAGACTTTGTTTCAAATCATACTCAAGGAATAGTTTCTCATTCAGACCGGCTGCTTTTCGCATATAGGTTGCAATACACATGTCGTATTCTGCAGTATGCGTATATGCCTTGGCACTTAATTCCAGACGAGTCTCTTTCTTAGTGTTACCTTCTGCTTGAATCTCGTTGAGCACGCGCTCGTAATCATTCGGATCACAAACAACAGTCACATCGTTCCAGTTCTTAGCAGCTGAACGAAGCATGGATGGACCACCGATATCGATCTTCTCGATTGCCTCTGCCATTGTGGTGCCTTCTTTAGCAATCGTTTGACGGAAAGGATAGAGGTTAACGCAAACGAGATCGATCAGTCCAATACCATTCTGTTGCAGAGCCTCCATCTGAGAAGGTTCATCGCGACGAGCCAACAATGCACCATGCACCTTTGGATGCAGCGTTTTGACACGGCCGTCACAAATCTCCGGAAAACCGGTTATCTCACTAATATTGATAGTGGTTATACCATTCTCTTCTAACAATTTCTGTGTTCCACCTGTAGCGATAATCTGCCAGTTGGCTGCTTGCAATCCTTTGACAAACTCTACCAGACCGGTCTTGTCGCTCACACTTATTAAAGCTCTTTTCTGTACCATATCTTATTTTCCTTTACCTACGATTTGATTGTCACCTGCTTGCACGTGTCCGATTATTTGGGCTTTCTCACCCCATTTGTCAAGGATTAGGATTGCTTCATCTGCATCCTTGGCGTCCATAGCCAATACCATGCCGATCCCCATATTAAAGATGTTAAACATCTCACGGTGAGGGATTTGACCCTTAGCCTCCAAGAAACGGAACACAGGCAGGATATCCCAACTGCCCTCCTGAATCCAGAATCCCATCCCCGGTTGGAAGATACGCGGAATATTTTCATCGAAGCCGCCACCCGTTATGTGTGCCACGCCGTGTACATCCAATTGACGGATAACATCCAGCACTGCTTTAACGTATATCTTAGTCGGGGTAAGCAACACTTCGCCAAGTCTCTTATTGGCATCCAATTCCGGATAAATAGTCTGCAGATCTAGTTTGGCATCGTTGACAATCTTTCGTACAAGCGAGTAACCGTTAGAGTGCACACCCGAAGAGCTAATTCCTACGAGCACGTCACCTACTTTGACTTTCGTACCGTCAATCAGTTTGGCCTTTTCCACAACACCGGTGGTGTAACCTGCTATATCATACTCTCCATTCTCATACATTCCCGGCATCTCGGCTGTTTCTCCACCGACCAGCGCACAACCGGCCTGACGGCAGCCTTCCGCCACACCGCTTACAATAGCCTCTATCTGAGCAGGAATATTATGTCCGGTGGCTATATAATCCAAGAATATCAGTGGCTCTGCACCTTGCGCCAATACATCGTTCACACACATTGCTACGGCATCTATACCGATAGTATCGTGTTTATCCATTGCAAAAGCGATCTTGAGTTTGGTACCTACGCCATCGGTGCCACTTACCAAGATAGGTTCTTTCACACCCAGTGACGACAAATCAAACATACCGCCGAACGAACCGATGGAACCCATCGATCCAGAACGTTGGGTCGAACGCACATGCGATTTGATTCTGCTAACTACTTCATATCCGGCCTCCAAATTCACGCCGGCTGCTTCATAATGTTGTGCCATGAATAGTTTTTTATTTGTGCATAAAATAGTTTACTGCGTTTTCAAACAGAGGTTGATTCTTGTTGCCTGCGATGTTGGTGAAAACACCTTCTTCCCATCGCTCGGAGTGCCCCATCTTACCTAATATCTGTCCATTAGGCGAGATGATTCCTTCAATGGCATAGCACGAACCGTTAGGGTTGTAAGGCGATTCCATTGTGGCTTGTCCGCTGAGCGGATGGGCATATCGGAAAGCCACCTGTCCATTCTCGAACAACTGACGAGCCAACTCTTCGCTTACCACGAACTTACCTTCTCCGTGGCTAACTGCAATACTATGCAAATCGCCAACCGACATTCCTTTGAGCCATGGGCCTTTAGTGGATGCGACAGTGGTAGTCACCATCTGGGATACGTGACGGTTGATATCGTTGCGGAACAATGTCGGGCTGGCAGTAGTCACTTGTCCTAACGTACCGTATGGCAGCAATCCGGACTTAACCAAAGCTTGGAAGCCGTTGCAGATACCTAATATCAGTCCGCCACGATTAAGCAACGATTCAATGGCTTGGCTTACCTTATGCTGATTGATGACAGAAACAATGAACTTGGCCGATCCGTCGGGTTCATCTCCCAATGAGAAACCGCCAGCCAACATCAGTATCTGCGCACGATTGATATGCTCCACCATCTCGTTGATGGATGCAATCACATCTTGTTCTGTTAGATTGCGGAAAATAGAAACCTCAACCTCGGCCCCTGCTTTGCGCCAGGCTTTGGCACTATCGTAGTCGCAGTTCGTCCCTGGGAATACCGGAATATAGACGATAGGTGCTTTACCCTTCAGATCTTCATGCGCAATCGGTTTTTGTGAAGAAGACTTATTCTCTGTTCCCTTTGGAAGCTGCTCTTGATGCTGTGGTTTCATCGAAGACGGATACACTTTGTTGAATGGCGCAGTACATGCCTCATACAGTGTATCTCGATTAACCGATTCTCCATTGATGATGAGGTTCGCGCCGTTGGTCACATAACCCAGCAAGATGGCATCTTTGATATTGAGTTCTTCTGTTGCTTCCACAAGAATACTGCCATACTGATAGTCATATAGTAAGTGCTCGTCTAAACGAACATCAACACCCAACTCGTTTCCGAACGACATCTTAGCCAATGCCTCACAAATACCTCCGAATCCTAGACTATACGCGGAACAGATACGAGACGATTGTATGGCTTTTGTTGTCTCTGCCCACAATTGTTTCAATTGGTCTGTATTCGGCATATAGTTTGCCAAAGGCTTGTGCTGCAACAGATACAAGCGGTTACCATCTTTCTTCAAATCGGTACTGATGACCTTGTCGGCGCCGACAGTGGTTATACCGAATGCTATCAGCGTCGGCGGTACAGAGATATGCTCAAACGTACCGGACATGGAGTCTTTGCCGCCGATAGAAGGCAAACCTAAAGCAATCTGCATTTTCAACGCACCTAACAAAGCGCTGAGCGGTTTACCCCAACTTTGACGGTTCGTCATACGTTCGAAATACTCTTGATAGCTGAACCGCATATGACTGTAGTCAGCACCTGCGGCTACCACTTTACTACATGCTTCCACGACGGCATAAGCTGCTCCGTGATACGGACTCCACTCAGCGATGAATGGGTTATATCCAAAGGCCATGATAGAGGCAGTATTCGTAAAACCATCGGTAGGCAGTTTCTGCACGCTCACTTGGGTCTCGCTACGTTGTAATCGTCCACCGAAAGGCATAAGCACTGTTGAGCGGCCGATAGTAGCATCAAACTCTTCAATCAGTCCCTTTTGGCTTGTTACATTGGCCGAACGCAGCACATGGCACATACGCTCTGTCAGCGTATCACCTGCTATCGTCTGATGGAACGGGTCGCGTTCCTCAACCGGCAAAATAGTAGCTTGTGCATAGTGCTTGGCTCCTGCTGAATCAATAAATGCCCGGCTCAAGTCTGCAATCAATTCTCCTTTGTAAAACTGACGCATACGACCGGTGTTTGTCACATCCGCCACGTGCGTTACCTCGATATTATCCTGTTGGCATAACTGTTCAAAAGTCTCTTGATCCTTTTTCTCAACAACTACGGCCATACGCTCTTGTGATTCAGAAATAGCCAATTCGGTTGGATTCAACCCCGAGTATTTAGTCGGTACACGATCAAGATAAATATCCAGTCCGTCAGCTAACTCACCGATAGCCACGCTCACTCCTCCGGCACCGAAATCATTGGATTTCTTAATCAGTTTCGTCACCTCTTTGCGGCGAAAGAGACGCTGTATCTTCCGCTCCTCTGGTGCATTTCCTTTCTGCACTTCACTGCCGCATGCCTCGAGCGATGCTTCCGTATGTTCCTTACTGGATCCCGTTGCTCCGCCAATGCCGTCCCGACCGGTACGTCCGCCTAAAAGCAGTATCACATCTCCGGCAACGGGACTTTCTCTCCGAACGGCATCCGCTTTAACAGCACCAACCACTGCTCCTACTTCCAAACGCTTAGCAATATACGAAGGATGGTATATTTCACGTACATGTGTGGTTGCCAAACCAATCTGGTTGCCATACGACGAATAACCGGCAGCAGCCTTGCGTGAGATAATCTGTTGCGGTAATTTTCCCGCCATTGTCTCGTTCACAGGTGCATAGATATCGCCTGCTCCTGTAACACGCATAGCCTGATAGACATATGCACGACCGGACAAAGGATCACGGATAGCGCCACCAAGACATGTACTTGCGCCACCAAAAGGTTCTATCTCAGTTGGATGATTATGCGTCTCGTTTTTGAATTGCAACAGCCAGCGTTCATCTTTACCGTCCACATCCACGTCAATGAAGATAGAGCAGGCGTTATTTTCTTCGCTCACCTCCATATCGTCCAATAGCCCTTGATGCTTCAGATAGCGTGCACCGATAGTAGCCAGTTCCATTAGGCATAGCGGTTTTTGTTCGCGGCCGAGTTGCACACGGATATGCTTGAATTGCTCTATCTCCTGCTCTATATCGGCTTTAATGAACGAATCCTCTATCTCTATATCCTCTAAGATGGTTGTGAAGGTCGTGTGACGGCAATGGTCGGACCAATAAGTGTCTATTATCCGCAATTCTGTCTCAGTAGGATCTCTGTGTTCTTTTCGGAAATAATCCACTACGCATGCCAAATCATTCGTATTCATCGCCAGACCCCATTGCTTGCAGAAGACTGCATATTCTTCTATCGGCATGGTAGTAAAACCATCCAGAGAAGCTAATGGTTTCACCTCTGCTTTCTGTTGACGTTCGAGCACATCGAGATTCTTCTCGCGTGCCTCAACGGCATTGATATAATAATGACGTATACGCGCCATCTCATCAGCGGTCATCTCGTCCTCAAAGATTAGTAACCGGCTGGAACGAATGTCAATATTTGCTTTTGGATCAATCAGATGTACGCAATCGATAGCAGAAGAGGCACGTTGGTCGAACTGACCGGGAATATATTCCACTGCCAGATAGGTCATGCCTTTCAAGTCCAGATGGTCGCTCACCACATCGGTCACAATCTCGCCAAAGACGCTGTATTTGCTTTTTTCCAGCAGTTCTTTGCTAAACCCGAACAAGTCATACACGCATAGATAACGCATCTTGCGGATATGCATTTGCAGGTTCTCGTTCAGCTCGTGACGCAAACTCTCCGCCTCGACGCGAAAGCCTTCTTTCTTCTCGACAAATAGTCTTATATCCATCTCAAATAACAGTTGCTAATACCTTTTCTGTTTGCTGGCGACGAAAATCAATATATTTCTCGCGCAGAGATTTGTCTTGCAATGCCAAAATGCTCACGGCCAACAATGCTGCATTCTTTGCGCCATCGATAGCTACGGTAGCTACAGGTATACCACTTGGCATCTGTACCATCGAAAGCAGACTGTCTAAGCCATCTAAAGTCTTTGAACGTACAGGCACGCCAATTACCGGCAGTTGTGTCAAACCGGCAATCACGCCTGCCAAATGAGCAGCACCGCCTGCCCCCGCAATGATGATACTCAATCCGCGTTCTTCGGCTGACTCGGTCCACTCCATCAGCGCATGAGGCGCACGATGGGCAGAGATAACGCGTTTATCCACTTCAATACCAAAAGACTCAAGGGTATCAATGGCAGCCTGCATTACCGGCAGATCGCTGGCCGAACCCATAATAACTCCTACTTTCTTAGCCACATGGGCACGATTAACTTCGTTTTTCATATTATTCCCATTCGATTGTGGAAGGCGGTTTGGATGAGATATCATAACATACTCGGTTCACACCTTTCACTTTGTTAATAATTTCATTACTGATTTTCGCTAATACCTCGTATGGTATATGTGCCCAATCTGCTGTCATCGCATCGCTGGAGGTCACGGCACGCAGCGCAATCGGATTCTCATATGTCCGTTCGTCACCCATAACACCAACCGACCTTACTTCGCTTAAAAGGATAGCACCTGCTTGCCAAATCTCATCATACAGACCGGCTTCGCGGAGATTTTGGATATAGATAGCATCGGCTTCCTGTAAGATATGTATCTTCTCACGGGTGATATCGCCTAAGATACGTACCGCCAGACCCGGTCCCGGGAAAGGATGACGACTAATCAGATGTTCCGGCATACCCAAACTGCGACCTACACGGCGCACTTCATCCTTGAATAACCATTTAATGGGTTCGCATAATTGCAAATGCATTTCTTTTGGCAAACCGCCTACGTTATGATGGCTCTTGATAACTTTGCCGGTTATGTTGAGACTCTCTATGCGATCCGGATAAATAGTTCCCTGTGCAAGCCATTTGGCATCTGTAATCTTTTTTGCCTCAGCGTTGAAAACTTCCACAAAATCACGACCAATGATTTTACGTTTCTGTTCAGGATCTTTGATACCCGCCAAATCACTTAGAAATTTATCACTTGCATCCACACCGATAACCTTCAGCCCCAGTCCTTGATAGTCCCGCATCACATCGTTGAACTCATTCTTACGCAGCATGCCGTGATCTACAAAGATACAGGTCAGTTGGTCTCCAATCGCACGATGTAGCAGTACGGCTACTACCGATGAATCAACACCACCGGACAAGCCGAGAATGACACGGTCTTTGCCAATCTGCTCGCGCAACGCTTGAACTGTTGATTCTACGAATTTCTCAGCACACCATTCTTGACGCGAACCACAAATATCTACCACAAAATTTTTCAGCAATAACGTGCCCTGTAGTGTATGAAATACCTCCGGGTGGAACTGTGTGCCGAAGATAGGCTTTTCTTCCGGGATATAATAAGCAGCATTGGCTACCGTCTCGGTTGATGCTGCTATCTGTGCTCCTTCCGGCAATTTCGTGATGCTGTCGCCATGCGACATCCATACTTGCGAGTGTTCGTCAAAACCCTTGAACAGCGGACAAGCATGGTCGATATACTGCAGTTGCTGACGACCGTATTCGCGCGTTCCGGCACTTTCCACTTTACCTCCGTAGTTATAACTGATCAACTGTGCACCATAGCAGATACCGAGAATCGGCAGACGACCGCGCAGACGATCCAGATCGATATGGAAGGCATCATTCTGATAGACGCTTAGAGGCGAACCACTTAGAATAACACCGATAACGTCCTTGTCGTCCTCCGGGAATTTGTTATACGGCAGAATCTCGCAGAACGTGTTCAGCTCGCGTACACGACGACCGATTAGTTGTGTGGTCTGACTGCCAAAGTCCAAAATAATGATTTTCTGCATATGTCCGCAGGATTATTGCTGTGAATAATTGGGAGCCTCAGAAGTGATGGTAATATCATGCGGATGGCTCTCAAACATACCGGCAGAGGTGATTCGCACGAATTTGGCCTTGCGTAATTCCTCCAAGTTATGAGCGCCTACATATCCCATACCGGAACGCAAACCGCCAATCAGTTGATAAACGGTCTCACAAACACTGCCTTTATACGGTACGCGTCCTGCTATTCCTTCCGGAACAAGTTTCGATACATTACTCTCTCCTCCTTGGAAATAACGGTCTGCACTACCGGCTTTCATTGCTTCGATACTCCCCATACCGCGATAGGATTTGAATTTACGTCCGTTGAAGATGATGGTATCTCCGGGTGCTTCATCTGTGCCGGCAAACATAGAACCGCACATCACGCAGTTGCCGCCTGCTGCTAACGCTTTGACTACATCACCCGAATAACGCAAACCGCCATCGGCAATCAACGGCACTCCCGTTCCTTTTAGCACTTCGGCCACTTCAAAAATAGCGGTCAATTGTGGTACTCCTACACCGGCAATGATACGCGTCGTACAAATACTTCCGGGACCGATACCTACCTTGATGCCGTCAGCTCCGTTCTCCAATAGATATTTGGCGGCTTCTGCTGTGGCGATATTACCGACTACTACATCCAGGTCCGGATATTTGGCTTTGATCTCACGCAATGCATGGACGATATTACGGCTGTGTCCATGCGCCGAATCCAGCACCACAGCATCTACATGCTCCTTGACCAAGGCATCTACGCGTTCCATAAAATCCGGAGTGATACCTACACCTGCTGCACAACGAAGATGACCTTTCGCATCTTTATTGGCATTCGGATAATCGCGTAGTTTAGTAATATCTTTATATGTCACCAGACCGATCAGTCTATTGTTGTTGTCCACCACCGGTAGTTTTTCCACTTTATTCATTTGCAGCGCCTTCATGATGGTCTGGTTGTCGGTAGAAGTGATAGTGATCAGACGTTCACTTGTCATCACTTCGCTTACGGGACGATTCATATTTGTTTCAAAGCGCAAATCGCGGTTTGTTACAATACCCACTAATACATGCTGTTCGTCCACTACCGGAATGCCGCCTATATGATTATCGTGCATCAGTTGCAACGCATCGCCTATCGTCTGATGACCGTGTATAGTTACGGGATCGGCAATCATACCGTTTTCTGCACGTTTCACTCTACGTACTTGTGCCGCTTGCTCACTGATAGACATGTTCTTATGGATAACACCTATTCCGCCTTCACGGGCAATCGCAATCGCCATGGGAGCTTCGGTCACGGTATCCATCGCTGCACTTACCAATGGGATATTGAGCGATATATGACGGGAGAATTGCCCGTTCAGAGATACTTCACGAGGAAGCACTTCACTATAAGCGGGAACTAACAATACATCATCGAAGGTCAGTCCTTCATTCATTATTCGATCTTGATACATATTGATAGGTTTTTAAAATCTACAATTTACAATCATCACAGCATATGATCGCAATAGAAACAACGCTTGATGCCGTCCGCATCAATATATGCTTTCTGTTCAACGGGTTCGGTGGTAGCAATACAACGGTCGTTATGGCATGCTGTATCACTGGCTTGTGCATGGTGACCGGTTGGCTCTGCATGCAGATATTCATCGCTCAACAAGGTATAGATAATCGCCTTACGCACATATTTGCCGTTCTCCACTTGACGAAAATAGGCTGCACGCGGATCTTTGTCTACACCCACCGTAATCTCATTCACGCGAGGAAGTGGATGCAGCACAATCATGGACGGCTTACCCATGGCCATCAGGCGCTCATCTAAGATAAACGAGTCTTTAAGACGCTCATACTCATCTTTGTCGGCAAAACGCTCCTGCTGTACACGCGTCATATAGAGCACATCCACGATAGGCATGGCTTCTTCCAAAGTAGTCACTTCCGTATATGCATCGCCCAACTCGGCTTTCATATAATCCGGCAAAGCTAACTCTTTCGGAGCAATGAGCACGAAATGCACGCCTTCATAACGACGCATGGCCTTAATAAGCGAATGAACGGTACGGCCATATTTGAGGTCGCCGCATAAACCGATGGTCAGATGGTCAAAACGGCCTAATTCTCTACGAATGGTCAGCAGGTCTGTCATCGTCTGTGTCGGATGGCTATGACCACCGTCACCGGCATTGATAACCGGTATACGACTGAACTCACTGGCTACACGCGGTGCTCCCTCTTTATAATGCCGCATAGCGATGATATCGGCAAAAGCACTCAGCACACGCACGGTATCGGCTACTGTCTCTCCTTTACTTACAGATGACGAACGCGCATCGCTGAAACCTAACACTTGGCCGCCTAACTCCATCATCGCCGCCGTGAAACTAAGGCGGGTCCGGGTACTGGGTTCGTAGAACAAAGTGGCCAGTTTCTTTCCTTTGCATGCCTCCGCATACTGCTGCGGATGAGCAATGATATCCAAGGCGCGAAGAACGATTTTCTCAATCTCTTGCGTTGTCAGGTCTGTTGAGTCTAAAAGATGTCTCATAAGTTATTTCTAAATTGTATCAATTCCTTTTTCTCTTGTTCGGAGATATATCCCTCTTTAACGGCCACTTCGGCCAGAACATCCAGGTTGCTTAAGCTGTGGTTCTCTATTTCCGCAGCAGCAAGACGTTCCAAGCCTTTACGCATGCCATATGTGAAAATAGAAACGATGCCTAACACATTGGCTCCTGCTGTACGCAGTACGTCTACTACCTCCAGACAACTACCTGCGGTCGAAATCAAATCCTCTACAACCACCACTTTCTGTCCCGGCAATAACTTGCCTTCTATCTGATTCTGACGTCCGTGGTCTTTCGCTCCCGAACGCACATAACCCATCGGCAGACCCATTTTTGTCGCAACGATGGCTGCATGAGCGATACCCGCTGTAGCTGTGCCCATGAGTATCTCCACTTCCGGATAATGCTGCTTGATTAACGTCATTAATCCATTCTCTACATCTTCACGCACCGCTACATCACTTAACGTCAGTCGATTGTCACAATAGATCGGACTCTTGATTCCGCTTGCCCAAGTGAACGGCTCTGCCGGACGTAAGAAAACGGCTTTGATACGCAGCAAATCGGTTGCTATTTGTTCTTCTAACTTCATCCTACAAACTCTTTTAGACATTGGCGATAGGCTGCTACAGGGTCAGCAGCGGCTGTTATCGGACGGCCTACCACAATAAAATCACTTCCTATCTCTTTGGCATGCGCAGGCGTTGTGATACGCACCTGATCGCCTACTGCACTATCGACAAAACGAATACCCGGAGTTACGGTCAAGAATGATTCACCGCATTGACGCTTCACCAAGCCTGCTTCCAATGGCGAACAAACAACACCATCCAAACCTGCCTCTTTCGCCATTTGTGCATAATGGCATACACAATTGCTTATACTGCCATTAATCAGCAACTCTTCATGCATACGCTCTTCGCTGGTGGATGTCAGTTGTGTCACGGCTAATAGTATCGGACGGCTGCCGTCGGCACGAGTCAAACCTTTTAATGCCGCTTCCATCATCGCTTTCGTTCCTGCTGCATGCAGGTTGACCATATCCACATCCAGACGCGACAAAACCGACATCGCTTTTTGTACCGTATTCGGTATATCATGCAACTTCAGATCCAGAAAAATCTTATGCCCGCGTCGATGCAGTTCCCGAACAATACTCGGCCCTTCTGCATAAAAGAGTTCCATGCCTATCTTCACAAACGGCTTCTCTTCTGCAAAATGGTTAAGAAAAGCGTAGGTCTCCTCCGCCGTTGCAAAATCACATGCTATGATTACATCCCTGTTCATCTATTAACGATTCCTATGATATCTTGTAAATGGTCAATATGCAAATCCTTCATCACCTGCGGTAAGGTCTCGATAATCTCTTGCCATGCTTTCGGGTTTCTCAAGCCTGCAGCACCTATCTCTACGGCATTTGCACCTGCCATCATCATCTCAATCACATCTTCTGCACTGCTAACTCCGCCGCATCCGATAATCGGTGTTCCCGGACATGCTTGGCTCACCTGGTTCACCATTCTCAACGCAATGGGGAAAATACAGAGACCCGAATAACCGCCGTAACGATTGGCCAGCACCGGCTTTCTTTGGCGGATATCAATACGCATGCCTAAGATAGTGTTAATCAGACATAAACCGTCTGCACCTGCTTCTACGCATGCACGAGCGATAGCCGTTATATCCGTTACGTTTGGACTCAACTTCATAAACACAGGCTTCTTCGTTACCGCTTTCACCGCACGAGTAACGGCTGCGGCTGCCTCCGGAGAGGTTCCGAAAGCCATACCGCCGTTATGTACGTTCGGACAGGAGATATTCACTTCTAATATCGCTGCATCGGTCTCCTTGTCGATACGCTCGCACACATACGCATATTCCTCTATATTAAATCCGCTCACGTTAGCGATGATAGGACCCTGATAGATGGCCCGCAAAGCAGGTATCTCATGCCGTATCACTTCTTCCACTCCCGGATTCTGCAAACCTACTGCATTCAGCATTCCGGTTGCTCCGCATTCGGCAATACGCGGCTGGGCGTTTCCGTAACGTGCCTCACGAGTGGTTCCCTTGGTAGAGATGGCGCCTAGCATATTCAAGTCCATCCATTCTCGCATCTCCTGACCGAAACCGCATGTACCGCTTGCCGGTATAATCGGATTCTTCAATTCAATATTTCCAAGTCGTACCTTCATTCGCTAATCACTAAACGTCAGTTCTTCAACATCAAACACCGGTCCTTCTTTGCATACCCGCTTCACACCGTTCTTTGTCTCGATGCTGCATCCAACGCATATACCTACACCGCAACCCATCCGTTCTTCCATACTCATCTGCCCGTTGGAGCCTACTTTCTGCGCGATAGCACGAAGCATCGGCATCGGTCCGCATGCGAAATAATAAGGAGCCGGCATCTCTATTACATCGGTCACCACGCCCTGTCTGCCGTAACTGCCGTCCATCGTGCATACCTGCACATCGCAACCCAGTTTCTCAAACACCTCTTCAGCGAACACCTCGTTCTTTGTGTTAAAGCCTATAATCGCATGCACTTTCTTGTTCTGTTCGCGTAATTTCTTGGCTAAGTAGATCAACGGAGGAACACCCACACCGCCACCAATCAGCAGCACTTCTTCTGTCGCCTTCGTCAGGTCGTAACCGTTACCGAGGCATGTCAGTATATCTAATTCCTCACCCGGCTGCATCTGTGCCATAGCGGTGGTGCCTTTGCCTACGGTCTTGTAGATAATCGTCAACCGGTCATTGTCTACATCGCTCACTGAAATAGGTCTGCGCAAGTAATATCCCGGAACGGCTATCTCTACGAACTGGCCTGGTTTAATGCCGGCTGTATCGCCTTTGAGCACCATCTTCCATATCTTTTCCGCGATGCACTTGTTACTTACTATACACCATACACTATACACCATACACTATTTTTCCCCGGTATTCGTTTCTGATACATCTGCCATACACTTCCCATCCTGCAAATGGCGTGCTGTGACCCTTGGATACAAACAGCGCAGGATCAATCGTATAATGCGCATCCAAGTCGAATGTTGCCCAATTCTCTTCCTTCGGCAGTCTCATGATCTCGCGTCCACGCGAACTCATCAGTTCCACCAGCCTGTCGAAGGACAAACGGCCGCGCTTCACCAGATACGTATATAATAACGGAAAAGCTGTCTCTATGCCTACGATACCGAAAGCGCTGTCTGCCAAACCTCTGCTTTTCTCTTCCGCGCTATGCGGGGCATGATCGGTGGCTATCACGTCAATCGTGCCGTCTAGGATTCCTTCTAATAATGCCTCTTGGTCGGCTTTGGAACGGATAGGAGGATTCATCTTCCAGCATCCGTCTTCTTGAAGCATCGTATCGTTCAGTAGCAGATAATGCGGAGCGGTCTCTGTCGTCACACGTACACCGCTGGCTTTCGCGTCACGAATCAACTGAACGCTCTCTTTCGTGGATATATGGCATACATGCAACCGGCATCCGGTCTCTGCACTCAAGCGGATATTCCGTTCTACCTCTTTCCACTCGCTCTCCGAACAGATGCCGCGATGGCCG
Source organism: Paludibacteraceae bacterium (assembly GCA_017557345.1). Taxonomy (GTDB): domain Bacteria; phylum Bacteroidota; class Bacteroidia; order Bacteroidales; family Paludibacteraceae; genus Colicola. The sequence continues at coordinate 20,182 of JAFYZR010000070.1, read as the reverse complement.
TGCTCACGGGCATAAACACCGTCATGGATATATCCGCCGCGAAGCAGACTGTTTACCTCGCAATGCTCCACAATGATGCTGTCCACCGCTGCTATACGCTCCATCGCTGCACGCATCAGTCCTGCGTCTTGAATGCCACGACCGTCATCCGAGAAACCCGGTACATAAGCACTAAGTTCCTCTATATTAACGAGTTCACCCTCGCCTTTTTGGCCGAGGGTGATACTTGCAAAGGGATGGATGCCAATACGGCTGTCACGCGCAATAATGGCAGTCTGGGCGGAGAGATGATCCAGGCTGTCTGGGGCAGGAATAACATTTGGCATAGTAAATACGTCGCTGTATCCCGCACACGCAGCAGCATGGCTGCCCGTATAGATAGTCTCCTTATAAGCGAAACCGGGTTCACGGAAATGCACATGCAAATCCACTAAGGCTGGTATTCGTATTTGACCGGACAGACTCATATCGATTTCTCACGTTTATACTCCCTTTCGGCAGCAGTATCAAAAATCTTGTGCAAAAGTACTAATTTTTTTTGACATATGCAACTTAATTTCAAACTATTTTTGTTTTGCAAACTTAACTTGACATTCTAGCAAAAAAGACTTAAGTCATTCGGTATGGTATAAACCTTTGCGAACTTGTTGCCGAACGCAAAAAAGAAAGCCGATAAAAAGAAAGTAACAAAGAAAAATTAAAAAAGAAAAAAGCAGCAGCTGTAGCGTTATACTATGTGTAATGTTTAATGTGTAGTGTGAAGGCTGCTGCTGCGTTAAAAGAAGGTTAAAACCTCGACATAATACCGAGTGAGAATTATGGCAAGAATAATAATTGAAGAAAGTAATTTTGAAGAAGCTCGTGCGGAACTGGCAGCAGTAGCGGACGTGAGCAGATCCGTCTCGAAGTGACCAAACCATGACCAAAATACCTCGATGACAATTAATTTTATCGTTGTAGCGTAGCATAGTGGGGCAATTTCCACCTCACTGTGTATATTTGTATCGTGATTTGATCGGAGATTAGCGAGTTAGCGAATTAGTGAATTAGTGATTATGAAAAAAGTATTGATTATCGGATTAGCGATTAGGAAAACAAAAAAGGGTGGCATTAACCATCCTTTCATGTCGAGAAGAGGCGACTCGAACGCCCGACCCCTACGTCCCGAACGTAGTGCGCTACCAACTGCGCTACTTCTCGCTTTTGCCCGCAAAAGCTCGATTATTTTTGCAAGCAAAAATTTTCTCGAATGCGAATACTCGCTTTTGCTTTATTTATTCAGCTTAAAGCTGACTTCTGCGTTTTTACCGCGTTTCAGATGAACGGTGGCATCTTTCCATTGTCTCGATCCTTCGTCAAGAACGTAGAAATAATAATCCAAATTCTCAACGCCCAGATAGAATACAAACGTTACCGTTCCTTGTGCATTTGTTCTACCGAACTCCAGATATTCACCATCAGGACCCACAACCGGAGTATTAGGATCCGGGGTCAGTCCGGCGATGATAACAGAGGCCATATCCGTATAGTATACCTCGCGGTTGTTAATCGGATTGCCGTCCATGTCGGTTACGCTAACCGTTACTTCGGATGTCTCAATCTTGCAACTCGTGAAGCCTAACGCAAGGGTTAAGCATGCTGCTACGATAAATAGAACCTTTTTCATACTAGTCAAATTTTAGTGGCTTTTTTCAAAAGCGGCTGCAAAGGTACTGCTTTTTTTTGAAACCACCAAATAAATTTGCAATTTTATGCATTTATTTTGCACTTTTCCGCTTAAACAGCTTCTTGCTGGGCTTGACAGGTTCGTTTTTTGCCATCAATTCGCGAGCTGCTTTTTCCGTAAGACTTTGCAGGTCAATATTCTTCGGCAGCTGATAATTGCCTTCCGGTGTATGGATATATGCTCCGTAACGTCCCGGCAGCACCTGTATCTCGCCCCATGTATGAATAGGAGCCGAGTTGGATTGCTTCTCCTGAATCATCTGTATGGCCTCTTCCAGCGTGATAGTCAGCGGGTCTTTGCCGCGAGGAATACTGATAAAGGCCTTGCCGTAATGCACGTACGGGCCGTATTTGCCTTCGCCGATAATCACCGGTTTGCCTTCATGCTCACCCAAGGTCAGCGGCAGCGCGTTGCGGAAAAGATCCAAAGCCTCATTGAGCGTGATGGAGAAGATGGACTGGCCTTTCTTCAGGCTTACGAAACGCGGTTTCTCATTCGTGGCGTCACCTAACTGCACGCATGGACCGATCTTGCTGATCTTGGCGTATATCGGTTGGCCGGAAACGGGATCTTCACCTAACAGCCGGCCTTCTACTTTGCCCGAAGGAATCGAAGAAAGCAATGGCTTGAAAGTCTGGTAGAAGTTATCTACGGTCTTCACCCAATCGGCTCGTCCTATGGCGATGCGGTCGAACTGCTCTTCCTCATGCGCCGTGAAGTCATAGCTGAGAATAGACGGGAAGTTCTGTACCAGAAAATCATTAGTTATCCTTCCGAGGTCGGTGGGTATAAACCGCTGTGTCTCTGCGCCGTACAGCTCGCTTTTCTGCTTCTCCAGCACCATACCGTTCTTCAGATTCAGAATGGCGATATCGCGTTTCACACCGGGTATCGAGCCTTTCTCTACGTATTTCACATGCTGAATGGTATCGATGATGGTGGCATAGGTGGAAGGACGGCCGATGCCCAACTCTTCCATGCGATGCACGAGTGTAGCGTCATTATAGCGGAAAGGCGGTTTGGCATAGGTCTGAATAGCCTCGGCGTTCACCAGTTTCAAGCGCTCACGTTGTGCCATGGCCGGTAAGATACAGCGTTCTTCGGCTTCCTCATCGCTCGATTGTACATAAACACGAGTGAAACCGTCAAACGTAATCACCTCGCCGGTGGCCACAAAGGCATATTTCGAACCGTGAACAGATACCTCTATCGTGGTCTTTTCGCTCTGTGCTTCTTCCATCTGGCTGGCTATGGTGCGCTTCCAGATCAACTCATACAGCTTCTGCTCATCTTTGGTAGCACCTGCGCTGAGCGTACTCATGTATGTCGGACGAATAGCCTCGTGCGCTTCTTGCGCGCCTTTCGATTTGGTGCGGAACTGGCGGGTATGCACATACTCCTTGCCAAACTGCTCGGTGATCACTTGTTTGGAAGCCCCAAGAGCAAGCGTGGAGAGATTGACAGAATCCGTACGCATGTAGGTTATCTTTCCGCTTTCGTATAGCGATTGCGCCAGACGCATGGTCTTCGAAACGGTGAACTTCAGCTTACGTGCCGCCTCCTGTTGCATCGTGGAAGTGGTGAAGGGCGGAGCAGGCTGGTGCGTGACAGGCTTGCGCTGTACGTCACGGACGATAAACATAGCCGTATTCAGGCTCTGCAGAAACTCAATAGCATCTTTCTTATGAGAGAAACGATGGTTCAGCTCGCATTTCAATACCGAGGCGTCACCCGGATTGATTCCGACGAAATCGGCAAAGACACGATAGGCGGACGAAGCACGGAAGTTCTCTATCTCGCGCTCTTTCTCTACTATCAATCGAACAGCCACCGATTGCACACGGCCGGCAGAAAGACCTGTCGTCACTTTTTTCCACAGTACCGGAGACAGTTCAAAACCTACGATACGATCCAGCACACGACGGGCTTGCTGAGCGTTCACCAGGTTATAATCGATATCACGAGGATGCTCTATCGCCTCCATGATAGCCGGTTTGGTTATCTCATGGAAAACGATACGCTTGGTATCCTTGTCTTTCAGGCCCAACACCGTTTTCAGGTGCCATGCAATAGCTTCTCCTTCACGGTCCTCATCGGATGCCAGCCATACGGTATTCGCTTTCTTCGCCTCTTGCTTCAATTGCTCTATCAGACGCTCCTTATGTGCATCTATCGCGTAATGAGGCGCATAGCCGTTTTCGAAATCTATACCCAGCGAGTTCTTTCCAATCGGTTCTATATCGCGCACATGGCCTTGACTGCTCATCACATGATAGTCCTTACCGAGAAATTTCTCTATCGTTTCGGCCTTGTGGGGAGACTCAACTATAACCAAATTTTTGCTCATAATAATATATAAACAAGGAGTGTTTTCAAAAATCGCCGCAAAAGTAGTATAATTAATTTATTTGTGCAAATTTTTTTTTTTTGTTTGCATATATCAAAGATATTTTGTATCTTTGCACCCGATTTGAAAAAAAATATTTGAAATTTTTTATTGAAAGGACTTGCATGAACGTTTTTTTAGTAGTATTATTAGTGCTCGCGGGCGTCGCGTTATTATTAATGGAGATGTTTCTTTTGCCCGGTTTCGGCATCGCGGGTATCGGAGGATTCGGTTGTCTGATTGCAGCCGTAGTGTTAGCATGGCTTTGGATTGGTCAAACAGCAGGCTTTATCACCTTGGCGGCTTGTTTGGTGCTGTCCGGTTTGGCTATATGGGGATTCGTACACAGCAATACTTTGGATAAGATGGCGCTGGATTCGAAAATCGACAGCCATGTAGAACTGGCCAATAACAAACTCCAGAAGAAAGAGGAACCCAAGGCCAAAGAGCCCAAGGCCCAAAAGCCAAAAGCTGCAAAGCCAAAAGCAACAAAAGCCTCAAAGCCCAAAGCAAAAAAATCCAACCCCCTAATCACTAATCGCTAATTCACTAATCATTAAAAGTATGGATATCTTAACCATTATCATTATCACGCTGGTAGTTATCGGCCTGATTATCTTCTTTTATTATGTGCCCTTCATGCTATGGATCAATGCCGTAGTAAGTGGTGTGCATATCAGTTTGGTACAGCTCTTTCTGATGCGTATCCGTAAGGTGCCGCCTGTAAAGATTGTCAATTGTATGATTGAGGCGCACAAAGCGGGTCTGCTCGAGGTAAAACGCGATGGACTGGAAGCGCATTTCCTGGCCGGTGGACATATTGAACGCGTAGTGCATGCACTCGTTTCTGCCAGCAAAGCAGGTATAGATCTCTCTTTCCAGATGGCTACGGCTATTGACTTGGCAGGACGTGATGTGTTCGAAGCCGTTCAGATGAGTGTTAATCCGCGCGTGATTGATACGCCGCCTGTAGCTGCTGTGGCTAAGGATGGTATTCAGCTGATTGCCAAAGCGCGTGTCACGGTGCGTGCAAATATCCGCCAACTCGTCGGTGGTGCAGGAGAAGATACGATTCTCGCACGTGTCGGTGAAGGTATCGTCAGCTCTATCGGTAGCGCAGAGAGCCATAAGCAAGTGCTCGAGAATCCGGATTCTATCAGCAAACTGGTGCTGTCTAAAGGACTGGATGATGGTACGGCATTTGAGATCTTGTCTATCGATATCGCAGATATTGATGTAGGTAAGAATATCGGTGCCCAACTGCAGATGGATCAAGCCGAAGCGGATAAGAACATCGCCCAGGCGAAAGCAGAAGAGCGTCGTGCTATGGCTATTGCCGGTGAGCAGGAGATGAAAGCGAAAGCACAGGAAGCGCGTGCAAAGGTCATCGAGGCGGAAGCGCTCGTTCCGCAGGCTATGGCAGAAGCTTTCCGTAATGGCAACCTCGGCATCATGGATTACTATCGCATGCAGAATATACAGGCGGATACCACCATGCGCGAGCAGATTGCTTCCGGCAGCGCAGAGAAAAAGGCCAAGAAATAAACCCTAATTCCCTAATCGCTAATCCCTAATCGAACTTGAAGATCGCTCTTCTTCAATATCCTATCGAGTGGGCTAATCCGCAAGCAAACGTAGGTCTGCTCGATGAGCGCTTGCGAGCCATCAGAGGACAGGCAGATATGGCGGTTTTGCCGGAGATGTTCTCCACCGGTTTCTGTACCGACAGACCTGATCTGGCGGAACCTTGGAAAGGCCCTACATGCCAGGCGCTCCAACGTATGGCGAATGAATATGATATCGCTATCGTCGGTAGCCTTATCATCGCCGAACAGGATGGATTGCGTAACCGCGGATTCATGTTCAGGCCTAACGAAGAACCGCTCTCTTGCGATAAGCATCATCTCTACCGCCATGGCGGAGAAGCGGATTTCTTCCGGCCGGGTAACACACGCGATATATGGGAATTCAGAGGAACGAAGATACGCCTGGCTGTATGCTATGACTTGCGTTTCCCTGTATGGCTGAGGCAAGACCCGAAAAACCTCTATGATATACTCATATGCGTGGCATGCTGGCCTACTATCCGCATTCAGTATTGGGATCATCTCATCCCGGCAAGAGCGGCTGAGAACCAATGCTATGCCATAGGTGTCAATATGATCGGTACGGATGGGCTGCAGCTCGATTATAACGGCCATTCGGTGGCGTATGATACGCGATTGCAGGAGATAGCGCATTTTGCGGATTACGAAGAAGGAACACATATCGTCGATCTCTCGATTGAGAAACTGAGACATTTCAGAGAAGTATTGCCCCTTTGGGCAGATGCGGATGGATACAAACTGGCACATAATACAACTGACTGCTGAGGAACAGGCTGCTGCGGAGCGTCTGACGAAAGAACTGGATATCAGTCCGGTAGCGGGACGGCTGTTGGCGAGAAGAGGCATCAAAACGGCTGCGGAAGCACGAGCGTATATACGTCCGTCGTTGGATAGTCTGCATGATCCTTTCCTTATGCGCGATATGGGACCTGCTGTGGATAGGCTCTGCCGAGCGATAGATAACCATGAGCGAATCATGGTCTATGGCGATTATGATGTGGATGGCACAACGGCGGTAGCACTCATGTATTCTTTCCTCCGCACACAAACGGATAATCTCATCTATTATATCCCGGACCGCTATACCGAAGGATACGGCATCTCCACCAAAGGTATCGATACGGCCAAAGAGAAAGGCTGTACGCTGGTTATCGCACTCGATTGCGGTATCAAAGCGGTTGATAAGATGGAGTATGCCAATAGCCTGGGTGTCGATTTCATCATCTGTGATCACCATACGCCCGGAGATGTAACGCCCAAAGCGGTAGCGGTGCTGAATATGAAGCGGGCGGATTGTCTCTATCCCTTCAAAGAACTGAGTGGCTGCGGCGTAGGATTTAAACTGGTACAGGCGTATGCTCAACGAAGAGGTATTGACCCGCAAGAGGTCTATCGGCTCCTTCCGTTACTTGCTATGTCTATCGCCAGCGATATAGTGCCGGTCACGGGAGAAAACAGAATCCTTGCTTTCTATGGACTTCGTGCCATCAATGCATTCCCGTCTGTCGGACTGCAGGCTATCATGCAAGTAGCGGGCATAGAAGGCAAAACCATCACCATCAGCGATCTCGTGTATAAGATAGGTCCGCGTATCAATGCTGCCGGACGAATCAAGAGTGGAGCAGAGGCTGTGCGCTTACTTATTACCGATGATGCAGAGGCGGCTTTGCGCTTTGCACAGGATATCGATTCCTATAATCAGGACCGACGCGATTTCGATATACGGACAACCGAAGAAGCACTCGAACAGCTGCAAAAAGATCCGATGAATTCGGCAAAACATACAACTGTCGTCTATTCGCCCGAATGGCATAAAGGCGTGGTGGGAATAGCGGCAAGCCGACTCACAGAGACCTATTTCCGGCCTACTATTGTGCTGACGGCAGGGGAGGATGATATCATCAGCGGAAGTGCACGTTCGGTAAGTGATTTTGATATCTATACCGCTATCGATTCCTGCCGCGATTTGCTCACTAACTTCGGTGGACATAAGTTTGCAGCCGGACTCAGCATGCATCTCAAAGACCTGCCGGAATTCAAGCGTCGCTTTGAAGAATATGTGGCAGCGCATATCACGCCCGAACAGCAGAAACCGACTCTGGATATCGAAGCCGAAGTAGACCTGAGCGATATGAACTGGAAGATGTATAAGATCCTGCAATGTCTCGAGCCTTTCGGACCGGGAAATGACCGTCCGCTCTTCCTCTGCCGTAATCTTATTAATAATCGCAGCACGCGTGCCGTGAGTGAAGGACGACATCTGCATCTCGATATCACCGATAGGCTAGTCGCTATGGATGGTATAGCTTTCGGACATGGCGATAAAGCCAATCATATCCAGAATGGCAAAAGCATAGATATATGCTTCTTCCTCGAGGAAAACACCTATCGTGGCCGTTCTACCCTCCAAATGAATGTCCAAGATATCAAACTCAACCCCTAATCACTAATCGCTAATCTCTAATCGAAAATATCATGTTCTCAGAATTAGACACCCAAGGACCGGTACAACGCCGGGGATCCATTGAAGTAGTATGCGGTTCCATGTTTTCCGGCAAGACCGAAGAACTCATCCGCCGTATGAAACGCGCTAAGTTTGCCAAGCAGCGCGTCGAGATATACAAACCCGCCATCGATGTGCGTTATAGCGAGGAAGATGTGGTGAGTCATGACCATAATATCATTCAGTCTACGCCTGTTGATAGCAGCCAGAATATCCTGCTGATGGTGGATGATATCGATGTAGTGGGTATTGATGAAGCGCAGTTCTTCGATATGGGTATTGTGGATGTATGCAAGCAACTGGCGGAACGTGGCATTCGTGTCATTGTGGCCGGTCTGGATATGGATTACAAGGGTGTGCCTTTTGGACCGATGCCTGCACTCATGGCTATTGCCGAGGATGTCTATAAGACGCATGCTATATGCGTTCATTGCGGTAATCTGGCGTATGTCAGCCATCGTCTCGTGGCTTCTGATAAACGTGTCCTCTTGGGCGAAACGGATAGTTATGAACCCCTCTGCCGGGCTTGCTATCTCAAGGCCATCGAATCCGAAAATACCCCTAACTCCTAATTCCTAATTCCCTAATCGCTCATCGTCCTCCTCGATATCATATTGCCCATCGCCATCCGAGATTGTTATACGTATAGCGTCCCGGATGGTTTGTCTGTGCCTGCCCCAGGCACACGCGTCATTGTGCCATTGATGGCCAAGAAAATGCGTGGTATCGTGTTGAGAGAACATACCGAACCCGTTTCTCCTGAGTTCGCGGCAAAGATCAAACCTATCATCGCTGTCAGCGATACGGCTCCTGCCGTCTCACCCGAACAGATGGCACTTTGGCAATGGATGAGCAGCTATTATATGTGCTCTTTGGGTGAAGTGATGGCTGCTGCTTTGCCTTCGGGATTGGACCAGCGCTTGCTCAATCCGCCTAAACGGCGTCGGGCACATATTGCGCCTTATACGGGACCCGTAGAACCTATGCATCCGCTATCACCTGCACAGGCGAAAAGTATCGATGAAATCGAAGGTTTTTGGCATTCCGGAAAGGATATTGTCCTGCTGCATGGCGTCACTTCCAGTGGCAAAACGGATATGTATATCCATCTCATCCAGGCGCAACTGAATGCCGGAAAGAATGTGCTTTATCTTGTGCCGGAGATAGCACTTACCACCCAACTCACTACACGCTTGCAGCATATCTTTGGAGACAGGCTTCTGGTCTATCATAGCCGTCTGACCGATGCCGAAAGAGAAGAGCGCTATCAGCAAATTTCCAATATACAATCTCCAGTATCCAATAACTTCGTGGTTCTTGGCCCAAGAAGTGCTATCTTTCTCCCCATTCCTAATATTGGACTGGTCATCGTTGATGAAGAGCATGACCCGAGTTACAAGCAGGCAGAACCGGCTCCGCGTTATCATGCACGCGCTGCGGCTATCATTCTCGCCAAAAAGCATCATGCCCATGTCCTGCTAGGCACGGCTACTCCGTCGCTTGAATCCTATTTCCTGGCGCAGAAAGGAGTCTATGGACTTGTCTCGCTGACCGAGCGTTTCGGTGGTGTTGAACTGCCGGATATCCAATTCATCGATCTTCGCAGACAATATGAACGCAAGGAGATGTGCGGTCATTTCAGCGACCCGCTCGTAGAGCGTATCCGTCAATGCCTGGCTGATCATAAGCAGGTCATCCTTTTTCAGAACCGACGCGGTTATGCCCCGCAGATTCAATGTGTGCAATGTGGTCAGCCGCCACGATGTGTTCAGTGTGATGTGCCGATGACACTTCATTTGCGTGCCCATGAACTCAGATGCCATTACTGCGGATATCATACGCCTGTGCCGCCTGTCTGCCCGCAATGTGGAGGAGAGATGAAGTCGATAGGATTTGGAACGGAACGCATCGAAGATGAGATACAGACGCTCTTCCCTGAAGCACGCGTCATGAGGATGGATCTCGATACCACGCGTAATAAATCCGCCTATCAGGATATCATCAATGCCTTTGCCAATCACGAATGCGATATTCTCGTCGGCACACAGATGGTCACCAAAGGACTCCATTTCGATGATGTGCGACTCGTGGCGGTTCTCAATGCCGATCCGTTGTTCAACCAGCCTGATTTCCGGGCATACGAACGAGCTTATCAGATGCTCGAGCAAGTAGCCGGTAGGGCAGGAAGAAAAGGAACCAAAGGTGAAGTATGGATTCAGACGTTTGATCCCAAGAATGTCGTGCTCGATTTCGTCAAGCAGCATGATTATGTCGCGCTGTATAACCATCAGATTGCCGAACGCAAACTATTCAACTATCCCCCGTTTTATCGGGTTATTCGGTTGCAGTTGCGTGATCATAATAGTGCCCGTGTACAGCGTGTTACATCCGAATTGCAAGCATGCCTGGCGCATATCTTCGGACATCGTGTATCCGGCGTCATCATTCCTTCTGTAGAACGCGTGCAGGCATATACCATCCGCGAACTCACACTACGCATCGAGCAGGGCGCAAACATCAACGAAGCGAAACGAAAATTACAGCAGGCGATAGACCAAGTTTTCTCGATCTCATCGAATAAAAACACCAAAATTATCGCCGACATAGACCCACAATAATTATGATTGAAGAATACAAACGCCGAGTGGCATATATCAATGAGATGATCGAGTCGGGACATGCTCCCGAACTGGTGGCTGAAGGAGAAAATTATCATGCGGAGCAACTCACCCGCATCGCACAGGATATCTGTGCAAGGGATGGCATACGTGTCGTCCTTATTGCCGGACCTTCTTCCAGCGGAAAAACCACCACCAGTCATCGTCTCTGTCTTGAACTCTTGGCACAGGGCAAGCAGCCTGTCGCTCTCTCGCTGGATAACTGGTATGCTGATGGCTCACTCACGCCTCGAAAAGAGAATGGCGAGAAAGATTATGAGTCGGTCTATGCCATCGATCTTAAGCAGCTTGAGCAGGATCTCAAGGCACTTATCGCGGGAAAAGAGATTGCCCTGCCTACTTTCAATTTCGCCGAAGAGAAACGCGAATATCTGGGTGATACTTTGCAACTGACCGAAGATACCATCATGGTTCTCGAAGGAATCCATGCGCTCAATCCGATCCTTACCGAGCATATCGACCATGACTGCAAGTATAAGATCTACGCGGCTCCGATGAGTCCTGTCTCGCTGGATGGTGAGACTTGGGTGCCGACCTATGTCCATCGGCTTCTCAGACGAATGAGCAGGGACTTGCGTACGCGTGGCAAGAGTCCGCAGACTACGATTGCACTTTGGCAGGCTGTGCGTGATGGAGAAGATAAATGGATTGAACCCTTCCGCAATGAAGCGGATGCGGAGTTTGACACCTCCATGACATACGAACTGCCGGCTATCCGTTATACTGTCGAGACGGCTTTGCAGACGGTGCCTGCCGTGGCAGAGGAATATACGATTGCTGCCAAACTGCTTTTCTACCTCAGTTTCTTCGAAGGACTCGAAGCGTCATTCATCCCACGCACCTCTATTCTGCGTGAGTTTATCGGTGGCTCGCAGTTCAATGTAGGCTAATTTGCGCTTTTTTGACAAAAAAATGCAAAATTATTTGCACATGTCAAAAAAAAGCAGTACTTTTGCACCCGCTTTTGAAAAATCGCACTACTGCGAGGCGGGATAGCTCAGCTGGTTAGAGCGCATGATTCATAATCATGAGGTCCCCAGTTCAATCCTGGGTCCCGCTACAAACCACCTTCACGGGTGGTTTTTTGATTATGAATCATGAGGTCCCAAGTTCTTAGCCGCAAGGGCACGATTATTGCCGACCGCTAACAAAACCACTAACATTTTTCCGGATCGTACATCGGAGACCCAAAATTACAGAAAAATTGAACATTTTGGGGTGAAAAAATTAGGACAAAACCTCGACATAATACCGATGAAACCTCGAAGACCCGTAAAATTGAACATTTTTGAAAAAAGAGGATACGTGTTACTCTTAGTCGATGACGACAGCGGTACCGGAAATGGAGATCATAATCATGCCGTTAGCCTGACCCATAGTCTCATAGCCGAAAGAGACACCGACAATAGCATTGGCACCCATCTGACGTGCCCGTTCTGCCATTTCCCGCTGAGCTGTCTCACGGGCTTCAAGCATATCCTGCTCGTATAAAGCTGTTCGTCCACCGAAGAAATCACGCAGCGAAGCGCCGATATCTTTGAGGAAATTCATACCGAAAATAACTTCACCGGACACCAGTCCTTTGTACTCTTTGATGTTGTGCCCTTCAATAGCGGGCGTGGTAGTGATAATCATATTAATTTTGGATTTAGAATTAACTTGGATTATTTAGTTGAGTTTAGATTAAATCGTCTGAATCGAGGAGAATAGTGACAGGGCCATCGTTGATGAAATCGACTTTCATGTCTGCGCCAAAACGTCCGGTTTCCACATGCAGTCCGTACTGCTTATGCAGTACCTCGTTGAGATAATCATACAAAGGCGAGGCTATCTCCGGTCGTGCGGCACGGATGAAAGAAGGCCGGTTGCCCTTGCGGCAGTCAGCATAAAGGGTGAACTGTGAGATGCTGAGGATAGAGCCGCCGACATCATTCAGCGACAGGTTCATCTTGCCTTGCTCATCCTCGAAGACACGAAGTTGTGCTATCTTCTTCGCCAGCACATCGGCTGTCGATTGGGTGTCAGAGTCGGTGATGCCAACCAGAAGCAGGAAACCCCGGTTGATTTGACCGGCTATCCGGCCATCGATGCGCACCTCGGCGCGGCTGCAACGTTGAACAACGATTCGCATAAGGGATTAGTAGTTTGCATCAAAGTTGCTGCAAAGGTAGTATATTTTTCTGATATATGCAAGTTTTTTTTATGATAAATTCATAAAAATGGTGTAAAGTGTAAGGTGTAGAGTGAAAAATATAAATAAATTTACATTTTATTGTCCAAATCCTTGCATATTCCAAATATTTGTAGTAAATTTGCGAACTTTTTACTAGAAGTAAAAAAATTAAACACTATATATTATGTCAAAAGTTACAGTTGTAGGCGCAGGTAACGTAGGTGCTACATGTGCAAATGTGTTGGCAGTAAACGAGGTAGCCAACCAAGTATGTCTGATCGATATCAAAGAAGGCCTTGCAGAAGGCAAAGCCATGGATATCATGCAAACGGCTCAGCTGATGGGTTTTGATACCATCGTAGAGGGTGTGACAAACGATTACAGCAAGACAGCAGGAAGCGACGTGGTAATCATCACTTCCGGTCTTCCTCGTAAGCCGGGTATGACTCGTGAGGAGCTGATCGGAGTGAACGCAGGTATCGTAAAGAGCGTATGCGACCAAGTGCTGAAATTCAGCCCGAACGCTATTCTGGTGGTTGTTTCCAACCCGATGGATACGATGGCTTATCTGACACTCCATGCTTTGAAGTTGCCGCGTAACCGCGTGATCGGTATGGGTGGCGCATTGGATAGCGCACGTCTGAAATATTTCTTGAGCCAGGCTCTGAAATGCAACGCTAATGATGTTGACGGTTTCGTTATCGGTGGTCACGGTGACACAACGATGATCCCATTGACAAGCTTTACGACCTACAAAGGTATCAACGTCCGCGAGTTCTTGAGCGCAGAGGAGTTGGAGAACGTGGTAAAGAGCACGATGGTAGGTGGCGCTACGCTGACCGGTCTGCTTGGAACGAGTGCATGGATGGCTCCGGGTGCAGCAGCTGCATCGGTAGCAGAGGCTATCATCAAGGACCAGAAGAAGATGATTCCTTGCTCGGCCGCTTTGGAAGGCGAGTATGGCATGAAAGATATCACGATCGGTGTTCCATGTATCATCGGCAAGAACGGTATCGAGAAGATTCTGGAGCTGAATATCAGCGAGGAAGAGCGTGCCAAACTGCATGAGAGCGAGGCAGCTGTTCGTAAGACGACAGCGATTCTGAAAGAACTGAATGTGCTGTAAGCAACATTGAAAATTGTAGATTGTAGATTGGAAATCTATGGATTTATTTGAAAAGTGTGACCATTTTGAGACGCTGAAGTATGTTCGTAAATTAGGGATTTATCCCTATTTCCACGAGCTGGAGAGCCGTCAGGCACCAATCGTGCAGATGGAGAACCACCGCGTGATCATGCTGGGCAGTAATAACTATCTCGGCTTCACAGAGAACGAGGCAGTTATCGCTGCAGGTCACGCTGCGCTGGATAAGTACGGTACGGGTGTTAGCGGAAGCCGTTTCTTGAACGGAACGCTTGACCTGCATTTGCAACTCGAGCGCGAGATAGCTGCTTTCACGGGCTATGAAGAGGCGATGACCGTATCCACGGGTTTCCAGACAAACCTGGCCATCATCTCGGCTATATGCGGCAAGGATGACTATATCCTGAATGACCGCGAGAACCATGCGTCAATCTATGATGCCTGCCGGTTGAGTTATGCGAAGGTACTGCGTTACCGCCATTCTGATATGGAGGATCTAGAGCGTCAGTTGAAATCTATTCCCGAGAACGCAGGCAAGCTGATCATCACCGATGGCGTGTTCTCCATGCGTGGAGACATATGCAAATTGCCGCAGATATGCGCGTTGGCCGAGAAATACGGAGCGCGTGTGATGGTAGATGACGCTCACGGATTCGGAGTGTTAGGTCCCGGTGGCCGCGGAACAGCTGCTCATTTCGGGTTGACGGATAAAGTGGATATCACGATGCTGACGTTCTCTAAGTCGCTGGCTTCGATAGGCGGATGTATGCTGACGAGCCATCGTGTAGCTGACTGGCTTCGCCACGTGAGCCGTCCGTTCATCTTCTCCGCATCTATCACTCCATGTTCTGCCGCTACAGCCTTAGAGGCCTTGCATCAGTTGATACTTGAGCCGACACGTCCTGAGCGGTTGATGCATATAGCCAAGTATTTCCAAAAACAGCTGATAGCAGCCGGTGTGCGTATCATCGAAGCGCCAACGCCTATCGTGCCGATTTTCACGTATAAGACACTCGATACGCTTTATTACGGCAAGAAGATGTTCGATGAGGGCGTATATGTGAATCCTGTCATCGCACCAGCCTGCGTGGAAGGCGAGTGTCTGCTGCGTACGACGCTGATGGCCACTCATACAGAGCCGGTTATCGATGAAGCCGTTCAAATTATCGCACGTGTGCTGGCAGAAGGTGCACCAGAGATGTAAGGCAAAGTGGCCTGTTTGAGGGTTTAAAAGTTAAATTTAAAGGTTTATGCGGACACTGGTCATAACAGGTGGAAGCAGTGGCATAGGAAAAGCAACAGCCTCGTTCTTTGCGGAGCGGGGCTGGCGTGTTTTTGAATTGAGCAGGCATGGGCAGATCTATTGCGATGTATGCGATGAGAAAAGCATACAAGCGGCTATGGCAGAAGTGCTAAAGCAGACCGATCATATCGACGTGGTCATCAGTAATGCAGGTTTCGGCATCTCGGGTGCGGTGGAGTTCACGGATATTGCCGAAGCGCAACGGCAGATGGATGTCAATTTCATGGGAGCTGTGCGTTTCACGCAAGCCGTGTTGCCACAGTTGCGCAAGCAAGGCTACGGACGTATCATCTATACTTCTTCTGTGGCAGCGATATTGAGTGTGCCGTATCAGTCTTTCTACTCGGCTAGCAAAGCCGCTATCAACGCGATGGCATTGGCTCTAGCCAATGAAGTGAGAGAGTTCGGTATCTCCGTTTCCGTGATGATGCCGGGTGATGTGCGTACCGGTTTCACGGATGCCCGTTGCAAATCGACGGCAGGCGAAGATATCTACCGAGGAGCCAACAAAGCTATCACGACGATGGAGTATGATGAGCGTGGAGGCATGCAACCGGAACAGATGGCGCGGCTGTTTTATCATATCGCTACCTGCCGTAGTCCAAAACCACAGTATGTAGGCGGATTCAGCTATCGTATTCTCTGTTTCCTGGATCGCCTCCTGCCGAAACGGCTGGTTAACTGGATTGAATATAAAGTGTACTCATGATTAGGCATATAAGAATAGTATCACCGTCTGGCGTGATTGATCCGAGTTATATCGATGGTGCCAGTTCGCGCCTGCGTGCGTGGGGATATAAAGTGAGCGAGGGCGCGCACGCGCGTGACGCATGGGGACGTTTTGCGGGCAAAGACGAAGATCGTTTGGCTGATCTGACGGAAGCGTTGCGTGACGAAAGTGTGGATGCTATTCTCTGTGCTCGTGGCGGATACGGCTTGCAGCGCATCATTGACCGTGTGCCTGAGATTCATAAACCTATCATCGGTTTCAGCGATATAACCGCCTTACATCAGCTGTCAGCACGCTGTAGCCAGCCATCGCTGCATGGCATCATGTGCAAGCATATTGCTACATTGCCGGAAGAGAGCGAACCGCTAATGGCTCTGCGCAAAGCCTTAGAGGAAGAAAAACTGGAATATACATGGCCGGCCCATCCGCTCAATCGCCATGGTGAAGCAGAAGGCATACTCATCGGTGGCAACCTGAGTGTGCTGTATGGATTGCAGGGAACAAAATACAGTATACAGGATTTAGGAGTCAGGATTCAGAAGCCGATTCTGATGATTGAAGATATCGGAGAGCGGCATTATCATATCGACCGCATGATGCGTAACCTGAAGATGAGTGGTGTTTTGGCGAACATAGGCGGTTTGATAGTCGGCCAGTTTAGCGATTGCGAGGATGATCCGCTGATGAATAGCACTATCTATGAGACAATAAAAGAGGCAGTCGCAGATTACGACTACCCCGTTCTTTTCGATGCTCCGATAGGTCATGTGGAGCACAACATGCCGGTATGGTTAGGCAAACCGGCGTGTATCAAATCTTCCGACGAACAGGCGGCACTCCGTATTTAAGAGCCGGTCTAATTATTTCGTCATCTGCAACAGAATCCGTAGCTGTAGAATCTACTTTCTGTGTGGGAGGTGGGCCATAGAGGCAGATAACTCGCTCATCTTGTTCCACTTGCTCAATCTTCGTTTGATCCGCAGGGTCATTGTCCGTCGTCTGCGCAACCTGTTTCTGTGTGTGGCATCCGGCCAAGGTGAGGCTTATCGTGCCGAGAAGCAGATTGAAGTGTTTGAGAAATTTCTTTTTCATAACTATATCCTTTCGTTATATGTGTCTTATAAGATGGTCATTCGTCCGTCTATAGCGGCACGGATTGTATCTTGCGATTGAACTGCATCGAGGTATATATCGCGTATCAGCAGGTCGCTATTCCAATAATCCGTATATTGCGTGAGCGCTTCCATATGGTCCGTTCCGGTAGCCAGATAATCGCTTGTGGCCACGGTATAGGATGCTTTGGTATTCAGCGCTTTTCCACCGATGTTGACATCTGTCACACGGTCATCTACAATCGTTACGCGCATGCCAGCTACGCCTTGTCCGCCATAGCGTGCGAAAGACTCACAGAGTGCCAGCACATCCGATCCTTTAAGTGTCAACACGACCAGCCGGTTGTCAAACGGCATGAGTTCAAACACATTGCCTCTGGTGATTGGTCCTGCAGGCCATTCGCACCGGATACCGCCCATGTTGACGATCGCTATGTCCACGCGTCCCTTATAGGCTTGTTTGGCCGCTTCCCACAAAGCATCGGAAGCCCAGTTGACCATCGGACATTCGGTGTTTCCCAGCCATAAACGCTCGGGCGCATAGCCTATCTGCGTATTCATCTCACGCTCCAAATCAGCCTTGATGGGTGCCAATTGTGCCAGATAGGTAGCATCTTGTATGCCATCTGCATTCGCATTCACCTCTATCGCTTCCGTGGTAACCGCCACCACCGTTTTGGGCTGTTTGCCGCAAGCAAGCAGAAACAGAGGACAAAGCAATATGCCGATTATTTTTCGCATAGAGCAGTAGCTGTCTGTGCCGCCAGACGAGCATTATTAAGCACGAGTTGTATGTTAGCCGCCAAGCTGTCTCCTCCTGTCAGATCTTTCACTTTAGCCAGCAGGAAGGGCGTACATTGCTTGCCGTGAATACCTTCTGCTTCCATATCCTGGAGGGCATGTGCGATAGCGCAATCAATCACATCTTTCGGCATCGAATACTCTTCCGGAATAGGATTGGTAACGAGCATGCCGCCTTTGAGTCCGCAATCCAGTTTGGCTCTGAACGTAGCCGCTAACTCCTCCGGCGTATCGATACGATAATCGACACCGAAACCGCTATGGCGCGTATAGAAAGCGGGCAGTTCGTCCGTCTGATAACCGATGACAGTCACACCTTTGGTCTCAAGATACTCGAGTGTAAGGCCTAAATCCAGTATCGATTTGGCACCTGCACAAACGACCATGATAGGCGTCTGCGCCAATTCCTCCAAGTCAGCGGATATATCGAAAGTCTGCTGTGCGCCACGATGGACACCGCCGATACCGCCAGTAGCAAACACTTTGATACCTGCCATGGCTGCGATAATCATGGTGGTGGTGACAGTAGTGGCACCATCTTCTTTGCGTGCGATAAGCACCGGCAAGTCGCGACGTGAAGCCTTGATGACAGCCTGGCCTTTCTTGCCCAAGTATTCAATCTCTTCGGGTGTACAGCCTGCTTTCAATTTGCCGCCGATGATAGCGATGGTAGCCGGAACGGCTCCGTTCTCACGAATCGTCTGCTCCACACGCAAAGCTGTTTCCACGTTCTGCGGATAAGGCATACCATGACTGATGATGGTTGATTCCAATGCTACAACCGGCTTGCCTGCATTGAGAGCTTCTTGCACTTCCGGCGATATGGATAAGTATTTATTCATTTATAATAATATATTTGCAATATCTGGATTAACGGCTTTGAGACTCATTAGCGTTGCTCTTGCTGCCATCAGACCGTATTGGGCAGTTTTCGGGAACTCAATACCTTTGGCATGGGCATACACGACACCCGCGAGGAACGCATCTCCTGCGCCTGTGGTGTTGACAATATCTCCCGGCAGTGAAGGGAAGAGCCATTCTTCAGCGGCATTCCGGCAATAAACGCCTTCCGCGCCTAAAGTGATATAGACATGCGCCACACCCATATCCAACAATTTCTGTGCCGCTTCTGCATACGTGGCCGTTTCGGTAACCGCTAAGGCCTCTTTGAGATTCAACTTGAGCGTATGGAGATACGGCAGTTTGGCATTACGCAAGGCATTGACCACACGATGCGCTTTTGTCGAACTCACACCGTCGATGAACAGCGGTGCCGTTACATTCTCCATCAGCCAGCGGATAGAATCTTCGGTGATATTGGTATCTGCCACGATGAAATCCGACTGATTGATATCTCCGCTTTTCTTAGCCAGCCATTCGGGTGTGATAGCGCGTATAGCCTCTGTATCCGCCACAGCCGCAATCATCTCTCCGCCATGGTTATTGATGCACAAATAAATACCGCTACGCAATTCCAGTTCGCGTTCCGAAAGCCGCACATCAATTCCCTGCTGCTTGCAGTAATCATGCAGCAAACCTCCGAAAAGGTCTCCGCCAAAGATAGTCAGCAATTGTGTCCGTGCTCCGAGCAAGGCTAAGTTATGCGCGATATTACGTGCCACACCGCCGTAACCCACTTCTATATGACCGGGATTGGAGTCTGCCGCTATGAAAGCATCATTCAGCGTAGCCGATAGATCGACATTCGCACCTCCGATGACTGAGATAAGCGTTTCCATAATCAATGTGCTTTAGGAAGGACCTTTGCGACCGCAAAGGTACAACAAAAAAATGACATATGCAAGAAAAATCGAAAGATTTTTAGTTAAGGGTTGAAAGTTTAGAGTTAAAAGCTTGTGCAATGATGTTATTAAGACATATAGGATAGTAGTGAGATGAAATGTATTATCCTACAAATAACCTATAAATAGCCTACAAATAACCTACAAATAACCTACTAATAACCTACTAATAACCTACTCTAATAGTAACAAGGTGAGAGGAGAAGGGAAGGGGGGG
>JAFYZR010000069.1 GCA_017557345.1 Paludibacteraceae bacterium | reverse complement strand
CTAGATACCGCTACGAAAAAGACAAACACGCCTCCCGTGGTTGTCGAGAGAGGATATCAAGTTAAAGTAACCGGCTCGGATTCTGCCGTGGCTAATTTTGAAAAATCGCTCCATCTCTGTGAGGATTTCTGCATTCGCAACAACCGGCTTACTGAACAAGATGTGCTGATGTTGCTCCATGGCGACAAACCGCATGAACAGGCAACGGACAATCTTATCCTACACGGAGTGAACGGAAAATCCATCTATGCACGTTCTGTCAACCAGAAAGCGCTTGTTGCTGCATATGAGGAAAACGATTTGCTTTTTGCCGTGGGACCAGCAGGTAGCGGAAAAACGTACACAGCAATTGCATTAGCGGTTCGTGCGCTTAAGAATCGGGAAGTACGACGGATTATTCTTTCCCGTCCAGCTGTGGAAGCGGGAGAGAAATTAGGATTCCTTCCGGGAGATATGAAAGAGAAAATCGATCCTTATCTGCAACCGCTTTACGATGCTTTGCAAGACATGATTCCTGCTGCCAAACTGACCGAATTTATGGAGAAAGGAACGATTCAGATTGCTCCGCTGGCATTTATGCGCGGCCGGACTCTTGCAGATGCTGTGGTTATTCTGGATGAAGCACAGAATACCACCACTTTGCAACTAAAGATGTTCCTAACGCGTCTCGGTTTGGGCGGAAAAATGATTGTAACGGGCGATATGACGCAAATAGACTTGCCGGCAACTCAAAAGTCGGGTTTGCGCGATGCGCTTGAACGTTTCCAAGGCATCAAAGGCATCAAAATCATCGAATTTAACGAAAAAGATATTGTTCGCCATCCGCTCGTGAAACATATCGTAGCGGCCTATGCCAAGCCGGAAAAATAGAACATTTTTGCATAGGTGTTGCATAGGTAATAACCTCGACTTAATACCGATGAGATACCGTTTCCGAAATTGAACATTTTTAATTTAGAACCATGAAAAAAATAGCACTTATTATCTGTACATTTTTTGTACCATTGTATCTTTTTGCAGGCATAACCACTTACACTTTTACTTCAAAGACTTGGGCCAGCGAAATTGGTTCAACTGTTTGTGACCGCACAAGTGATGGCTGGATTTGCGATAAGGAAGCTTCGGAATATTCTTCGGGATATATTAACGCTGAAGGTTTGCCATATTCCAAAGGCGTAAGTGTGAAAACCGGAACTACCGGCGCCGGAGCAACTTCCGTTCTTGAGTTTGAACAAGTTCGCCGGGTCACCTTTAATTTCTGTCAGAACTCATCAAAAGGTCAGGGATATATTTATGTGCAAGTCGGAAACAACGAAGCACAAAGCATTAAAATAAACAAACCGGTTGTAAGCGGTTCAGGAGTTAATATGCGCGATTCGGTAATCATTTTCACGACTCCTCAAACCGGTAAGGTTAAGTTTTGGGTAACATGTACGGAAAACGCAATAAACATCAATACCATCTCCATTCGTTCGGCAAATGGCGGCAGTTCGGTATTTACGATGGATACTTACCAATTGGTGACAGATATCACAGATTTGAAAGATTCTGACCAAGTAATTTTTGGAGTAAACAAGGATGGCGTAAATAAAATTATGGGCTATTTCGATGAGGGAGTAAGCAAGAATAATATTAAAGCCATTAAAGGCCGTTATTCTGTCGACCGCAACCAAGTAGAACCAGATGAAAGTGCCATTTATACCTTGCGTATCGCTGATTTGAATGGTGCAACAGCCTATATTTTCCAAGATGAGCTTCGTTATGAAGAAGCCTATTTGGTCGCATCAGGAGGTCAGACAAAAAACCGCTTGGCTGTATGGGATGATGTGGTAAGCGATGCTTATGGCAATTATGGCTACTGGACTATAAGTATTGAAGACGGAGGAAAAGCTGTGGTTACAAACCTTGGTTCGAGCAAAAGCAAAATCATTCAATATAATAGTACGGCTGATATATTTGCTTGCTATACCGGTTTGCAAACGGAAATTTGTCTTTACCGTCGCGTTGAAGCGATTGGAGATGTTTCTGCCATTATTGCACCACTCGTTAATTTCGGAATGGCAAAAGAAACAATCGGAAGCCGTACGATTGAAGTAAACGCGAACAAACTGAATCAGGAAATTACCGCTTCGCTCAAGGATGGCTCAAAATTCTCGATTTCATCGACTCTTTTGGATAGAGATGGAGACATTCTTACCATTTCCTATAACATCTCAGAAGCCGGGCATTTTACAGATACGCTTATTCTTACATCCGGAACAGTTGAAACACGCGTACCGATTGTTATTAATCGCATCAATCCGATTACGATCAGCCAAGCTGTTACGCAAGAAGACTATACAACTATTCTTCTGAATGATGTTGTTGTGACGAAAAAATACGATAAGTATGTTTATGTTCGCGATGCGACAGGTTCGATGCTAATCTTTAATCGTGGTACGGAAGGACAAGATGTCGAAAAAGGTCATACACTTTCCGATGTGATCGGGCGTTATATCAATTATTTCGGTGTGCCGGAAGTATCGCCAAGCGAAGATTTTTCATTCAACAAATATCAAACCGTGGAAGTTCTTCCAGAAAATGCGCCAAATATCATCGATTCTGTTGATGTGTGCCGTTATTTGGTTCTGGAAAATGCCGTGATAACGGGCAATACAAGCCTGACGTACAATGGACAAACCTATACAATAGATAATAAATTCAATGTATCCCTTATAAAAAATGTTCCTCGTCGTACAGAAGTTATCGTAAGCTATGATTATAATGTACTTACGCTTTATATCATTAAGCAGGAACAAGCTACCGGCATCGATGCACAAAATCAACAAGAACAAAACGCACATCTTATCATGCGCGACGGAATAGTTGTTGTGGAAACGGAAAGCGGACTTTATACCCTACAGGGAGAAAAGATACTCTAATGCTTCGTTCGCTTCGTCAGGTGTGATAACCTGATTGATAACGGGCGAACCGATATTTTGAATGAGCGTACAGTTGATTTCAGCAGCACGCTCGTTCTTTTTATCTTGCTGCATAAGTGCAATTAATTGCCGGCGATCCTTGCAATTGCATTTTGGACGATCGTAATATTGCAACATGATTTGCGTCAATTGCTGTAACGGCTCTTTCGGACAACCTAACTTTACCACACTTACATATAATTCTGCGATAAGGCCATATAAAACAGCATAGCCATGCAACATCCAACTGACTTCTTCCAAAGCATGGCCAAAAGTATGCCCCAGATTCAATACTTTGCGCAAACCGTCCTCCTTTGGATCTGCTGTCACGATTCGTTCTTTGACCGCTATACATTGCTCGATAAGCGACGTTAACGGCTCTATTTCCATCGATGCCAAATCATATTGCAACAGATTGAGCCATAAATGCTCATCCAACAGTCCGGTTTTTAACATCTCGCCAAAACCACTAAGAAATTCTGCAGAAGGGAGACTTTTTAACCATCCCGGCCAAATAATCGTTTCTTTCGGCTGTGCAAAACAACCGATTGCATTCTTCAGTCCCTTAAAATTCACACCCGTTTTTCCTCCAGATGATGCATCAATCATGGCCAGCAAGGTTGTAGGAATATTGATATAATCTATTCCGCGCTTATACGTAGCCGCAGCAAAACCGCCAATATCCGTTAACACACCGCCACCTATACATACCAACACTCCGCGGCGCGTAATATTGCGCTCGATGAGAAAATTCCATATACTTGAGACCGTTTCAATGGATTTATGCGTTTCGTCAATTTTCAACCGTAAAGTTGGATAGGAAGAATCGAACGATAATTTATCGTCCATTAAAACAATTATCTGGTTTTCGTCGTAACGAGCCAAAAGAGGAGTCAGAGCGCTATGTATGTCATTACAAATCATGGAAGGATATACACGTTTTTATTTGTAATTAAAGCCCATAATTTACCTGGAATTTTAGTAAATATTAACGGCTGTTCATTTGTAAATCTTTGCATTCTACGCTCAACCGACCTATCTTGGCGAAGATACAATATACTCGTGGAATTGTCTGCGTCAGTTATTACACATCTATATCCTTTATCATCCGGGAGCAAACAATGTACCCGCTCATCCGGAAGCGCGTTATACTGAATCACATCTCCTGAGATTGGGTGTGTGTATGTCGCTTGCTGTTGGGATTGTAAAGGTTGTGCAAAAGCGATCAAATGTGCTTTCATTTTTAGTAAGGCACTATCCGTCTTTGCATCTTTTCTTTCAGCAGCAATTTGCAGCAAAGGAATCATTTCTCTAATTGTTTGCGGCACCTTACTTTTCGCTATCGCTTGTTCTGCCGCGCCGTTACGCACCGCTTCTTGCATCGCACGAACGGTATCTACTTGCGCATTATCTATTTCCAATCGATCACAACGGCCCATCAGAGAATAATCTATATTTCCCGAGATTGGTCTTCCCGCTTCATAGCGTTTCAGTTGCGAAGCCAATTGCCCTTGCTCATGCTGCAAATCTGCATATAAACGTTCATATACATCTCTTTGTTCGTTCAGAAAAGCGCTTACCCAATTGCTATAATCCCAAAGTGATATATCGTTGCGCAAGAAATCCGTATGCGTCAAACCATCCAAACGATATAAAACGATTTCTTCTTTATTGAATTCCGGAGAATAGCCATTAATCGGCTGCAAGGCCAAAGCATTACGATAAGCACTTATATCCGTCTCTAAACTATCTGCAGCTGTTTTTAAGGCTAATAATGTCTTTTGTTCATCCGGTTGCAACTGAATATGCGCCGTTTTTTCGCGTGTGTAGCGCATAAGGAAAGTAGAAAACAGTATTTGACAACGATTATAGCGCTCTACCATTCTAACGAAACTATTATGAATCGAATCGCAAGCTGTTTGTTGGCGTTTTATATCTGCCAACTTCGGATTAATATATTCCTCCAAGACACTATATTCGATGCGTTTTTGACCATTGGCGATCTCAGCATATTGCCAGCCCTGCAACTTTTGGTCTTTGGCGAAATGCAAACAGTTGCCATAGAAAAGGCGTGCCTGATAAAGCAAAGTATACAACTCTTGATAATTATGAAGCGGATCACGGGTCGGCAGCAAATCATAACTCAAGTTTCCCAAATGATAATAGATACTTGCATTTTCCGGATACCAATATTGATAATCCATCAGCAAATAAATAGCCTCATAAGGTGTTACTTGCTTTGCTTTCTCTAGCACCACATTATATTTCTCTTGTGCGATTGAATGCAGGCACAAGAAACAAAGGGTCAAAAGGATGATATTTTTTCTCATAATTGTAGACTAAAATTCTGTAACCTTTATTTCTACGCGCCTATTGAGCGCACGATGTTCTTCACTATCATTTGCCACCAGCGGTTTCCGTTTGCCATACCCGACAACCTCTATTCGTTTCGTATCAACCCCACGAGCAGTAAGCCATGATTCAACCGCTTGTCCGCGTAACGAAGAAAGACGATCGTTATATTTATCCGATCCCTGATCGTCGGTGTGAGCGGACAATTCAATATGCAAGCTCTGATTGATAAAGAGCAATTGAGCAACAGCCTCCAACTGATCATTTGAGCTTTCCGTCAGTTCATACGAGTCATATTCAAACTGAATGTTTCGCAGTTGCAAGACCAAATCTTTCTCCAAAGGCAGGAGCTGAATAGTTATCACGCGCTCGCGCGCGCTTGCACCTGTGTTAAATAAGGTGTCATAGAACAAGTATCCTTGTGCTGATGCTTGCAGCGTTTGCTCTCTATTGATTCGCAAAGCAGTATCGGCAGCCGTCGGTTGACCGTTTAGCCTCAACGAGACATCCGGTATCTTTTCTCCAGTCCGCGCATTTGTGACAACAAAATGGTGCAAACTCTTCAACGGACGCATCGGCATATCCAATTCCGTTTGTGTAAAAACCATCGGGCGTTTCGTATTTACCACCAACGTAGTATCCGCATATCCGGCCATCTTCAAAGGAATCTCATGGATACGTCCCAAGGTCAAGTTATGACGCGTATTTTTAAGAATCACTTGCGTCTCTTCGTCATAGGTATTTACTGCCAATGCCAGATTGTTGTCAAGCGCTATCGCACCGAAATCACGTTCTTCGCGGGTTTCCAATCCTTCCGTCCAGACATCAATATAATGATATGAATATCCTTCGGCCGTTAAAGCCAAGCGATAGTGTCTATTTGGCTGCAAGGCCACCCGCCAACGACCTGTCATGGGATGGACACGCGCTATTTGCATCAACTGTTCATTTGTTGCATCATATACCATCACTTTTCCCGTTGTCAATGGTCTACCACCTTTTTCCATTATCAACGAACCTATGGCGATTGCTATCGGTTGCGCAGTAGGAGTCGTTTCTGCGACAACAGGCAAAATCCAGTTATGGTCATCCATCATCGTAGCGACAAATTGCTGCCATGCGCCTTCATGTTTCTTGGTTTGCTCATAACGCGAGAAATAGAACGTTTTGTTATCCTCCAATATACAAGGCTTTGTATCTTCGTCTTTGGTGATGATTAATGGTGCAGCTTCTGCCCATTGACCGTTTCTATTCCATGCGCGCCAAAGCTGATTTTTGGAGACATAAAAAAGCATCCTTTCATCGCTACTTACAGATGGCCAGAGTTCGTCTTCCTCTGTACTAATCGCTTCTATTTTTTCCGGTTCTCCCCATCGATAACCTTCTGCATGCAAGATATACAAATCATAACTTGCTGCTCCCGGGGCTTGTGCGGAAAAATAAACGCTGAGCGAATCCCAACTCATCACGGAATGTTGCACACTCCATCCGCGAGTTTCCAAAATGCGCACTTGTGGTAATTTGATTTGCCCAAATGCACATAATGCCAGCGTTGAAATCAAAAATATTGTAAATGTTCTTTTCATGCTTTAAGTGTATACAACCTATGTCCGTCTATTTCCTCAAAATCTGTCGGTAAAACAATTTTCGGAGCGGGAACTCCTTCTCCAATAACCAATTCGGGCGCTACTTCCACATGTATCTCATCCCAGATGCCTGTTTCAAGAATATGGTTAAGCAAAGTCGGCCCGCCTTCTACTAAAATGGAATGTATATTCCGCTTCGCCAAGTCGCTTGTGATAAACGGCCAATCGGTTCGATCCCGATACACAATTGTCTCGGTTTCATCGGACAAAATCCGTGCATTTTGAGGTATCACATTATGCCTATCTATCGTTACCCGAATCGGATTTCTGCCTTCCCAATGGGTATTCAGCAAGCGCGGATTATCTAATAATACTGTGCGAGTTCCTACCATTATCGCCATATTTTCCGCTCGCATTTTATGCACCAATTTCTTTGTTTCGGGTGTCGAAATAGCCAAAGCGCCATTCAAGTGTTCCTTGGTCGATTGAACATCTCTATGAATATCGACAAATCCATCTGCAGTCTGTGCCCATTTCAAGATGACATACGGCCGATTCTTTTCATACAAACAAAGGAAACGCTTATTTAACTCGCGGCATTCTTTCTCCATCACTCCGACAACCACTTCTATTCCGGCATCGCGTAACATTTGCACACCTTTGCCTGCCACCAGCGGATTAGGATCTAACATTCCAACAACCACTTTTCCGACTCCTTTTTCGATAATCAATTTCGCGCAAGGCGGTGTTTTTCCATAATGGCTGCATGGCTCGAGTGAAACGAAGAGAGTTGAATGTTGAAAGTTAACAGTTGAAAGTGTTTCCGCATTTCGGAAGCAATTTACTTCCGCGTGTGCTTCGCCATATTTCTCATGCCATCCTTCCGCTACAATCTGACCATCCGAATTGCGCACCAAAAGCGCACCAACCATCGGATTTGGCGCTACATAATACTCCCCTCGACGAGCAATTTCAATACAACGTGCAATATAATTTGCGTATTCCATTTTTTTTTACTATCTTTGCAGCCGGAAATGACAAGTATCAAGTCTCAAATAGCTAATATCCAGTCCCAACTAGAGTCCGTTTATCCTGCCGATGAAGCGGAGGCTTTAGCATGGTGGGTAGCCGAAGAAACGACAGGGCTTTCACGTACAGAGCTACAAATCGGGTGCAAAGATACAACTTTTTTTGCAAATATGCAAAAAATTATTCCCCGTTTATTGAATTTTGAACCAATTCAATATATTTTTGGTCACACTTTATGGGCGGGACTGGATTTAAAAGTCACTCCGGCAACGCTTATTCCTCGTCCGGAAACAGCGGAATTGGTAAATAAAGTTGAAAGTTTAAAGTTAAAAGTTGAAAGGCCGAAAATCCTTGATATAGGAACGGGATCCGGTTGTATCGCTATTGCACTCAAAAAACGTCATCCAGAATGGCAAGTGACGGGCATTGACATCTTAGAAGAAGCCATCGAAGTTGCCAAAGAAAATGCCATCCGAAACAATGTAGAAGTCAGCTTCATTCAAAAGGATATTTTTGCCGATTTTCTCGGTTTCTTAGCCGGTGAACGGCACGATTCCTTCGGTTTCAACGGAACTTTTGATGTCATTGTCTCGAATCCTCCGTATATCCGAGAAAGCGAAAAATCATCGATGAGACCGAATGTTTTGCAGTATGAACCCGGTTTGGCTCTTTTTGTTCCGGATGAAGATCCGCTCCGTTTCTATCGGCGTATTGCATCATTACATCTCGGGACTTATTTATTTTTCGAAATCAATGAGGCTTTTCCGCAAGAATTGTCCGATTTGCTTGATAATTCAGGCTATACAGACATACAAATAACCAACGATATCTATGGCAAACCACGCATTATCCAAGCTCGAAGCACTCGATAAAGCACAAGCCTATTGTTCTCGCGCGGAACATTGTGCAGCAGACGTCAGACGTAAGTTATACGAGTGGAACGTAGATGCAACTTTCTTCGATTTCATCGAACAAAAATTACGCGAAGATGACTTTTTAAATGATGCTCGTTTTTGCCGTGCATACGTTCATGACAAAGTAGAATATCAGAGTTGGGGGCGAATCAAAATCCAAGCCGGACTTCGTGCGTTACAATTACCAGAATCCGACATTAGAGAAGCTTTGGATAATCTTGATAAAGAGACATATGTTTCCAATTTGCGCTCTTTAATAGTCCAGCGAAAATCAGATACTCCAGACAAACGACTACGGTTTCTTCTTCAACGCGGTTTTACCTATAAGGAGGTAAAAGCCACCGAGAATAACGCACTTACCGCGCACTAATAGCGCACTTATCACGCACTAATTTTTGCATATAATTTCGTTGGTATTATATACTATGTATATAATACTGTAGAGTTAGTACGAAAAGGGAAGAAATGAGAAAATTTGTAGTAACTTCGGCACGCCCCTTCCCCTACGGGGTGGGTTCCCTCCGAATTTACGTTCGCGTCCCGCGGCACATAGCAAATTGCGCATTTTCGCAACTCGCGTCATACTGACGCTTGCGATTATTAAACGGTCTTCGCACAACGTATATAAACTATCCGAAAGGCTTAAGACCATTTAATAATCACGGAGTAAAACTCCGTATTTGCAAAAAAAATGCTTGAAAATTTGCATATGTGCGATTTTTGTAGTAATTTTGTACCCGCAAAGGTTTTTTGAAAAATCGCAGTATAAATGGAGATAATAAAAACACCTATTGAGGGACTATTAGTCCTGGAGCCGCGGGTATTTCGTGACGCGCGCGGATATTTTGTGGAGACCTATAACGAAAAACGTTACCGCGAAGCAGGTATTGATGCACAGTTTGTACAGGATAATCAGTCTTGCTCGTCTTATGGCGTAGTACGCGGTTTGCATTTCCAGAAACCGCCTTATGCCCAAGCCAAATTGGTATGCTGTACCGTTGGGCGTGTATTGGATGTAGCGGTTGATTTGCGTCCGGAAAGTCCGACTTACGGCCAATGGTATGGTGTAGAACTAAGCGAAGAGAATAAGCGTCAGTTCTTTATCCCCAAAGGCTTTGCGCATGGTTTTTCCGTATTAAGCGAGAGCGCCATTTTTACCTATAAATGCGATGAATTCTATCATCCGGAAGCAGAAGGAGGCATTCAGTTGAACGATCCTACGTTAGCCATCGATTGGCGCATTCCGGAAACCGCCCGAATCATTAGCGACAAAGACACCAAACATCCTACTTTCGATGAATATACTCATAACCGGCAGTAATGGTCAATTGGGCAATGAGATGCGCGTTTTGAGCGTTTCCCATTCGCGACATACATACTTTTTTACAGATGTAGAAGAATTGGATATTACCAGTTCTGATGCCGTCTCTTCGTTTGTACAATCAAACGCGATTGATCTGATTGTCAACTGCGCCGCTTATACGAATGTGGACAAAGCGGAAGAGGATGAAGCGACCGCGATGAAGATTAATGGCGAAGCCTTGGCGGTATTGGGAAGTCAGGGAGTGCGTGTGATTCATATTTCTACAGACTATGTCTTCTCCGGTGACGAACATGTTCCTTGCCGGGAAACAGATCCCGTAGCACCACGAACCGCTTATGGGCGTACGAAGTACGAAGGAGAAAAAAATCTGTTGGCCGTTTGTCCGGAGGCTGTTATACTCCGCACAGCATGGCTCTATTCGTCTTTCGGCAATAATTTTGTGAAGACGATGATCCGCTTGGGAAAGGAGAAAGAGCAGTTAGGCGTTGTTTTTGACCAGATAGGCACGCCGACTTATGCAGCCGATTTAGCACAAGCCATCTTTACCGTTATTGAGTCGTCTGTTTGGCGTCCGGGTATATACCATTTCACGAATGAAGGCGTTTGTTCCTGGTATGATTTTACGATTGCCATTCATTCGCTGGCTGGCATAACGAAATGCCATGTTTTCCCGATTTCATCGGAAGAATATGTCTATAAAACACCTCGTCCGCACTATAGCGTTTTGGACAAATCAAAGTTCAAAAAGACTTTTGGCGTCGAGATACCTTATTGGCTGGATGGTTTGAAACGCTGCATGTTAGCGATTAGCGAATTAGCGAGTTAGTGAGTTAGGGAATTAGGGAATTAGTGAAAGAGATACTCCAATTTTTGACAGAATTGTCGGCTAATAACAACCGCGAATGGTTTGCCGAGAATAAAGCCCGATACCAAGAATGCTATGCTCAATTTGTGGCGTTCTCAGCCGAGTATATCCGACGCTTGTCCGAACTTGATTCCTCTCTGGCCGTTCTTCAACCCAAGGATTGCATTTGGCGTATCTATCGCGATGTTCGTTTTTCCCATGACAAACGGCCATACAAAGAATGGTTTGGCTGTTTTCCTGCTGCCGGTGTACCGGGCCAACCGCGCACCTGGGGCAAACATTCCATGCGTGGCGGATATTACGTCCATATTCAACCCGGTGAATGTATGTTTGCGGGAGGCATATGGGATCCGAGCAAGGAACTGCTGACTGCTTTGCGCAAAGAGATAGAAGCCAATTATGAGGAAGTAGAAGACATCATGGGTTCAGAATCCTGGAAGCGCTATTTTGGTCAGGATTTTGATCCGTTTTGGGGAGTTTTGAAGAAAGTGCCGGCAGGTTTCGATCCGGAATTCAAGCACGCAGATTGGCTGAAACATAAGTGCTACACGTTCAGTACGCCTCTAACGGACAAAGAGGTCTGTTCGCCCGATTTTATCGATAAAATCATCGATATAGCCGCAGCAGGAAAGCCGATGAACGACTTCCTCAATTACACCTTTGAGGAATACGGAGAATTTCCGAGTAGGTGCTAGGTCCCATAGTTCAATGGATAGAATACGGGTTTCCTAAACCCTAGATCCGAGTTCGATTCTCGGTGGGACTACAGAATTAAGAATAATGGCAAACACAAAACCCATATTACCCGCTTTGGCTGTGGATGCGGCATGTAGCGGCAATCCCGGTGTGATGGAGTTTCGCGGCGTTATTGCCGACACAGGAACGGAAGTTTTTCACCGTGGGCCATTTGTGCAAGGGACGAACAATATCGGTGAGTTTCTTGCACTCGTGCTTGGGCTTGCTTATATCAAAAAGTATAACCTAAATTGGGTCATTTACACAGATAGTGTAACAGCTTTGGCATGGCTGCGCCAAAAACGATGTAAAACGAAGATCGAGTGGAACGCATCCAACCAAGATTTATTCCACATGGTTCGTAAAGCGGAAATGTGGCTTCACGACAACACTTGGACAACACCAATTTATAAGTGGGACACCAAATCCTGGGGCGAAATTCCAGCTGATTTTGGACGAAAATAATACAAAAATGCAAAATTATTTGCATATATAAAAAAAAAGCAGTAATTTTGTAGCCGCTTAAGTTTGAGACAAACAACAATTTATACACAAATAACTTAAAAATTTACACAATTATGACAAAAGTAGCTATTAACGGTTTTGGCCGTATTGGTCGTCTGGCATTCCGTCAGATGTTTGAAGCTGAGGGTTACGAGGTAGTTGCAATCAACGACTTGACCAGCCCGAAGATGTTGGCTCACCTTCTGAAATACGACACCGCTCAAGGTGGTTTCGCAGGCAAGTTCGGTGAGGGCAAGCACACTGTTGCTCACAAGGACGCTGTTCTCGCAGAGGACGGAAAGACTGTTGTTACTCCGGGTTCAATCATCGTTGACGGCAAGGAGATTACTATCTACGCTATTCCTAATGCAGCAGAGTTGCCATGGGGTAAGCTGGGCGTTGATGTAGTACTCGAGTGCACAGGTTTCTATACCAGCAAGGCTAAAGCAGAGGCTCATATCCAGGCCGGCGCAAAGAAAGTTGTTATTTCTGCTCCTGCAGGAAATGACCTTCCTACCATCGTTTACAACGTAAACCACAAGACTTTGACCCCAAAGGACACCGTTATTTCGGCTGCTTCTTGCACAACTAACTGCTTGGCTCCTATGGCTGCAGCTCTGCATAAATTCGCTCCGATTCAAAGCGGTATTATGAGCACTATCCACGCTTACACAGGCGACCAGATGATTCTTGATGGTCCGCAACGTAAGGGTGACCTCCGTCGTAGCCGTGCAGGTGCACAGAACATCGTTCAGAACAGCACCGGTGCTGCTAAGGCTATCGGTTTGGTAATTCCTGAGCTGAACGGCAAACTGATCGGTAGCGCACAACGCGTTCCGACT
>JAFYZR010000068.1 GCA_017557345.1 Paludibacteraceae bacterium | reverse complement strand
TTCTCCCTGGTACAGGGTGCGGCCTGCATACAATGCGTTCAATGTCGAAACATCCACCGCAGTGGCTGCTGAAGAAGGTAATCAAAACGGAATACGAATTTGGAGAGTCATTGGATCCGACAGGTTTTACCGTTATCGGCACGTTCGTAAGCGGTTATACGGCCGATGTAACGGATCTGCTGGAGTTTGATCCGGTTATTATCGATGGAGATGGTGCTCGTCCTGTTGTTGGTCGGATCAATGGCACCACTTGGGTTGATACGGATGTGTACGTAACAGTAAAGCGCCATCATGTCTATTTTGGCTCGGACGGAGTTGGTTCCGGAACGGTTGTTGTTAAAGCCATTAACGAATATCAGGAAGAGGAAACCATCTCTAATGGTCAGGAATTCCCGAAGGAAACGGTTTTGACGATTACTATCACTCCAAATTCTGATTCGAAACTGAGCAATGTGTCATGCACAGGCGCAACGATTGAAAATGGGCAATTTACGATTGGTACGGAGGATGTTAATATTGTTGTTACTTTTGCGGAAAAGCCATTTGCTAGTCTCGCTTGGAACGACGATGGAGAAACGAATGTCACAGTAGGCGATCCGTTTACGCAGAAGACGTTGGATAACCCTGATAATCTGCCGGTTAAATACTCCAGTTCTGATCCTTCTGTGGCTACGATTGACGAGAACACGGGTGTTATCACATTGGTTGCGGCCGGAGCAACAGAGATCTGGGCTAATTTTGATGGAAACGAGGATTTCCGGCCTGCCGGCGCCAAATATACCTTAAACGTTACTGAGCCTGTAGTTTACACCCTCACGCTTCACATCGCAACCATTCCGGACGAAGGCATTTCCGAGGCAGATTTGTTCGCGGCTATCTCGTTTGGAACGTTTGATAACGATGAAACAGAGGGTCACGAATTCGTTCAGTATGAAAGCGGAACACTTGTCATGGCAGGTACCTTCAACGAAGGAACGGTCCTGAACTTCGAGAATTTCTCTTCTAAGTCCTATGAGTTCGTGAAATGGAGTGATGATGAATCGACGACTTTCTATCATGGCGTAGATATCTTCCAAGATACCGTCATCACGATGTATATCGCTCCGTTCATCCTTCAACCGCTGATTGTCTCTCAGGATGAGGAAAAAGGTACTGTTACGCTCGTTAATGCACAGCCTTTGTATATCCGCGAACTCTTCAATCCTGCATCCACTTGGACGTTGGAAATCAAAGCCGAGCCGAAAGAGGGATATAAATTCCTTGGATGGGGACCGTATGAACTCGAGAAAGCCGTGGGCGAAGATCCGGAGTACGATTGGTTTAGTGGCGCATACAAGAGCGTTGAGGAGTTCTTTGCTGACGAAAGAGCTGTCTATGACGATTATGTTGCAGCAGGCGATGCCTTGAACGATGCGCAAAAAGATCTCCGGGATTATTACCAGCAAATCTTCTCGGCAGAGGCTGTCTTTACGGTTCAACAGATGTATATCTACGAGAATGCTTTTGCGCTCGATTCAGAAGAAGGCATCTATTCTGTCGAGGCATTCTTTACCGAGGATGAAGATACTCCGACAGACATCGTTTCTCCTTCCCTTCAGGGGAGGTCGGGAGAGGCATCCAAATCGCTTATCGATGGCCAACTGATCATCATCAAGAATGGCGTTAAGTATAACGCCCAAGGCGCAATCCTGAAATAAACATTTGGGATGATAATGATTAAAGGAGGGGCTTTGCCCCTCTTTTTGTCTTCTAATCCCTAATTCGCTAACTCGCTAACTCGCTAATTCGCTAATCGCAAAGTTTACTATTTTTAAGATTTTGCCCCGTAAAGGTCAAGTAACTGGCAAGTAACTATCAAGTAATGGGCATTACCTGGTTATTACCTATCTAACTTTGAGTAAAAAAATGTACGATTTTTAAGATTTCGGGACAAAACGTGATTTTTTATGAAATAAATTTGCACATGTCAAAATTTTGTATTACCTTTGCACCCGAAATGTATCGAAACATATCGAAACATTATAGTATTACTATATTTAATTAATTTATTGTTTAACTTAAAATCAATTATCATGAGAAAATTTCTTTCTTTTATGATGGCGCTATTCGTTAGCGTTGGAATGTGGGCAGATGTAGGCACTTTGTTCTACACATTTACACCACAGAAACTCTCAAGTGGAAACGTTACCGACTACACTAAGACAGGTGACCAAACGGTTGACGGTATGGATTGGAATGTGCCGGGTAACTGGTATGGTACCGGAGCTCTTCGTATCGGTGGGAAATCAATCTCTAATATTGACCGTACCATTACGGGCAAATCTAAAATGGGCGATGCTATTGCTCAAATTGTGATTACGCACGCTGGAACCACATCTGACGCCTTGGTTGTTAATTCTGTTAAACTGACCGTAGCATCAGATGCTGATTTTACGGCAGATGTAGTGACAAAGACTCTTGTTGCCGGTACAGATTTTACTGTTGCCAAGAATACGAATGGAACGATTACATTCGAACCGGCAGCAGACTATTGGGCAAAGGATGCTTATTACAAATTTGACTTCAATGTCTCGAATAGCAATAGTTCAAATTATGCATTTGTTTTAAGTAAGATTGAATTCTATTCGTATAAAGTTGCAGCAACAGCAAAGGATCTGTATCTGAGACTGAGTGCTGACTGGGCAGGTTATCCTGCAAACTATGCGGTATATTATTTCAAGAGTGATGATAATTCCGACAATGGCTGGTCCGATTTGATGGATGAAGTTACCGGTGAAACGAACATGTACAAAACTTCTATTCCATTGGGATACGACAAACTCATTTTTGTTCGCTTGGATGGTGCTGCTACTGCAGGCAACTGGACGGATAAATGGAGCCAAACAATTGATCTTGACTTGCCTTCTGTTGAAAGTCTCTTTACCGTTACTACTGCCGGAACAGGTGATGATGGCGATGGTTACTGGTTGAAATATCCTGCATTTACCGCAAAAGGTGCTTGGGATGGCTGGGCTGCTGAAACAGACTTCGTAGATGCTGCTGGTGGAGCAACTGCTTCTTTCAAAAAGACACTTGCTGTAGGTGAATATGAGTTCAAACTCCTCAAGAATGCGCATTGGTGGTCAAAAGCTAATGGTGATGCACCTTATGAATTAAAACGTGACTGGCCGGGTGTAGCTGGTGCTAATGATGAAAATGAAGCTAACCTGAAACTTATCGCAGACTGGGCTGGTGAATATACCTTCACTTGGACATATGCAAATGACTCGCTCGGTATTAAATTCCCTGCAAAATATTGTGCTGAGGTTTATGGTTTGGAAACGGGAGATCAGATTGCTCTGGCTAACGATTTAGTTGTAACTTACGTAAACGGAAGAAGCGTTTATGTTAAGGATGAAACAGGTCCTGCGTTGCTCTATCTGTCTTCTAACGCAACTTGGCATGCAGGTGATACGCTTTCAAATGTTGCTGGTGCAATATCTATTTACAATGGCCTTCATGAAATCGTGCCAAATTCGACACAAGTAGCTGCTATTACGGTTAAAGCTGCAGCAGAAGGTGTAGTTGTTGCTCCGGAGGCTTTGAATGCGGTTACTCTTGCAGACGTTAACAAATACATCATCTTAAAAGGTGTTACTGTTGCAGCTGGTGAGTTTACCACCTCAAGTGCAACAAACCTTAATATGACGGTTGGTGCACAAACGATAGCGCTGCGCAATAACTTTAAAATTGCTAAAACATTCGTAGCAGAGCAGCTATACGATGTTATTGGCGTGGTAGCTAATTATAATGGTACGCTTCAAGTTTATTTCATTTCTGCCGAAGAACCCGCTAAATTCTACATCACAGGTAATCAGGCTTTGGTAGAAGACGCAGGTTCAACTGCTGCTGCTTGGGCTGCTGATGCAATTAAGTCAACCGATGATACCTATACATTGAGCTTGAAAGCTGGTGTAGATTACTTGATGAAAGTTACGTTTGATGGCACTTGGGCCGGCGGTTCAAAGGGATTTGAAGCTATTGTTAATCCGCCTGCAGGCGTTACCGGCGTAGATGATGGACTGGGTGGCAACACCAATATCTCTTTCAGATTGGCTACCGATGGTGATGTAACGGTTACCGTTGCTATCGTAAGCGGAGATACTGTTATTACTATGAGTGGTGATTTCGAACTTCCTGCTAAGTACTACATCACAGGTAATGCTGCTTTGGTTGGCGATGGAAAGGCTTGGAATGCCGCTGCAGTTAGAGCAACTGCTGACAGCTATACTTTCGTAGACCTGCCCGCTGGTGACTATAGAATGAAAGTTACGCTCGATGGAACATGGGATGATCCGGACAACAATGTTAAGGGTATTGCAAATCTGACGACTCGTGCTGCTGGTTTGCAAGATATTAACGGTAATATCGGCTTCACGCTTGCTGATAAGGGAGATGTAACAGTTACCTTCAATGCTACGAAGTTCGAACTGGAAGGCGACTTCGTTGTAACTCCGATTGTTAAGACCTTTATGGCAACTACAAGCGGATGGAGTTCTGATGATGAGTCAAGTGCAGTTTACGATGCAGTTAACGAGAAAA
The DNA here is from genome assembly GCA_017557345.1 of Paludibacteraceae bacterium. GTDB lineage: Bacteria > Bacteroidota > Bacteroidia > Bacteroidales > Paludibacteraceae > Colicola. Next base: position 49,298 of record JAFYZR010000068.1, on the reverse strand, counting down.
TAATCGTTAACCTCGTTAAGTACAAAGAGGCTCAATGGCAAGCACAGGTTCATTATCAGGGACCGATTGCTAAAGCAGGTAAATACTATGATATCTCATTGAAGTTCTTGGCTAATAAAAATGTCAATGGTGTTACGCTGAAGTATCAAGATGTTGGTCAATTGCTTTATGAAGAAGCAAGCGTTAACCTTGTAGCTGATGAAACATATGTTTATACCAAGAATAATCTTGATGGTGTAGATGGTGGTAATGGTATCTTTGTATTTGACTTCGGATTTGCTGCTGCCGGAACAGTTATTGAGATTTCGGATATCCAAATTGTTGAAAGAGATGCATTCTATACCGTTGCTGGTGTTCCTTCGCTCTGTGGTTCCAACTGGGATGAGACGGATACTGACAATGATATGGTATTGAGTGAAGGTCTCTATACTTGGACAAAGAATGATGTTATCCTCCGCAAAGGTAATGTAGAATTCAAGGTGGTTAAGAACCATGACTGGAATAATGGAGCAAATGCTTGGCCCGCAGAGAACTATGCTCTCGCTATTGCTCAAGATGGCAAGTATGATGTTGTGATTACATTCAACGAGTCAACCCAAGAAATCCTTGCAACGGCTACGTTCAAAGAGGCAGTTGCTCTTGATCATACCGCTGTCCTGAAAGGTTTGGCAGATAACGAGAATCCGTGGATCGGTGAAGACATGGAGCAGGCTCAAGATAAATTGACGGCTTCTATTACCAAGCATTTCATTCCAAGCAAACCGGAAGGCGATACATTGGAATTCAAAATGCTTATTGATGACGCTTGGCGTAGCAATGGATACCTCTATCATCGTGGATTCGTCGGTGCTGCTGGCATCGTTGGTGATGTGACACCTACCGATGAGAATAATGGTAACATGAAGGTTGTTGTTGATGTTGAAGGTGATTATGTATTCACCTGGACATTTGCTAATGACTCGCTCGGTATTGAATTCCCATATAAAGCTCCGGATGTTTATACCGTTGCTGGTGATGCTGTTTTGTTCACAAGCAACTGGGATCCTGCAGATGACGCTAATGATATGCCATTTGACGATGTTAACGGTGTATTCTATTGGGGTGCAGATGATGTAGTCTTGCTAACAGGCAATATAGAATTCAAAGTTGTTATGAATCATGACTGGGCTAACGCTTGGCCTGCAGAGAACTATGTACTTAATATCCCTCAAGATGGTAAGTATGATGTCTTGATTACATTCAATGCTGAGACTAAAGAAATCGTCGCAACGGCTACATTCAAAGAGCCGGTAGAGGTTGATCCTACGGCAGTTCTGAAAGGTTTGGCTGATGGCGAAAATCCTTGGGTTGGTGAAGATATGATCCTGGCACAAGATAAATTGTCTGCTTCTATTACCAAACATTTCGTTCCAAGCGATGCAGATGGTGACACCTTGACCTTCAAGATGATGATTAACGGCGGATGGCGTAGCAATGGATACCTCTATCACCGCGGATTCGTTGGCGCTACTGACATCGTTGACAATGTGGATGATAATATGTTGGTTGTTGTTGACATCGCAGGTGATTATACCTTCACTTGGACATTCGCAGATAACGCTCTCGAAATCACCTTCCCGGCAAAACCGGAACCGACACTTGCTAACGGCTACTATCTGATTGGTAAAACAGGTTGGGATGAAGAGGCTCTCAGCGCAGATCTTAAGTTCGAGGCTAATCCGGATGCAGATGGTGAGTTTATGCTTACCATAGCATTGGCGGTTAGCGATCACATCAAAGTGGTATCCGTAGAGAATGATGAAATCAAGACTTGGTATCCTGATGGTTTGGGTAATGAGTACATCGTTGATGCTGATCACGCAGGTGCTGCTAAGACCATTTACTTCAAACCGAATTACGATGAGAATTGGGCAGCATTTGGCGGATACATCTGGATTGATGCTAATAGCCCTGCTACCGGAATCAATAATACCGATGCTAATGCTAAGGTAGAGAAGGTATTGGAGAATGGTCAGGTATTCATCATCAAGAATGGTCAGATCTTCAACGTTACCGGACAACTTGTGAAATAATTTCACAAAGGATGATATAGAAAAAGAGGGGCGCGAAAACGTCCCTCTTTTTTATACCGACTTTATACCGACTTTATACCGACTAAACCCCGACTTAATACCGATTAATGAATAGCCTTTCTGATTAACGGAACGATTTCTGTATTATCGTGCCAGCCTGAGAAGATTTCTGCACCGTTACCAATCGCAAAAATGGGAACTGCATGAGCAGAATGAGCGTATGTCGTCCAACCGATATGCGCTTTTTTATCTAATAATGCTATACCTGCGCCACTCAGTTGGTTAATCGTCTTATACATCGTTTTGGTATCTTTGCCTTTCTTCTTGCAGGCTGCTTTATAAAGCGCTTTCAGTTCTTTCTCTTCATCGGCACTAATCTTTACTTGATCCCAGAAACCTAAGTTCTCGCGGAAAATAGTCTGTACTTCATCCCAAGACGGTTTCTTCTTGGAGTCAAATAATGTAGCAAAAAGATCACTCAACACCCACGATGAGCATTTTTGGTATTGCAATTGATCCAGATGCAAGGTATAATCGCTATTGCCTAAAGCCAAACCGCCTGTCTCATGATCCGCTGTAACTACGATAAGCGTCTCATCCGGATGTGCCTCATAGAAAGCGTATGCAACATGCATCGCTTCATCCATATCCCATACTTCACCGAAAGCTGTAGCAGCATCGTCTCCATGGCATGCGTAATCAATCATTCCGCCTTCTACCATCATAAAGAATCGGTCGTGACGTGCCTCCAGAAATGGAATAGCCGTGCTTACTATCTGTGCTAAAGTCAAATCACCTTCCTTACGATCTATGGCATAGTGCAAATTATCGCCATGCTTAGGGCCTTGGTCATCATCTTTCTGGACAAGAATAAGTTTTTCTTCTGTTTTTAACTCATCACTTGCTAATAGATATTGTGCTTCATCGTAACCATGAGCAATAACATATCCGTTTTGTTCAGCCAGACGATAGAGATTCACATCCTTGTCATCATGCTTTCCTTGCGGGTGATGAAATCCTGCTCCGCCAAAGAAATCGAAATGGCTCTCGCTCAGTTGCTGACCTATTTTATAATATTGACTGCGCTTGGGCACGTGCGCGTAAAAAGCGCCAGGTGTCGCATGATCGATGGCAACAGTTGTCATAATACCAACGCCCCAACCTTGTGCTTTCAATTCCTCGGCAATGCTGGTCAAACGAGTACTGTCTGCACCAAGACCTAACATGCCGTTCTTTGTCTTACTGCCGGTCGCTAAACATGTTCCTGCAGCCGCAGAATCGGTAATTCCGTTGCTCTTTGAATAGGATGAAGCATGACCGGAATAGGGGAAAGTGGTCATCAATGTTTGTACGCGTCCCAATGGCTCTCCTTGTAAAGCCGAACGATACATCTCCGCTCCTAATACTTGATTGGCACCCATTCCATCTCCGATGAAATAAAACACGTATTTAATTTCTGCGAACGAACACAGAACAAAAAATACGGAACAAAAAACACAGATTATTCGTTTCATAAGGATGTAGTATTGTTTTGATCTTTCTTTTGATTTTCAATCTTGCGCTTTGCCGAAGCACGCTGTCTCTTGCGTTTTCTGGCTTCGCGGCGTTTCTCTGCCCGATGCGCTTCTCGCTCTTCCGGTGTCATATGAGGCGGCGGTTCAATGCCTTGCTCGCGTAGCCGTTGATCTTGAATCTCTTGCTGATGTTCAATCATCCGCTCTTTCTCTTTTCGTTGCAGCGCTTCTACTTCCTTGAGCGAAAGAGGTTTATGGGCTAGCAAATCTTCATAGATTAGAAGTGTTGCCCAAGCGTCAGTACTTGCATAACGCGCCTGTTCCGGAGTAAGATGACTGTTTTCCCAGTTGGTTAGTTGTTGCGTTTTGGAGATCTTCTTGCCAAAGCAAATGGCAAAAATCTTCTGTAATCCCAAATCCAAAATCCCGTAACGCACAACCATTTTCTGCACGTCAATACAATTGGCCGGTGTAAAATTGCGTATTCTTCGCAATCCGTTGATATCATCTCTAAAAGCAAGTCCTACTTTGCATATCTTCGGATCTGCGAATATATCTGCCAACTCTTCCGGCAAACCGATGTGCGTGAGGCGGAAAAGATAACACCGCTCGTGGCTTGCAATCTGTACAAGGGCAGTAGGGTAGTGCGTGCCTCGCTTGAAACTGGGACGGGCTTCTGTATCGACGCCTAATGTTTTCTGAGAACGCAGGTAGGCAACTGCATCAGCCACCATTTCCGGTTTATCAACCACAATGACTTCTCCTTCAAATGCCGCAACAGGCATCCATTGGAGCAACTCTTTGCTAATATGATGAATCTTGTATTGCATGTAATGCGCGCATGACTGCAAGCAGTTTCTGTCCCCAGTGTGCATCGAAAGCCTCACGGCAAGTGACAACAGCATCATTCATAATCGTTTCTTCTCCGGTTTGAAATGCTGCAGCCAAGTCTTTTAGTTCCTGATAAATATCTGCCAGACCTTCCGAGATATATGCCGTTTGTACTTCGTCGGTATAGATGCCTTGGTCCACAAATACATCCAGATAAGCATCATCCTGACATAATAGCTCCCGCATTCCGACCAATACATAGTTATAATCTTCTTCAGTCACAAACCGTTGCGGCTCTTCGTCCAGCATTTTTTCTGCGGGTTCTAATAATCTTGTCCGTAGATAGAGTACCGGTAATAACCGCAATAATTGTTCTCGCCATTCTTCTCTATCATGCTCTGAGCACTTCTCTATCAATAGACAGGTCTGTGCGGCAGCCGTCACAAAAGCAATCGTTGCGTCTTGATAAATGTAGCTTTGCATAGTTTTTTCTAAAAAACGCTACAAAGGTACAAAAAAATTTGCATATATGCAAAAAAATTACTAACTTTGCACCCGAATTTTGCTGAAGAATACAAAATCCAACCAATTTATATACAATTTAAATCATTAGTATTATGAAAAAAGTATTCTTTTTGGCCTTTATGGCGCTGAGCCTGACAGCTATGGCTCAACATGTTACTCCGCTAAACATTCAATTGGCAGAAGCTGACTTAAATGCTCTTCGCGCTCAGTATCAGTCCGAACCTATCATGTATCGTGCTGCTTTGGAAGCACTTGCTAAGGATTTGGACAAAAATGCCGGTGAGTTGAAAGCTGCTCGTAACCAACTGAAAGTTGAGCAAGCTCATGCAAAAGAGATGGAGAACTCGCTCAAAGAAGCTAACAAAATGGCTTCTTCTCTCAAAGGTCTCTATGCAAAAGAGGAAAGCGAGATTAAGAGCATGCAGCAAACTGTTCAAAAACAACAGCAGACGCTGAGCAAACAAGTTGAGTTGAATGCTGAAACTCGTGAGAATTACATTGCTTTCTTGGAGAAACAACAGAAAGAATTGAACTATTCGCTCCGCGAGGTTGCAGACCGTCAACGTGCCGTTTCGGATTTGGAGGCATCTATCAGCACCAGCCAATCTAATTTACAATACTACCTCCAAGAGGTTAACCAGAAGAATGCTGATTTGACAGCTCTCGAATCACAACATAAAGACCGCGTAGCATTGGTAAAAGCTGAGCAGAAAGCTGCTAAATCGATGCAATAATGAAAGTCATCAATCTATCGGAACAAAATAGCGTTCTCAACCAGTTCCTGAGAGAGATACGCGATGTCGATATCCAGCGCGATAGTCTTCGCTTCCGCCGTAATATTGAGCGGATAGGCGAGGTGATGGCCATAGAGATGAGCAAGCAATTGCACTATACACCAACAAAAGTGCAAACTCCGCTGGCTGAGGCCACTGTCAATACCATAGCAGAGCCACTCGTGTTGGCTACCATTCTCCGCGCCGGACTTCCCTTGTATCAGGGATTCCTTAATATCTTTGATCATGCCGAGAATGCTTTCCTGAGCGCTTATCGTCGCGTAGTGAAAGATGCGGAGGGAAAGGAAGATATCGAGATCGTTGCCGAATACATGGCTTCGCCGTCTATCGAAGGAAAGACACTCGTTATAGCAGACCCGATGCTGGCTACTGGTATGTCAATGGAAGCAAGTTATATTTCGCTTCTTAAGCATGGTAAACCTCGCCATACGCACATGTGTTGCACGATTGGGACACCGCAGGCTGTCGAATATCTACGCAACGCGCTCAATGATAGCGAGGATGTAACGCTTTGGTGCGCTGCTATCGACCCTGTTCTAAATGAACATAAATATATTGTTCCTGGACTTGGAGACGCTGGTGATTTATGCTTTGGTGTAAAATTATAATCCATCCATATTAACATCATCAATCATAAATCTCATATAGTAGGGTATATACCGGCCGTCCTTTTGACGGTCGGTATTGCCATTGTCTCCCTTTGGGAGCAACCTAATGTTCCGCAAACAGTAGCATTGCATGATAAGATAACTCACGGAATGATGTATTTGTTATTAACACTTACATGGATAATTCCTGTGATAAAATCTTATCGTTCAAATCATAAGTTGCAAATCGCGTCATATGTCATAGTATGTCTTTCCATTACTGTCTATGGCGCGCTGCTTGAATTACTCCAATACTCTTGTACACAAACACGTACAGGAGAGTGGCTGGACGTTCTGGCTGATTTTCTCGGCGCATTTATAGGCGTATTCCTCGTTGCATTGATAAAACTTATCCGCCATTAATCCTTATATCTACGATATTGCCCTTTCTTTCCTCTATCGTACTCGCTTGAGGAAAAGTCTTTCTCTCGTTGAGCATTATGGCTCTGCGGAGGCGGCATGGCAGGCAATCGATGAACCGGAGATGGATAAGAGCCTGCGGAGTGCCGAACGGGAATTGGAATGGATCAACGAGCACGGCATTCATGTTTGGACACTTACGGATGAAAATTATCCGTATCGGTTACGGCAATGCCCTGACAGGCCATTGGTTTTATACGGAAAAGGAAACTTGCATCCATCCGAAGGACATATCGTTTCGATTGTCGGTACAAGGCGTCCTACTGAAAGAGGCAAAGAGCTGACAACGAAACTGGTTACTGAATTGCGCGAGCGATTAGAGCAGGTCACCATCGTTAGCGGAGGCGCTTATGGCATTGATATTACGGCGCACCGTGCGGCCATTAAGTGCGATATCCCAACCATTATCGTTCCGGCACATGGACTCGACCGTATCTATCCGTATGGGCATCGTCCGGAGGCAGTAGCTTCGCTAAAACATGGAGGTCTGCTTACAGAATTTCCATCAGGAGTGGAACCGCTTGCTCCTTATTTTGTACAGCGTAACCGCATAGTGGCAGGTTTGGCGGATGCTGTTGTTGTAGTAGAGTCGCGAGATAAAGGCGGTAGTCTCATTACGGCCAGCATGGCGAGCGATTATAACCGTGAACTCTTCGCTTTCCCCGGCAGACCGGATGATATGTCTTCCAAAGGCTGTAATAATCTGATACGAACCAATAGCGCACATCTCATTGACAGTGCAGATGATTTGATTGATGTAATGGGGTGGAAGACCCGCCAAACACCTACACAACCTGTTCAAACACAACTTATCGGACTGATGGATGATTTGACGGAACGCCAACGAACCATCCTTAACAAACTGCAAGAGGCGGAAGAAGGCTTGCATATTAACTTGATTGTTATGGAAACCGAAGAACCCTATGCAGATGTGTCATCCGATCTCGTTCTTCTCGAGATACAGGGACTTGTTCGATCGCTTCCCGGAGGAATTTATCGATTTGTACGATAAAAAAATGACAAAAACTTGCATATGTCATTTTTTTTTTGTAATTTTGCACGCAAAATTGGAATTGGACATAAAATAACGCGTTATATATGGAACTTTTCAAGAAGTATTTGGGAGTTATTCTCCTCCTTTTGGGTGTGGTATGCCTGATTGTTTATAAGTATGCTCTTCAAACTAATGGCCTGCTCGTTACGGGCATAGCGCTGGAGGTAGCAGGTATACTGGCATATATTTTTATCAATAAAAAAGCATAACTAAGGCATGGCAGGCCAGGGTGGATTTAATGATGCTGTGAAGTATCATCTGACCGGCATGTACCAGGATTGGTTCCTGGACTATGCGTCGTACGTCATTCTAGAGCGCGCTGTTCCGGCAATTGAGGATGGACTCAAGCCTGTACAGCGGCGTATCTTGCATGCTATGAAGACCGTTGATGATGGCAAGTATAATAAAGTTGCCAATATCGTCGGTCAGACAATGCAATACCACCCGCATGGTGATGCATCTATCGGAGATGCACTCGTCCAGCTTGGTCAAAAAGACTTGCTTATCGATTGTCAGGGTAACTGGGGCAATATCCTTACAGGTGATGGAGCAGCTGCTCCGCGTTATATCGAGGCACGACTCTCTAAGTTCGCTCTCGAAACGGTATTTAATCCTAAGACAACCGAATGGATGAAGTCCTATGACGGACGAAAGAACGAACCTATCCATCTTCCTGTTAAATTCCCATTGTTGTTAGCGCAAGGTGTAGAAGGTATCGCTGTCGGTTTGAACTCGAAGATTTTGCCGCATAACTTCAATGAATTGTGCGATGCCTCACTAGCTTATTTGCGCAATCAGGAGTTCCAGTTGTTCCCGGATTTCCCAACGGGTGGTATCATTGATGTCACTCGATATAACGACGGTGAACGAGGAGGATCTGTCAAAATACGTGCGCGTATCACGAAAGCCGATGATAATAAAACTCTTATCATCACCGAGATACCATTTGGCACAACTACTTCCAAAATAATTGAGACTATCCTTAAGGCGAATCAAAAGGGTAAAATAAAGATTCGTAAGATAGATGATTTTACTGCTGATTCGGCACGTATAGTTGTGCAATTAGCCCCGGGATCTTCTTCTGATAAAGCGATAGATGCACTCTATGCATTTACAGACTGTGAGGTTAATATATCGCCCAACTGTTGCGTCGTAGAGAATCGAAAACCGATATTCACCTCTGTCAGCAGTCTGCTCAAGTTATCGACTGATAACACCAAGGCGCTTCTTAAATGGGAACTTGAGATAGAGAAGGGTGAATTGGAAGAGAAATATTTCTATACATCCCTCGAGAAGATCTTTATCGAGAATCGAATCTACAAGCAAGAAGGCTATGAGAACGCGCCGAATAAGGAGAAGTTGATTGAGTTTGTGGATAACGCTCTCGAACCGTTCAAGCCGCAACTCATCCGAGAAGTGCGTACGGAAGATATCGAGAAACTCTTTGAGATCCGTATGATCCGTATTACTAAGTTCGATTCCAAGAAAGCGGACGAGTTGATGAAGGATCTCGAAAAGAAAATTAAAGCATGCATCAAAAATCTCAACCATCTGACGGATTATACTATTGCTTGGTTTGAGATGCTGAAGAAGAAATACGGAGAAGCCTATCCTCGTCGAACGGAAGTTCGCAACTTCGGTGCTATCAATGTTAAGGCGGTAGTGGAGAATAATGAAAAACTCTATATCAACCGCGCTGAAGGATTCGTTGGCACCGGCCTCAAGAAAGATGAGTTCCTCTTCAATTGTTCCGATATTGATGATATCATCGTATTCCATAAGGATGGCAAATACAAAATTATGAAGGTGGCGGAGAAACTATTCGTAGGAACGGATATCCTTCATATTGCCGTATTCAAACGTGGGGACGATCGTACGGTTTATAACGTTGTTTATCGTGATGGCAAGAAGGGCACTTATTTCATGAAGCGCTTCAATGTCACCGGCGTTGCTAAAGATAAGGAATATGACCTGACTCAAGGTAAGGCGGGTTCGAAAGTCGTCTATTTTACAGTCAATCCAAATGGCGAGGCGGAAGTTATCAAGGTTGCCCTTAAACCGCAATTGCATCTCAAGAAACTTGAGGTATGCAAAGACTTGTCTGAATTAGCTGTCAAATCACGTACAGCACGAGGAAATGTGCTGACGAAATTCGAAGTAAAGTCGATTACTCTCAAGCAAAAAGGCCATTCTACTCTCGGCGGACGAAAAGTATGGTTTGATCCTGATGTGCTTCGTGTTAACTATGATGAACATGGCATTTATCTGGGCGAATTCTACGATGATGATCGTATTCTCGTTATCAATAAGGATGGTTCCTATTATACCACGTCCTTCGATCTAACGGCACACTTCGAGGATAATATCCTGCGCATCGAGAAATGGAATCCCGATAAAGTATGGTCGCTCATTCAATGGAACGGTGAACTGAAATATTATTACGGCAAACGATTCAAATTGGATGATGCGAACGCGAAAGTGCAGTCCATGTTAGGCGAGGATGCAGAATCGCGCATTATGTTGCTTTCTGATCGTGCTGAGGCTACATTCCGGGTCATTTTCGCAGATGAAAACAAGCAACCATTGGAGATTCTGATGGAAGAATTTATCGATGAGAAATCGGCGAAGGCAAAAGGCAAGCGAGTAACTACATTGGAAGTAGCTTCTTTTGGAGATATCACGCCAGAACCAGAGCCGGAACCGGAACCAGAAGAACCGGATTCGGAAGAATCGGAAGATGAAGAAGGCGAGACACCGGAAGCATCAGATGCCCCTGAAACAATCGATGTGGAAGGTGTGCCGATGACGATAGAAAAACCTTCAGATACCCAATTGGATTTATTCTAATGGAAATTATTTTAGGTTCTCAGTCTCCTCGCAGACGCGCATTAATGGCAGGTTTAGACCTGCCTTTTACTGCTATATCGATTGATGCTGATGAATCTTTTCCTGCTTCATTGCAAGCAGGCGAAATTCCATATCATATCTCGCGGGCGAAAGCGCGGGCATATGAATCGAAACTTCAAGAAAATCAACTTCTCATAACGGCAGATACTATCGTTTGGTTAGACGGCAAAATGCTTGGTAAACCGCATGACGAATCTGAAGCGATAGCAATGCTGCAGCAACTCCGCAATAAAACTCATCAGGTTTATACCGCTGTTACATTTGCCTTAAAAGGCAAAGAATTAGAGACAGTAGTTGATAAAACGGATGTTACTTTCGGAGACCTTTCAGATGATGAGATAACCCATTATGTACAAAAGTACCGACCTTTAGACAAGGCCGGTGCTTATGGAGTCCAAGAATGGATTGGCTATGTGGCTTGCACGCAGATGAAGGGTTCTTATTTCAATGTAATGGGTTTCCCCATTCACCTCGTTTATCGCAAGCTCAAAGAACTGCTGTAACTTTTTATTCAGCAGGTTCAGCAGGGATATCAGCTGCAGGCGTAGCCACTTCCTCTACTTGAATAGCAGATTGCTCTTCAACAGTAGCGCGTTGACCAGCGCTGAAACCAACAGCTGCGATGCTGAAAACAACAATCAAGGCGATAATCGTCCATGTTGCTTTTTCCAAGAAATCAGCTGTTTTCGGAGCACCCATTACCTGGTTGCCGCTTGCAAAGCCAGCAGCTAAACCACCGCCTTTACTATTTTGAACTAACACCAACAGCGTCAGCAGTATGGCGGCAATAACGATTAAGATAGTAATAAAAATGTACATAATATTTAATTTTTTCGATTTACAATTATAGATTTACGTGCATTTCTGCGAAATCGGCTGCAAAGGTACTGCTTTTTTTTGATATACGCAAGTTTTTTTGTATTTTTTACCACTTTGCGACCGTGTCGTTATAAATATTCTCTGCGATTTCCTTAATAATAATGGCGCACAACTCATCTTGCACATCCGTTAGCAATCGGCTGGAATCAAAGGTCTGGTAAGCCGAAAACGCCTTGTCAAACGATTCTTCCGGATAGATATTATTGGTGAAATGCACCATTACCGTTATTGTCAGTTTACTCTCCGTCGCATAGCTATCCGAGCCGATAGCACCTTGTGAGATGTCATATCCTGTGATTTCACCTTCCAACTCCAAATCTCCGCCTTTGCGCAACACTTGTAACCTCGTTTGGCGTTGATATAAATCGCGGATTCCTTCGGTTAGATTATTGCTGAGCGTAGGATTGACCATCGCGGCGTTATTTGGAAAGTCCGCAATAGAGATAGAGTGGGTTGTTTGATAATTTATATTGGCTCCGTTGAATTTGTAACTGATAGAACATGAGGAGAGAAGCAGCACAAAAGTGCCTATTAACCACGTGTATTGTCTAGGATTCCACCGAGATAACCCCGTGATGCCACCGATCCGATACTCTCTCGATAGTGTCTCGTTAGTCTGATTTGCCCTATAGTCCATACTCTTTGATTTTTCGATAAAGGGTTCTTTCTGAGAGTCCGACTTTTTCTGCAGCTACCTTTCTGTTTCCTCCGGATAATTCAAGGGCTTTTTTAATGCGTTCGCGTTCTCCGTCTTCTACGCGCAGGCTTCCTTCGATATCTTCTGCCTCAATTGGTTTACGCACGGATGTTTCCGTGGGCGCTGTGATGATGGTTGGCGGCGTTGTGAATGCATCATTTCGTTGAGAGCCGGACATAATGAATTCTTTCAGTTCATCCAACTCTTGACGGTTTTTCATCACCATGTTATATAGGATGCCGATCTCATGCGAGTAGTCTTTTTCTTGTGTTCGCTGCGGATTACGCAGAACAATACTTTGCTGATTCTCCTCTTTAGGCAAATAGCGACGTAAAGTATCTGCATTAATCTGATGATCCAGTTCAATAACCGCCATTTGCTCCGCCAAGTTCTTCAACTGACGTATATTTCCCCGCCAATATGACTCTTGCAATAAGCGTGTAGCTTCTTCATTGAGCGAGAGTGGCGGCATTTGATAACGATTGCAGAAGTCAAGGGCGAACTTTTTGAAGAGAATAGGTATATCTTCTTTCCGCTCGCGTAGCGCAGGTACACGGATTTCAACGGTATTGAGTCGGTAATACAGATCTTCTCGGAATCGCCCGTCGTCAATCGCTTGCCGCATATTAAGGTTTGTCGCCGCCACAACGCGAACGTTGGTCTTGCGTACCTGGCTTGATCCCATTCGCAAATATTCTCCGGTCTCTAATACACGCAACAAACGTACTTGTGTCTGTAAGGGCAAATCACCTACTTCGTCCAGGAATAATGTTCCTCCGTCTGCGATTTCAAAATAACCTTTGTGCTCATTCTTCGCGTCTGTAAATGCACCCTTTTCGTGTCCGAATAACTCGCTATCAATCGTTCCTTCAGGAATAGCTCCGCAGTTAACCGCAAAATATGCGCCATGTTTGCGAGAAGAGAAAGCATGGATGATCTTCGGGAAATGCTCTTTGCCGACTCCAGACTCTCCTGTTATCAAGACGCTTAAATCGGTCTTGGCAACCTGAACGGCTACCTCAATATCACGATTCAAAAGCGGACTTTGCCCGATGATTCCAAAACGTTGCTTTATGGCCAATAATTCCTGTTGTGTCATACTCAATCTGCCAAAATGTCATGCAAAAGTACTGCTTTTTTGTGATATATGCAAATAAATTTACAAAAAATTTGCGTATGTCATTTATTTTTCGTAATTTTGCACGCTTAATTGTGAAATTGGGTAAATATCGAGATATTTAAGAGTTAAAAAAGATATGAATAAATCAATTCAACATTTTTTATTGCTTAGCCTTGTCGCTTTGTCTGCGGCAAGTTGCGTGACTCAGAAGAAGATGACCTATCTTCGCGATGCAAGTCCGGAGATAGCGGATTCCATCAATAAGAAGTTTGACGCGCAATCGGAGACTGTGATTCGTAGTGGCGATGCGTTAACAATAGTCGTATCTGCCTTGGATAAAGAGGCTGTTGCTCCTTTTAATCTCTATACTGTAAATCAATCTTCTCCCGGTTCGGCTCAGATTCAGACTACTTCGTCTCTACAGTATTATATCGTAGACGAGGATGGTTATGTAGAAATGCCGATTCTTGGAAAGATTTTTGTGGCAGGCAAGAAGCGCGTAGAGGTAGAACAGACAATTCGCGAACAATTGGAACGGCAAGTCCTCAATCCGATGGTGAAAGTGAATTTAATTGGAGCGAAAGTGTCTGTTTTGGGCGAAGTAAAACAGCCTGGTTACGTATCACTTGGCCGCGGCCGGTTAACCATATTAGAGGCACTTGCAGCAGCCGGAGATTTAACGCCTTACGGTCGTCGTGAGAATGTATTACTCACGCGTGAAGTGGATGGCAAATTGGAATTTGCCCGTTTGGATCTGGGCGATGTTAATTTGTACACATCTCCTTACTATTACTTGCAACAAAATGATGTGATCTATGTTTCTCCGAACAAGGTGCGTGTTGTTAATAGTGCGAATGTCGGCTTGTGGCTGAGTATGGTTTCAACCGTAGCAAGTGCAGCAACGGTAATTGTAACAGTGGTTAGTTTAACTAAATCAAATAATAATACAACAGAACCTCCTCAAAATCCTGAATAATTTTTATTATGGAAAATACAGAAAATAAAAATACGAATACAGTGGCAAACGAGGTAGACGTGCGCAAAATTGTGCGTGCGGTGCTGGAGCATTGGTGGTGGTTTGTAATTGGAATCATCTGCTTCACTTCACTTGGTATGGCTTATTATATGCGGAAGGCTCCTAAGTGGACGACCGATGCAAGTGTGATGCTTCGTCAAAAAGCCGGAGGAGCACAGTTTGACGCATTGTCGATGTTAGGCCTTTCCGGCAATTCGGCTACGGGTGATGAAGTGGTTGTATTCGCTTCCCGTGATTTATTGTATCAAGCTATCGATGCGTTAAATATCTGGGAACCAACAGCGGTAAGAAATGGATGGCGCTGGGAAACAGAATTTCGCAATCCTTCGTTGAAAATAGATTGTATCCAATTGACAGAAGATGCAGAATTACAGACATTTGTGGTGACTGTAAAACCATTGAAGTCGGGATATAAGATAAAGACAAGAATGGGTTATGTCAATTTCTCGACGAATAAGGTCAATGATTTGGATGAACCATTTGAGACGTGCGTTGGTACGATTGCTCTTCATGCGAATCGTCCTTTGAGTCCGGATTCAACCTATCGTATTGTGCACTCTCGTAAAGAAATTGTGGTTTCCAATTTCCGTAAAGAGATTAAAATTTCCCAGAATAAGAAAGAGTCCAATATCATCAACCTTTCCATTTCTTCTCCGGTTCCGGAACGAGACAAGGCATTGTTGAGTCAATTGATAGACCAATATAATCTCAACGCCATAGTGGATAAAAATATGATAGCAACCAATACTGCTGCTTTTATCGACGAACGTATGGCTATTATTTCGGAAGAATTGGCGGATGCGGAACAAAATCTGTCAGACTATAAAGAGAAGAATAATATTGCAGATATCAGCACACAGGCCCAGTTATTCCTCGAGGCAAGCAACAAGGAGCAACGTGCGTTGGTTGAGATAGAGACACAATTGAGTTTGGTGGCATATGTAGATGAGTTCTTGCGTGACGATACGAAACGCAATAATTTGATTCCGGCTAATTTAGGTATTTCTGATGAATCACTTGTTAGTGCGCTCTCTGATTATAACGCGTTGCAACTCCAGCGTATGCGTATTCAGCGTACGGCTACGGAAGAGAACCCGGTTATCAAGCAAATGAACTTGCAGTTAGCGACGATGCGCCAGAACATCATTGCTTCTATCGGGGCGGTGCGTGAGAGCTTGAAGATACGTAAACGCAGTTTATTGGCGCAAGACACTAAATATAACCAACAAATCAAGGAGGCTCCTGAACAGCAGCGTGAGTATGTCCGCGTGGCACGTGAACAGAAATTGAAAGAAGGATTATACCTCTATCTCTATCAGAAGCGCGAGGAAAATGCGCTTATGTTAGCAGCCACATCAATGCCGGCGAAAATAGTGGATGTGCCGCAACGTGATGTGCGCAGCAAAAATCCGAAACTGCTGCGGCTGTTGATGATATGCTTTATTTTAGGGCTGATATTCCCTGCCGGACTACTCTATGTTTTCATGATCTTTAATGATAAGATAGACGACCTGGCCGGCTTTGAGCGCCAAGTAAAGGCACCTGTTTTAGGTCAGTTGGCTTTAGATATCCATCGCCCACGTATTGCCATAAGAGATGGAGAACAGTCTACTTCGGCGGAATTATTCCGACTTGTCCGTACGAATCTTCGTTTTGCACTCTCTAAGGATATAAAGTCGCCGGTTATCTTAGTGACTTCTTGTGTCAATGACGAAGGTAAAACATATGTGGCAAGTAACATGGCTTTATCTTTGGCACTTCTCAATAAGAAAGTGGCGTTGGTTGGTCTCGATGTTCGTAAACCGATGTTGGCAGAATATTTCAATTTGCCTACCCGTGGATCTCTTACCAACTATCTATCAGAACCGGATGTAAAGCTGGATGAGATTATCATTCCGAGTGGTGAACATCAAAATCTGGATGTGATCCCTTGTGGTGCAATACCTCCAAATCCTTCGGAATTGCTACAAACGGAGCGTGTTGATAAGCTCTTCACGGAATTACGTAAACGTTACGATTATATCATTGTAGATACTGCTCCTATAGCTCTTGTTAGCGATACTTATTTGTTAGACCGCATAGCAGATATGACTATCTTTGTCAGCCGCTATAAATATACTTCGTCGGAGATGATAGAGCAAATTAATCAAATCATTGACCAGAAGCGTATGCATAATGTGGCGTGCGTATTGAATGCGGTGAAAGGCGGGCGTACCGGTTATAACTACGGCTATAGAGAATAATGATTGTTTGTGTCGCAGAGAAACCGTCAGTGGGCGCGTATATAGCAAATGTGCTTGGTGCCAAACAACGGAAAGATGGCTATTTTGAAGGCAACGGATACCAAGTAACTTGGACATTCGGTCATCTCTGTGCACTACTGGATCCGCAAGAATATTCTGAGCAATGGAAAGCGTGGAGTCTCGGTTCGCTACCGATGATTCCACCTCGTTTTTCTATCAAGGTACAAGGTGACGAAGGCGTTCACAAACAATTTAATATCATTAAGTCGCTTATTACACAGGCGGATGAGGTAATCAATTGTGGCGATGCCGGGCAAGAAGGAGAGCTTATTCAGCGTTGGGTATATCAGCAGGCAGGTTGCGCATGCCCTGTAAAGCGTCTTTGGGTAAACTCTCTTACCGAAGAGGCTATTCGTGACGGTTTTCAGCAACTCAAAGATCAATCTGAATACCAGCATCTGTATGAGGCCGGGCTGATGCGTGCTATTGGTGATTGGTTGCTTGGCATGAACGCCACGCGCGCGTATACAATAAGGTACGCGCGAGGAACCGGAAAAGACAGACAAGTGCTTTCTGTCGGACGTGTGCAGACGCCTACATTAGCGTTGGTGGTTAAACGGCAGGCTGAGATAGAGAATTTTGTTCCTCGTACTTATTGGGAACTCAAAACAGAATACCGCAGCACACTTTTTAATGCACAGATTCCGGTTGAGGATGGAGAATATGCCATTACCTCGGAAGAACAGGGACAAGCGCTTGTGGATTCGATCAAAGATCTGCCATTGACCATCACATCCGTTGAAAAGAAAAAGGGGCTTGAGTACGCACCAAAACTATATGACTTAACGTCCCTGCAAGTAGATTGCAACAAGAAGTTTTCTTATTCAGCAGAGCAGACGCTTCAATTAATACAGTCTCTTTACGAGAAAAGAGTGACTACCTATCCGCGTGTAGATACAACATATCTTAGCGATGACCTCTATCCGAAAGTGCCGAACACTCTAGCCGGAATAAAGGACTATTTCCCACAAGTCCAGCCTCTTTTAGGATTGAAAGCAGATGGTAAAAAAAGTGCTGAATCATTGCCTAAATCGAAGAAAGTATTCGATAATAGTAAAGTCACAGACCACCATGCTATTATTCCTACAGGGCAACGTCCTGAAGGTCTGACGGCAGAGGAGAAGAAAGTATATGATCTTGTTGCTCTGCATTTTATTGCGGCTTTTTATCCTGAATGTGAAGTGAGCAACACAACCGTTCTTGCTAAAGCCGGCGAGATAGACTTCAAGGTAACAGGGCGCGAGGTACTCAAACAAGGTTGGCGGGCGGTCTTTGAAAAAGAAGAACCGGAAACGCAGGATACTCCTGATACTCCGGAAAATCAAGAAGAATTAGTTAAGTCGCTTCCAACTTTTACAAAAGGAGAAAGTGGACCGCATATTCCGCAATTGAAAGAGAAAACGACTACTCCACCTAAATATTATACCGAAGCAACGTTACTCCGTGCTATGGAAACTGCGGGAAAGACGGTGGAGGATGAAGAGTTGCGCGATGCGATGAAGGAGAATGGTATTGGACGGCCTTCTACTCGTGCGGCTATCATTGAAAAACTCTACCAGCGGAAGTATATCCAAAAACAGGGCAAATCTTTGCGTGCTACAGATGTGGGAATAGACCTGATTCATACTATCGTCTCGCCGCTTCTTAAATCGGCAGAACTGACTGGACTTTGGGAGAAAAAGTTACGCGAGATAGAACGCGGAGACTATACTGCCCAGCAATTTCTCGATGAACTCAAAGATATGACGTCCAGCGTAGTGCGCGATGTCAAAACAAACAAAGCAGGTATGCTTTGCCCGGTTTGTCGAAAGGGACTTATCATTCGTGGTAAAACGCGCTACGGATGTTCCAGATGGCGTGAAGGATGTACCTACGCAGCGCCTTTTGATAACTAAATATAGCAAAAAATGCAATAGTGTAAATTTTGCGTCAATTTTTCCACAAAAGATTGACGTTTTTTTTGTACCTTTGCGCCCAAATAGTGAATAGAATTCATTTAACTTAATATCAATACAAACAAATTCTCTTTATGAAACAGAGTTTCAGTATGTTCCGTACCATGATGCTTTCAACTGTCCTCTTGATGGGTATGGTTGTGGAAGCTCGTGTTGTCACAGGAACAGTAAAAGATCCGACGGGCGAGACTATCATCTCGGCTTCTGTGGTCGTTAAAGGTACTTCAATCGGTACTGTTACGGATTTTGATGGCAATTATTCACTCGATGTTCCGGATGATGCGCAAGTGCTTGTTTTTTCCTACATTGGTATGCAAACGCAGGAATTGACCATCACTGGCAATACGATGAATGTAGTGCTGTCAGAGAATAGCGAAGTGCTCGAAGAAGTGGTTGTTACGGGATACGGCACAACGAAGAAACGCGATGTGGTAACATCTGTTGCTTCTGTGAGTGCAGAACAACTCAAGGATATTCCTGTTGCAAGTGCGGCAGAGGCATTACAAGGAAAGTTATCTGGTGTGTCGGTGACAACAACAGAAGGAAGTCCGGACGCGGATGTGAAAATCCGTGTTCGTGGAGGTACATCGCTTACACAGAGTAACGATCCCTTGTATATCGTGGATGGTATGCCGGTTAGCTCTATCTCCGATATTGCACCGAGTGACATCGCTTCGATGGATGTGTTGAAAGATGCCGCAGCTACTGCTATTTATGGAGCGCAGGGAGCGAACGGAGTTATCATCATCACAACCAAGGATTCGAATTCCGATGAAGATAAGATGGTTTTCCATGTGGATTATTCCGGTTATATCGGATGGAAGAAAATAGCCAAGAAATATGAAGTGCTGGATCCTGAGGAATTCGCCCTTATGCAATACGAATGGGCTTATCAGAAAGACCATTCTCTTTCCGGTCTTCGCAGCAATTTCTATGCCTATTTTGATAAAGTGTATAATGATACGAAATACAAAGACCCATCAGAGGTGGAAAACTCGTCCATTTCGGAGTT
Organism: Paludibacteraceae bacterium; assembly: GCA_017557345.1. GTDB lineage: Bacteria > Bacteroidota > Bacteroidia > Bacteroidales > Paludibacteraceae > Colicola. The sequence continues at coordinate 29,532 of JAFYZR010000068.1, read as the reverse complement.
GTTGACGGAATATACGGATGCTTCCTTGCATCCCTTTATCGATTGGCAAGATCAAACGTTCGGTCGTACAGGTTTTAATTCTAATCAATCGGTTAGCATGAGTGGTGGTAACAAAAATGCTAACTTTACGTTGTCTTATAATCGTATAGATGACAAGGCAATTATGGAGCAGTCTAACTATACCCGCAATAATATTTCAGCTAAAGCGAAATTCAAACCGTTCAAGAATTTCACCATTGGTTTTACTACTCGTTACACGAGCACAGAAGTGCTTGGGTCGGGTTCGAATGCTATCAAGGATAACGGAACGACTACTGAATCGCGTTTGCGTAATTGCGTAGTATATACCCCGACCAAACTACTCTCGAAAAATGATGGTACAGTAGAGGATGAGGATGAGACTTTCGGATCGCTCTATGACCCGCTGACCACCATCCGCGATAACTATAAACTCAAGCAGGATAAAAAATGGAATATCCAAGGTTATATGAGTTATAAGTTTGCGAAGCATTTTACTGCGCGAGTGGATTTGGGATACGAATCTCGTCATATCACGACCGATCGTTACTATGGTCCAACTACGTATTTCTCGCGTAATACGGGTCGTCCTGGAATAGAAGGAGGAACGGCGCAGATTCAAGTGACGGATGAACTCCGTTCTTCATTGACAAATCATAATACGCTTGAGTGGAAGCAAAGTTTCAATAGTGATCATAACGTAAGTGTATTAGTCGGAGAGGAGACAGTTATCCGCAAAGGCGAGACACAGAATGAGTATGGCTTTGGCTACAAAGGCAGTTATGATGTGCTCAATGGTGAGATATTTAACTATATGGGGCAAGCGGCATACTCTGAATTTACGAATTATATCAACCCGCGTGATAACCAGCTATCCTTCCTGGCTCGTGCCAACTATGATTATAAAGGTCGCTATTACATCACAGGAACGTTCCGTGCAGATTGCTCGACGCGTTTCGCAAAGGGTAATCAATGGGGCTATTTCCCATCGGGCGCAGTTGCTTGGCGTATGTCTGATGAGGAGTTTATGCAAGATGCTTCATCTTGGTTGAGCAATATGAAGTTCCGTTTGTCACTTGGTATGGCCGGTAATAACAATGTGGATTTGGGCTATCTGCATCCTGATTTCCTTTCACAGCAGATGACATATTTCGACTTGGGACAAGGAACAAGTAACATTCTTGTAGTAGGAGGAAGTGATAAGATCGCAGCTAATCCCAACCTCAAATGGGAAACAACAATCACGCGTGACTTTGGTATTGATTACGGCTTCTTCAATGAACGTCTTACAGGAACAATCGACCTCTATTGGAATACTACCAAAGACCTGATTATTCGTCAAATCATGCCTGCTCGATATAATTATCAATATCAGAATATCGGTTCAACCCGTAATATGGGTATGGAGTTCTCCGTCAAAGGTATTATTCTTGACCATAAATCAAAGAGTTTGAGTTATAACCTCTCCATCGATGGTAATATCTCTTTCAATAGAACTCGTGTACAAGACCTTGGTAATGTTACATCCATGCTTGCGCAAACCAGTTGTTTCGGATCATCCGAATATTTAACTACAGCAGAGTTCCTGTTAGAGGTTGGACAGCCTGTCGGCAATGTCTATGGTTATGTAACGGACGGTTATTACACAGCAGCTGATTTCCAGAGTTATCTTGCCACATCGCACGCATGGGGTATTAAGGATGGCGTAGTTACGTATGGCGACGGTTTCTTGACAAATGCCCCAGTTCCTGGATCGATTAAGTTCAAAGACCTAAATGAAGATGGTGTTATCGATGAAAAGGACAAGACTATTTTAGGCAACACCGTTCCTACGCATACAGGTGGTATTAATCTCAATTTCAATATAGGTGGAGATAAATGGGGTAAGTTCGATCTTGCTGCTAATTTCACTTTTGCTTTTGGAAATAAGATTCTCAACCTATCCAAAATGGAATATACCACCATTACAGAAAAAACGAAAATGCGCAACCTCATCTCAGCGATGAGTTACAATAATCGCTATTCGTTGTTCTCTGCACAAGGTCAATATATGCCGGATGTTTATGCATCAAGCACTTTGGTATTTGGCGATGAGTATGTGGAATTCGCTAATCAACTGGATCAGATGAATAGAGATAAGGGCGCGACAACCTATAGCCCGATCATGTCGCATTATGTTGTGACAGATCAGGATTTGGAGGATGGCTCATTCTTGCGCCTTAATCAACTGACGCTTGGTTATTCGCTCCCTAAAGCATGGATGACCAAAACCAAGGTAATCAATACCATCCGCGTATATGTTCAGGGAAGCAATCTGTTCTGTGCGACAAAGTACAGCGGTCTTGACCCTGAAGTGGATACTCGCTCGAGCAAAAACCCGCTTACTCCGGGTGTGGATTTCTCGGCATATCCTAAGAGTAGAGGTATCAATATTGGTATGAATATCCAGTTCTAATCACCGTAAATTCTAATGATTATGAAAGCAAAATATTTTCTTTTAGGTGCTTTAGCACTGACACTCGTCGCTTGTGAGAAAGATTTCTTCGAAACCGAGTCTCCTTCGGCAATGGATGAGGCAGTATTCAAATCCGCAGACCTTACGGAGCAGGCAATCGGCGCTATTTATAATACCTTTGGAGAGGATAAATCATTTAGAAATCGTCTCTGTGGCGGCTATGTGGCGATGAATACAGATATCGAGCACTGCTCAAAATCTGAGGATGCTGATTATGCTGCATATAACATGACTGGAGGCACAGGTAATTTGTCGACATCTAACGGTAAAGACCCGTGGGCATATCTCAACTCGGCTATTGAGCGAGCAAACGTCGTCATAGATGGTATTCGTGCGCATTCAGATACCACGGATGTTACATTTAAATATCTCTTGGGAGAAGCGCTTGCACTACGCTCTTTCTGTTATCTCGAAATGGTGAAATTATGGGGTGATGTGCCGGCAAGTTTTGAGTCCTTCAATGGCTATAATCCCGAGGTGCTATATACGGAGAAGCAGGATCGTAATGTGGTGTTTGAACAACTGCGTATTGATCTCAAAGAGGCCGCACGCTTGATGCCTTGGTCGGCTTCTGTGCCCATTGCTAAGGCTGCTAACTATACGGGTCGTCCAAGTAAGGCGTTAGCATATGGTTTGTTGGCAAGAATGGATCTAATGTATGCCGGCTTAGCCATGCGCCCTGATGTGTTCACAAAAGGAGGAACAAAGGCCTGTTCTGTTCAATATAATGTGAAGGATGCCGGCAAACGTCAGGAACTGTATCAAGAGGCGGTTTGGGCATGCGCACAGGTAATTAAGAATGAAGATTGGAAATTCAAAGACGATTTTGCGGATGTGTTCAAAGACCTCTGCAAAGATGTGACGGATTATTCGCAGTCAGAGTGGATATGGGCACTGCCTTTCTTGAATGGCGCGCGCGGACAAGTATTGGCATTGACGGGAAATAAGATGTCAAACAATTGTGCGGGGGCTTTGATTAATACCATCACTTACGGCGATGGCAACACGAATAATGCCAAGACGCAAGCGATGATAGAGATTGTGCCGACATTCTATTATGCGTATGATAAAAAAGATAAGCGTCGTGATGTCACTATACTGCCTTGGACTTGGGAATACGATACGGGTTCGGGAACTGCTTCGCTTACCGATATTGCTTTCCCTGGAGTGGCAGCCAGCGATAAGAAAGTATACCAGAAGCAATCGAATATTTCGCAAATGTATTGCGGAAAACTGCGTGTGGAATGGATGGTCCGCAGTTATTCTTCCAATGAAGATGGAATAGATATGCCCGTCCTTCGCTATACAGATATCTTGTTGATGTTTGCAGAAGCGGCTATCGGCTCTAAAGAAGGGAATGCTCCCTCGGATTTGTATGGCATTAGTGCACAGGCTTGCTTTGATAAAGTGCGCAAACGTGCTGGATTGGCTTCGAAAGCTGTTTCTTTTGCGAATATCGTTGATGAGCGTGCTTTCGAGTTCTGCGGAGAGAATATTCGTAAATATGACCTCATGCGTTGGGGATTGCTCAAAGAGAAACTGGAAGCAACTCAGGCTGCTTGCTATGACTTGCAGAAAAATCAAGGAGCATATGCCGGACGCCCGGATTCTGTGTGGTTCCATTATACACGAAATGATGCTTATGCTCAGAAGGGAGCTGCATATGTCTTCGATCGATTCGTGGGGATTGATAAGGACGCTCAACGACCTGCTGACTTTGACAAAGAGAACGGCTGGGTCGTTAAGTCCTTCTTTGATAAAGATGATGAACCGTATATCACAGCTGATAAATGGTATCTCTATAAAGAAGGAACAGACATTGATATGCATCAATACTGGCCAATCTTTGATGTGAATGTAGCCGCTTCAAATGGCACTCTCTGGAATGACTATCTATACTAAAATAGGCTATTTGTTCTTGGGGCTTTCGCTTTGTCTCTCTGCATGCAAAGGCGGAGGCGATGAACCAGAACCGATTACTTCCGTTCTTGCCTTTCCTGGCGCAGAAGGCGGAGGGAGCTTGACGAATGGAGGTCGTGGTGGCGTGGTGATTCATGTAACTACGCTGGAAGATTCGCGTGATAAAGACACGGGACAACCGACGGTTGGCACATTACGTAGGGCTGTGCAAATGGATGGAACAAGAACCATCGTGTTTGATGTGTCTGGAACCATTCAATTGAGCAAGCAACTCGATATAGCTAGCGGAAATGTCACTATTGCAGGACAAACGGCTCCGGGAGATGGTATCTGTATTGCCGGTTACCCGGTTGTTGTCAAGGCAAGCAATGTGATCATCCGTTTCCTACGTTTCCGCATGGGTGATCAAAATAAAGTGGAAGGAGATGCGCTGTCCATCAATGACCATAAGAATATCATCATTGACCACTGTTCTTTCTCGTGGAGTACGGATGAATGCGTCAGTTGTTACGGAAACACGGATTTTACGCTCCAATATTGTTTCATTACGGAGAGTCTGCGCAGATCCGTTCACGTCAAAGGTAACCATGGCTACGGAGGTATCTGGGGCGGCACCAATGCCACATTTCATCATAACTTGTTAGCACATCACGATAGCCGTAATCCGCGTTTTGACCATTCGTATGTCAATAACAAATGTTTTGGCCCTGTTGATTATGTTAATAATGTCGTCTATAACTGGGGTGGCAACTCGACTTATGGAGGCGAAGGGTATGACCAGGCACGTAAAATCAATATGGTTAATAATTACTATAAATACGGACCCGCTACGGGTAGTTCCAAACGTGCTCGCCTGGTTGACCCGACCATCAGTTGCGAATATTGCTCGAATGGACATACATTGATACCCGGTAAATTCTATCTCTCCGGCAATTATATGTTTGGCTCGGATGTCGTGACTAACGATAACTGGCAGGGCTCAACTCAAAAGGGCAGTAACGTCAAAGCGGAATCACGGCATGTGGATAACCTAACGGCAATGGTGAAAGAGCAGAGTGCAGAAATGGCTTACGAAACGGTGCTTTCCAAGGCAGGCTGTTCCTTGCATCGGGATGCCGTTGATGCTCGCATCGTGAACGAGGTGCGTAAGGGAACTTATACTTATAGCGGATCCAATGGATCTACTAATGGACTCATCGATTCCCCGGATGACGTAGGTGGCTATCCTAAACTCAATAGTACTGCGGCTCCGAAAGATACTGATAGGGATGGTATGCCCGATGATTGGGAAGATGCAAATGGATTGGATAAGAATAACTCCGCGGACTCTAAACTATATTCATTAAACAAAGAATACACCAATTTGGAGGTGTATATGAATAGTTTGGTACAGGATTTGTTCTAACAAAAGAAAATTAGATACTTTATGAGAAATAGTCTTTCAACGAGCATCGCGAGTGGTCTTTCAGCGAAGCGGTCTTTTAGGTTGCTGGCAGTCGGTCTTATAGCGTTAGCGGTCAGCATCGGAAACGATGCTATAGCGCAAAATCCGTATGACAAGTATTACACGGATCTGCCTTGCGCGGTTGAACATGTGCAGCCTGTCGTTATCCCTGATTATACGGTGAACCTCACTGATTTTGGCGCTGTAGGAGATGGAGTCACGGATAATACCGAGGCTTTCGCAAAGGCAATGAAGCACATCAAGAAACAAGGTGGCGGACATCTTATCGTGCCCGATGGCAAATGGCTTACGGGACCTGTCAAACTCGTCAGCAATCTGGATTTGCACCTCTCGGATAATGCGGTTATTCTCGGTTCGACCAACAAAGAGCTCTATGTACAAGCTTCTGATTCTTTGCGTGATGGTTCGAAGAAATGTCATGCCTTGATTTATGGCTCTAAACTGGAGAATGTCGCTATTACGGGTCATGGTACTATTGACGGGCAAGGCATTTACTGGCGGCCTGTTAAGCAGAAGAAGGTGACGGAAGATATATGGAATGAGGTCCTTTCAATGGGAGGCGTTACCAAACAGGACGGAAATAGCAAAAACTGGAAGATTTGGTATCCTTTCAATCTCAATAAGAATCTCAATATCCCCAATATTGCTTCGGATGCCATTATTCAAGAGAAGATGCGTCCGCATCTGGTCAATATCACCGATTCGAAAAACCTTCTCATGGAGAATGTGCATTTGCTCAATTCGCCTAAGTTCCATTTTGTGCCGACACGCATACAGAATCTAATCATCGATGGTGTCAATATCCGTTGCCCGCATTGGGCGCAGAATGGCGATGCGATGGACCCGGGAAACATACAGGTCGCATTGATTGTCAATTGTAATATCTCGTGCGGTGATGATGGTATTTGCATGAAAGGCGGAGTAGGGCAGAAAGGTGTGGATGCTGGTCCGCAACGCGATTTCCTGATTTGTAATGATACCGTTTATCGTGCGCATGGTGGATTCGTCATCGGTTCAGAGTTTAGCGGAGGAATGCAGCGTCTCGTCGTGAAAGATTGCCGCTTTGAGGGAACGGATATCGGATGTCGTTTCAAATCGGCGCCGGGACGTGGTGGTTGGTGTGAAGATATCTATTGCGTCAATATCATCATGAAGGATATTCTCGAATCGGCATTCCTTATCTCATCGGGATACGCAGATAAAGGAGCCGGCGTCAGCGCTACCGATAGTGATGATAAGAATGCTTTCTTTCCTGATTGGGCGAATATCACATTCCGTAATATCACGTGTGTCGGTAGCAAGCAGGCTGTGGATATTCAGGGACTCAAAGGAAAACCTGTTCATGATATCCTCTTTGATCAGGTGACGATTATTGGAAACAAAAACGGCATTAAATTGGAGAATGCGGAAGATATCAAGTTTGTCAACTGTCAGATTAACCCCAAACCGATGCCTATTACCGACTATAAAAAGATCAAAAATGTCCTCTATAATGGCAAAGATCCCGATGCAGAGGACTAAAAATGCAAAAAATCTACATTTTTTAACAAAATGTACTTGTATATATCCTAAAAATGTAGTAATTTTGCAACGGAATTTGAAAACAATTAATAAACAACAATATTAACCATTTAAAACTCAACTAACATGAAGAAATTTTTCCTCTTCGCTGCTGCACTTATCGCAGCTATGACTGTTAACGCCGTTGTTTACGATCTCGCTGAAATGAATTTCGCTGAAAGCGATCTGACCGTAACGAATGGTACGATTTCAAAAAATGACTCTAAGAGCTATTTTGAGGTAAAGAACAAGGAAGGAGAAACAGTAGAAATGACTGTTGCTCAACTTCCGAATATTAAATTCTCCTACAAGAACTCTTCTGTTAAAACCGCTTTCAAGGTATATTTTATCACGGAAGGTGTGAATGCTCACGGTAAGATCCAAATGGATGGTAACCAACGTGACATTACTATCAGCAATGTAAATGTAGGCGATGTTATCACATTATTTGTGAACTCTAAAGGTGATACGGGCGCTCAATTCGTTGACGGAGAAAAAGGTACTGCCTTCACAGGTGCTGTTGCAGTAGATGCAAATGCAGTTGGAATCGCTACGGCTCTTCCGGGCAAGTCAAACGAGACCGATCCTTATGAAATCAAGGTACAGGCTATTGCATCAACGGTTGTTATTCGCGAGACCGTAGGTGGCTATCTGCTCCATAAAATCCAAGTTGGTGGCGAGCAAGGTATTGATGCAATCAATGCAGATACAAAGGCCGTTAAGGTATTTGAAAACGGACAGCTCGTTATCATCAAGAATGGCGTTCGCTACAACGCACTGGGTGCTGCACTCTAATCTTTAGAAAAGATAAATAAAAGGCTCGCAATTATGCGGGCCTTTTTTTGTATTGTTCTGCTATCTTTCTGCTCTTAAACACGAACTATTGACGAACTATTGACGAACTATTGACGAATTATACACGAACGATAAAGCAACTCAGATGCTACTCACCGGCTATCCAAAGCGCTGCATTAATTCCGTCTAAAGCGCTACTGGTGATTCCTCCCGCGTAACCGGCTCCTTCTCCGCAAGGATAAAGATTAGGTGTGTTGATCGATTGCAATGTTTCCGGATCACGAATAATACGCACAGGACTGCTACTGCGGCTTTCTACACCTACGATAACTGCATCATTCGTTAAAAATCCCGGATATTTGCGGTCAAAATCTCTAAAACCTTGTTGCAAACGTTTGCCTATATGTGCTGGCAGCCACTCATCTAATCGGCTTGGCACAATTCCCGGCAAATAACTGCATGCTGGCAAATCTTTGCTTGCCCTTCCTTCCACAAAATCCCTCATCCGCTGTGCTGGAGCTATGTTAGGTTCTATGCCGTGCTCAAATGCCAATCGTTCAAGAGCTTCTTGAAAAGCCAATCCTCTTAATGGATCTTCTCCTGGTATATCTTCAGGCAGTATTTGAACCACCATGCCGCTGTTCGCATAAGGCGAATTACGATGACTCGCAGACATGCCATTCACAACGCATGAACCTTCCGAACTGCCGGCAGGCACAATATGTCCGCCTGGACACATACAGAATGAATAAACACCTCGGCCATCGACCTGCGTCACCATCGAATAGCTTGCATTCCCGACAAAGTCTATAATGCTTTCGTCTTTCGACTTTCGATTTTCGACTAAATGGTACATCAGCCGGTTAATCAACTCCTGCGGATGTTCTGCACGCACGCCCATCGCAAAGCCTTTCGTCTCCATCGCCACGCCTTCTTGTGCCAGCATCCGATAAGTATCATGTGCCGAATGCCCAATCGCTAGTATAATAGGAGTATCTTTAAACTTTAAACTTTCAACTTTCAACTCACGAAGGCTGTCCACCCTACAGCCGAAGTGAATTTCCCCTCCATGCTCAATAATACATTCTCGCATCCGCTTGATAATCCCTGGTAGCTTGTCGCTACCGATATGCGCGTGGGCTTCGTAAAGCACGGTATCCGGAGCACCGAAATAATGGAATAGTTCCATCACTCGTTGCATATTCCCGCGTTTCTTGGATCTTGAGAACAACTTACCGTCACTAAACGTACCGGCGCCGCCTTCTCCATAGCAATAATTCGACTCGGGATTCAGGCCTTCGTTGCGATTTAATAACGCGATATCTTTCTTCCGTTCGCTTACCTCTTTGCCGCGCTCATAGATGATAGGCTTAATGCCATGCTCCAACAATGCAAGGGCGGCAAATAACCCTGCAGGACCGCAACCGATAATTATTACAGAGCGCTTCGCATGATGTACATCTTGAAATACAGGAGGTTCATAGAGCGGAATAGGTGCATCTTTCGCAATAGGATGACCTTTATCGTCCGTAAGTATAGTAAGATGCACGCGCAACTCTCGTTGCCGTGCATCTACTGAACGTTTCACTATCCGCCATTTCTGCTCCGCCTCCTGAGCTTCACGCGGAGATAAGATATACTGAATAGTATCCACCAACTTTCGTCTTTTGTCTTTCGACTTTTGACTATCTACCAATCTTATTCAGTACAGCCTCAAGACCTAATTCTTTAATCTTCTCGCCGATCTTTGCTTCCAATTCTTCGCACAAATCCGGATTTTCTGTCAGAACTTCTTTCACTTTGTCGCGGCCTTGACCTAATTTGGTATCGCCGTAACTGAAGAATGAACCGCTCTTTTTGATAACCTCGGTGGCAACGGCAAAGTCTAGGATTTCACCGATACGGGAGATGCCTTCATTGAACATCAGGTCGAATTCGGCTTTCTTGAATGGAGGAGCAACTTTATTCTTTACAACCTTTACGCGCACTTGGTTACCTTTGATGGTTTCGCCGTCTTTAATCTGTCCTGTACGACGAATGTCGAGACGAACGGATGCATAGAATTTTAATGCATTACCGCCTGTAGTGGTCTCCGGATTGCCGAACATAACACCGATTTTCTCGCGTAACTGGTTGATGAAAATAACAGTCGTTCCGGTCTTGTTTACCGATGCCGTCATCTTACGCAATGCTTGTGACATTAGTCGGGCTTGCAGACCTACTTTGTTATCACCCATCTCTCCGGCAATCTCCGCCTTCGGGGTAAGTGCAGCTACAGAGTCAATAACAATCAGGTCGACTGCGGCTGAACGAATCAACTCATCGGCAATATCCAATGCTTGCTCGCCGCTATCCGGTTGAGCAATAAGCAAATCAGTGATGTCTACACCCAGTTTCTCTGCATAGAAACGGTCAAAAGCATGCTCAGCATCTATTATAGCAGCTATACCGCCTTGTTTCTGCACTTCAGCCATGGCATGAATGGCGAGCGTGGTCTTACCGGAAGACTCCGGACCGTAGATCTCGATGATACGTCCGCGTGGATAACCGCCTACGCCTAATGCGTAGTTCAATCCTAAACTGCCGGTAGGAATAACGGGCACATTCTCTATGTTCTCGTCGCCGAGTTTCATAATTGCGCCTTTACCGAAGTTCTTGTCAATCTTGTCCATCGCTGCCTTTAAGGCTTTCAGTTTCTCTGCTGATGGTTTGTTCTCTGTTGCCATAATATAATCGTTTTTTAGTTATCCAACCTTTGCGAGTGCAAAGGTACGAAAAAAAAATGACATATGCAAAATATATGTCACTTTTTTGTAAAAAATCTGCAATATTCGCTCAGTCCGCATTGGGCGCACTTGGGCTTTCGTGCTACGCATACATATCGGCCGTGCAGCAAGAGCCAGTGATGAGCTTTCGGAATGATTGCAGCGGGAATATATTGAACCAGTTGTTTCTCCGTTTGCAGCGGATTTTTACTGTTGGTTGTCAATCCCAATCGTTCGCTTACGCGGAAAATATGCGTATCTACAGCCATGGTCGGTTGATTCCAAATAACGGCACAAACTACATTCGCTGTTTTGCGTCCCACACCTTGTAGTGTCTGCAAATCGTCTATGTTATCCGGCACTTGCCCTTCGTATACTTCTACCAGTCGTTGTGCCATTTGCACCAAATGCTCCGCTTTTGAACGAGGGTAACTGACCGACTTAATCAATTCAAATACCTCATCGCTTGTTGCATGAGCCATAGATTCAGGTGTAGGGTAGGCAGCAAAAAGAGTAGGGGTGACCATATTTACCCGTTTGTCTGTGCATTGTGCAGAAAGCATCACGGCTACCAGGCATTGAAACGGATTCACAAAAACCAATTCGCTTTCCGCAACCGGCATATTGGCCTCAAACCAACGAATAATATGTTCAAACCGTTGCTTTTGTGTCATAATAGGCCTTGCTTAAAAACTGCAGGATTTGCGTTGCACGTTGCTGTACATCTGCGGTTTGGGGAGAAATAGGCTTTTTCTGCAGGCGGAGCATCATAATCTGGTATAGCAAAATCAGACACGCTTCAATATCGCTCATCGTCGGTCGGTCGGTCTTTGCTTTGAGCAAATTCAGCGATGGCTGTAAGCGAAGAATCGCGGCGCGGTACATGGCATCTTCGTTGAGAATCTGCGTGTGCAATTCTTCCAACTCACTCAAGGCATTGTTCGCTAACTGCAGATGGCCGCTTTCGATAATTCCTTCACGATGCATCATCTCGTTCAGCTCATGCAACTCTTGCGTTGCATCGGCTTGCTCCGGAAATGCCCGCAAATAATCCTCCATCTGCCATAGATAGAGGATATATTCTGCTATATTGTCACGCTTCGTCTTCATCCCAGTCAAGTTCATCTAAATAACTGTCACTCATGAATGTTTCGATATCCCTACGGTCCTTTTTTGTCGGTCTTCCTGTTCCTCTGTCACGTCCGCTTTGGCCCGCCATTTTGGCTAACTCGAGGATTTCCAATTGCTCGGGAGCGGTGCAGTCTTGCAAATATTCCGGCACTAACTTGGCACCTAATCGGTTTTCAGTTAGCTGAAGTACGCGGAAAGTATAGGTAATCGGACCTTTGCGCACATTAAATGTATCGCCTATGTGGAAAGTACGGCTGGGCTTGAGTTGAACGCCATTCATTGAAATGCGTCCGTTTTTACAGGCATCAGCAGCAATGCTTCGCGTTTTATAAATTCGCATTGCCCATAAATATTTATCTACCCGAACCTCAGCCATAAATCACAAATCACAAATTACAAATCACAAATTTTAATCATTTATGATTAAACTGGTTCATCGTTCGGTCGATACCTTGCAGGCAGAACGAAGGAATGATTTCTTTCATCACTTCCAACTTCTCCGGCAGAGCTTTCTCTTCCTCATCTGTCCAATGACCAAGTACAAAATTTATCTGATTGCCTTGAGCAAACTCATTCCCGATACCGAATCGCACGCGCGCGTATGCCTCCGTTCCTATTACAGATTGTATATTGCCCAAACCGTTGTGACCGCCATTCGAACCTTGCTTGCGTATGCGAATCGTTCCAAACGGCAAGTTCAAATCATCGACCAGAACAAGCATGTTCTCTACCGGGATTTTCTCTTGTGCCAACCAGTAGCGCACCGCATTGCCGCTTAGATTCATGAAAGTAGAGGGCTTAAGCAGAACGAGTTCGGCATTCTTGACTCTGCATTTTGCTATGAACCCGTATCGCTTGTCTTGCCACTCTGCCTTCATATAATTAGCAAAAACATCGACCATTTGAAAGCCGATGTTATGCCTCGTTCCCTCATAATCGGGACCGATGTTTCCCAATCCTACGATTAAAAATCGCATGGTTTACTCTTGAGCCTTGCTCTGACGGGTAGCCTTAACCTCTGCTACGCAAGCATCAGCCGGGTTAACCATCTTCAAGCCCTCAATCTTAACGTCCTCAACAGCGATCTTCTTACCCAGACCAAGCTCGGTAACATCGATGTTGATACGATCGGGGAATGCGGTGTAGATACCTTGTACGCGGAGTTTGCGCATTGCTTGAACCAATTTACCACCGGCTTTTACACCTTCTGCCAAACCATTCAATTGAATAGGAATCTCAACTACTACCGGTTTCTTCTCGTCAACGGCGAGGAAATCGATATGCAGTGTTTTGCCGTCAATCGGGTGGTGTTGCAATTCCTTAACGATAGCTTTCGTCTTCAAGTCACCAACGGTGAGGTCAACGATCAGCGTGTCAGGAGTGTAAATCAGTTTGCGAACGTCAGCGGCTGCTACTGTGAAGGTAGCGTTGATGCCACAACCGTAAATGTTGCAAGGAATCAAATCCTCTGCGCGGAAAGCCTTGGATGCTTTCTTGCCGTACTCGCTACGCGGAGTACCTACTAATGCGAATTCTTTCATTTGTTTTTTGTTTTTGTGTTACTTAATACCGTGTATTCCATCACACGTTGTCTCAAGTCTTTTGTCTTTCGACCTTCTACTTTCGACTAAAAAGGCTGCCTGCGCAGCCTTGTTGTCCACCGAGGAGTCGAACCTCGCTTCTCGGAACCAAAATCCGGTGTAATACCGATATACGAGTGGACACCATTGCCAAAAAAGCGTGCAAAATTACAACAAATTTTTGATATGACCAAATTTTTGCGAATAATTTTGCACTTTTTGGTGCATTTTCTTTATTTAGCTACCACCAAGTAGTAGTTTTTCTTTCCTTTTTGGAAGAGCAGATACTTGCCGTTGAGCAGTTGGGCGTCGGTAATAGGCGTTTGCGGATCGGTCAGTTTCTCTTTATTCAAACTAAAGCCATTTGCCTGAATCATCTTGCGTGCCTCACCTTTACTTGGGAAGATATTCGTCTTCTCTGCCAGCAAATCCAGCGGACCGATACCTGCTTTCAGTTCCTTCATCGGAATCTCGTAGCGCTCTACACCGTCAAAAACCTGCAAGAAGGTCTCTTCATCCAACGCGCGCAGAGCATCTGCGGTTGCATTTCCGAATAGTATATTCGTTGCTTCCACGGCTGCGTTGTAATCGGCTTCGGAATGAACCATACAGGTAACCTCTTTTGCCAGGCGTTTTTGCAATATGCGTAAATGCGGTGCCTGGTCATGCTCTGCGATAAGCGATTCAATCTCTTCGCGCGTCAGGCTGGTGAAGATCTTGATATAGCGTTTCGCATCGTCATCGCTTACGTTCATCCAGAATTGGAAGAACTTATACGGGCTCGTATATTTGCGGCTCAGCCATACGTTTCCGCTTTCCGTCTTTCCGAACTTTCCGCCGTCGGCTTTCGTGATAAGCGGACAGGTCAATGCGTACGCATCGTTGCCGGTCATTTTCTCAATCAATTCGGTACCGGTGGTGATGTTGCCCCATTGATCCGAGCCACCCATTTGCAGTTTGCAATTTTTATGCTCGTTCAGCCAAACGAAATCGTAGCCTTGCAGCAATTGATACGTAAACTCGGTGAACGACATTCCTTGGCTAAACTCACCGTTAAAGCGCTTTTTGACAGAGTCTTTCGCCATCATATAATTGACGGTGATTAACTTGCCGACATTGCGTGTAAAGTCTAGGAAAGTATAGTCTTTCATCCAGTCGTAGTTGTTTACCAGCTCGGCTGCATTTGGTTCATTGCTATTGAAATCCAGGAAGTGCTCCAATTGCTCACGGATACATTGCACGTTGTGACGAAGCGTCTCTTCTGTCAGCAGGTTTCGTTCCGCTGATTTACCGCTTGGGTCTCCGATCATGCCCGTCGCACCTCCTAAGAGGGCGATGGGCTTATGACCGCAGGCCTGCAAGTGACGAAGCATCATGATGCCGCACAAGTGACCGATATGAAGACTATCCGCCGTCGGGTCAATGCCTACATAGGCGGTAGTCACTTCTTTCATCAATTGTTCTTCCGTTCCCGGCATGATGTCTTGCAGCATGCCGCGCCAACGAAGTTCCTCAACAAAATTCTTCATTCTTTCACTCTTCACTTTTCACTATTCACTTCACCAGTTGTCCTTGAACGGTGTAAATCTTATCACCACGGAGGATGTAAATCTCACCGTTGATTAAGATCTTGGTTGCGCGAGTAGAAGCATCAATGTTATCCAGATCACGTGTATCTTTCTTGAAGTAAACCGTGATGGATCTCTTCTTCGTCATCTTGACGTTATACTCTTCCGTCTCGATATCATCGTTGCCGTCTTGATAGTAGTCGAATACATAACCCGTTGCCGGTTCTGCAGCCAATCTGACGGTTGTGCCTTCTGCATAGCTGCTCGACCATTTCGATACGGATTTGCCGTCAACCTTAACCGTACCTGCACCTTCCGGACTGATATCTACAGTCAGTTTGTAGTAAACGATATCCGAGAAGGAAGCTTTCAATACGGTATCTTGCGTGATGATGATGGTACGCTCTGCATCGCTTTCGCCATCAGACCAACCGTCGAACTTATAGCCTTCGTCCGGTATTGCCTCTATCTTGAGCGATGTACCGCCGAGTACGGATTTCTTGTTGTAGCCGGTCGGTTTAACGGTACCGCCTGATCCATCAACAGCAACGGTTACTTTGTATGTCTTCGTCGTAACGAACTTAGCAACCACTTCTGTATTCTGAGTCAGCGTAATGGTAAGCGGATTCGTTGTTCCGGCAGGTGTGCCGTTAATCGTCCAGCTCTCCAGAGCCCAGTCAGCATTCTGCGGTGTTGCAGTCAGTGTGATCGTGGTGCCTTCTTCATAAGTACCTGCTTCATGGTCGGATGCAACGGTACCTCCTACGCCATCTACGCTAAATGCGAAGGTGAACGATTCAGGAGCAACGCTTTCATCTTTGAAGACTGCATAGATCGTTACATCGCTTGTCAGGTTGAATGTCAACGGGTTAACCGTGCTTTCATTCGACCATTTCACGAATTTCCAGCCTGTTGCCGGTGTAGCTGTAATGGTAATCTCGGTATCCGGTGCATAATCGCCTTCCGGTATGGATGGTGTTACAGTTCCGTTTCCAACGTTCGTACCCAATGCGAAGGAGTACGTAATCGGAAGAACAACCTCTTTGAAGTTAGCAACAAGCGTGCAGTCTTGCGTAATGGTAATTTGACGCTCATCCAATACATTTCCGTCGCTCCAGTTGGTAAACTCATATCCGGACGCAGGAATAGCTTTAATCACTTTCGATTCTCCATATTTCAGACCGGTGATTTCGCCTTCAGGATCAACACTTCCGCCTTCGCCTGCACTGACATTGAGTGTATAAGTAAGTTCTGTGAAGTATGCCGTTAAATCAATGTTACCAGAAACAGTAATCTCACGCGGGTTATCCGTGTTATCATCTGACCATTTATCAAACTTGAATCCTATTCTCGGAGTAGCGGTTACCTCGAGGATTGTACCGTCATAGTGATATCCACTTACATCAGATACAGAACCCTTAGCGGTGCTTTCAGATTTGATGGTTACTTCCCATGTGGTACTTGTGCCGAGTATATCGAAGATGGCGTTAAATGCGATATCTTCTGTTACGGTAATCGTACGGTTGATCGTCTTCACACCGTCATTCCACTGAACAAACTTGTATCCGCCATTAGGAAGAGCTGTGATTGTACCTTCTGTTCCCGGAAGGAGATAATAATCTCTTCTGTCTGTGTAAGTATCGTAGTCATAGTATGCTCCGCTGTATTCAATATACCCGTTCTCGGGTTTAGTGATGGTGAGAGTAACCAGTTTGACAAAGTTTGCGGTAATAGCGGTATCGCCGGTTACAACAAGATATCGCTCCGCATCCGTTTCTCCATCTGACCATCCCGTAAATACATAGCCGGATTGAGAATTAGCGTAGATGACTAGTGCGTAACCGAATGGATAGTCACCGGAAGGATTAGTCGGCTCAATTTGTCCGCCTTCTGTGCAGTTAATCTCTACATGATAGGTTTCGCTGCTGAAGGTTGTTACTGCAACTGTCTGATAGTACTCAAGCAACGAGAATTTACCGGTCTCATATTCTACGAACGGAGACAATGCCAAAACGTATTGACCGTCTGCCGATACCGTTTGTTCCAGTGTGGTTGCGCTCGACTCACTCTCATAAAGAGCTTGGTAGTCATCTCCCACTTTCTGATAGAGTCCAACCATTGCCTTTGGAACAAATGATGTCCAAGAGAAGGATAAATCATGTCCGTTTGCTACACCTGTCAGGTTAGCAAATGGTTCCGGAGCTTTGTCGAGATTTACGCTGCCCAGCTCATATCTTGAACCAACAGGAAGTTCGGTACTCTGGTCAAGCGGAGTGACATAAACGCGATAATAATCGTACGGAACAAGTGCTGTGTAATGATATTCGGTCGCGGTGATAATCTCTCGTTTCACCGGAACAGAATTATACCTAACTTCTACCAGGAACTCAAGACCAGTAGCGCTCGGAGTCCATGAGGCATCCAGTGTGATGTTGTCGGCGGTTGTCAGGCTGAGATCGCTTAATTCTGCACTACCGCCAATCAATGTTACATTAGCGATAGACTTAATATAGGCAGTATGATATGGATCAGCTGCCTGTACATACCAATAAATCTCTGTGCCGTCCAGACTGCTTTCTACACCCCAATTATACTCTATCACACCTTCGTTGATGGTAAAGTCTGGTACGTAGAATCCTGTAATATAATTATCGTTGCTTGCATCGTATATTTCTATATAGTATCGCTCGGCAATATCTTCAGCCTCCCATTTGAAGGTTACATAACCGGCAGCTGCTGTAGCTTGGAGATCCGTAGGTGTGTAGTTGTGATCCGCTAACCCATCGCATGGAACGCTCTCAAAGTCAAAATTGGACCCACTGGAGAATTTTGCTTCAAAGCAAATCTGAGCAGCCATCAAATGCGTCGCCTCATATGAATATTTGTAATTTGGATCCGTATCATCCGTATTATTGATGAAATATAGATCGTACGTGAGCGCATTGGGGGTGATATTCGCCGAGAAGATACGTCCATTCTGCGTCATCGGCTCGGTCTGCCATGTGCTTTCACCGCTTGGCTTCCATACAATCCACATGCCGGCTGAAATATCTATACCGCAGTCGGATGGCATGAGAAGAGTTACTTCTGCCTCCTCTAATACCGGAAGAGCCACGGTGTAGGTGGTAGAAGCCTGGCCTAACTGTAATCCTTCTGCATCGAGACTGGCAACCAATATCTTATATTCGCCATTCTCGTTTACAACGGGCGATGCGGCATACAGAACAGTGGTATTCATTTCATATGAATATCCGCTTGGCCTAACGAGTGTTACGCGATACGAAGCCGCACCTGTTACGGCATCCCATGTGGCTGCCAGACGGTGCTCATCTGTGATGGAAACCTGCAGGTTCTGCGGAATGAACGGATTCGGACCGTCTTTACACGGACTTACCTGCATCGTGTATAGTAATTCTCCGGCGGACATCGGGTTATCTTGCGGATGACAGAAAATTTCCATGCCGTTGGATGTCAGGACAGAAATGGATATTTCGCCGGTACAAGCACCATCTCCCCATGTAAAGGTTACATCATTGCCGTAGTACGGCACTTTGACGGTCTTCGGCGATTCACCGTGAAGGCAAGTAAATGTCATTTCTAAATCACCGTCTTTCACAATCATATAGCCGCCGCCATCCCAGCTGTCATTGTATTTGTCTCTCAGAACCATTTGGTATTTGCAAATCGGCGCTAGAAGTTTCCATTTGTATTCAGATGCCTTAGACATGTCAAGATAGATGCCTTTGTAGCCGTCGAACGCTGCATTGATTGTGGCTGCGTTGATCCATAGCTGGCCGCATGTAAGGTCTCCATTGTTAATAGCAACCCATGCGCCGAGCATGTCGTCATAACGCAAGATTTCGTTGGCTGCATTGTTTGTCTCACGGATTTTGAAATAGTCGGTCGATTTGGCATCAATGATTGCGTAATATACGCCCGGCATTTCTTCGTACGGAGTTAAATGAGCAGGTACATCTGAAGCATCCATTAACCAGTTATTGAATGTACCGATAATCTCTGCGCCATCTTCCGGCATATTTTCTGTAGGCAGTTTAATGGCAACTACCACTTTCCTTGCTGTTTCTTCCGTGCAAAGACCGAAACGATAGTTGTTGTAATCGTCCCAATCAAGGATAATCTCTTCTTCCTCACCAAGAATGGAGTTAGCCATTGCATACCATGCGTTATCATAGCCGTTGTAATAGAAAATCTCATCGTTCCAGTCAACAGGGTTTCCCGGATCAGGCATGTTGACGATTTTGAAGGTATGATTCTCGCGGTCATGGATCGTAGCGGTGTAAATCGTCCGCAAGGATGCATCTACACTCTCTGTCATCTTGACTGGGGCATAATCGTCCCAAACGTTGAAATCACCGATAATAGCCGGCACTTCATCGCATACATTTGGAGCGTAGAGCTTAACGGTATAGTCGTGGTAGGTTAACGGTTTACACGGGTTGCCATGGAATTTCCAATACGACAACTTATAAAAATACGCGCCCGCGCTGCCAAAAGCAACTTCGCTTTCTCCTGAATAACCTGCCGTAAGGTTCAATACGTTTCCACCGGCATAACTCCATGCATCTACATCTCCACATTGGTAGTCCCAAGACAAATGCCCTTCTTGATCTACATGAATCGGTTTACCCCAGAATCCGCTTTCGTATGGATAGGATGCTACATACCAGCCGTCAAAACCAGGCAAAGCCTGGAACGGAACATCTGTTCCTAAAGCACCACCGGAAGGCGTACCAATGAAATAGATATCATCACAAACGGTTGCATCGTCTATGAATTTTACACAGAATACAACATTGGTGGATAAATCATACCCTGCGGCGGTCAAATCGGCCTCTGTCGGGAATAGTCCGCATGGATCAGATAACGTATAGAAATCCGATTCGGAATAGAATGAACTTCCGCCAGAGTGTTCATACAAGGGCTGATCGAATGGATTGAGGATGGTGAAACCTGCTTCTTCAGAATAGCCTCCCTGAGTCCATGAGAAATGAATGGGTTTTCCATAATAAGGAATAAGATCGTTTCCTAAATAGGCTATTTTACTATAATTTCCATCATCAAAACCGCAAAGAGCATAGTCCTTCGTGAAAGTGCCGTCTGTCACGGTAAGAAAACCTCCGGTCCAACCATCACCATACTGGTCTGCCATTGACAGCGTTAAATAGCATTCAGGGAATTGCTCGTCATCGCTTGAGAAAGCGACACGGGCAAAGGTTTCTGAGTTAATCAGCGAAGTAGCATCTTTGTGAATCCGGGTCAATACCTTTACACGGTCGCCTACTTGAACGGCTTTGCCTTCCGGTATACCTCTATATACTTGGATGGCGCCACCCGCATTGGTGTTCGCTGTGCTGTTCTTGTCATCTGCAATCCAGAAAATCTGAACGCCTTCAGAGTCATATAAGTCTGATTCAATATTCGATACATAGCCTACAACCCAGAAGGAGTCATCGGTATATTCTCCATCGCTCAACGCAGTGCTTATGTCTAATACATCCTCTACGGACACATGTCTATAAACAGTAGGTACATAATGTCCCGGATCCGAAGAGTCCTTAATTGAGTTGAGTCGTCCAACGCCGTTCTTAATCTTAATGGTAGAACTTTCTTTGGTAAGGTAACCGATTAGGTAAACGTAATCTCCGACAAGCATTTTTGCATTGACATCTGTATCGTATTTCGCGGTACACCTGAATCCCTGAATCATCTTGGTAGGGTCGGTCTCTGATGCATCTGCTGCTATCGAAACAATTTGATTTCCGAGAGCACAGCTGAAGCTTTCTGCTTTCACTACATAGCCATAAATGGCATAAGCCTGATCGGAAGTAGTGTTATCTGCCAGGGCACTTCCTGCTGTGAGAGCGTCTGTACAGTTAAGGATAGCAATGGCGCCACCATTTATATTGCTTATTAAAATGGATTTAATGCGGTATCCTGCAGCAAACTCCTTAATTTCTACATCACCGCCGGAACTGATAAAAGTCAACGTTTTCCAGCAATAACCATTCTCATCATAATCACCGGTTCCTGCTTGGTCCGGATCTTTAGCCGGTAGGGTAAGGTCTGCTGTATAGGCTACTGCATTCTTAGGATATACATTGTCTGCATCCTTGAAGTTTGCATCAGTATTGCCTTTTGCCGCTACGGTTATTTGAATGACCTGAGTCGGAAGTGTCTCCTTGATGACAATAACACCATTCTTCCCGCCAAACTCAAAGCAATTATTGGCTCGAATAGAGAACGCCTTCGCTTTATCCGAACTGTTCTTGATTTTGAACAGGATGTCCTCATCACCACTACAATAAGCTACAGCTTCTATACCAGCTTGAATGTCATACACATTGGTAGAGGTGCTCGATTCGACGGTGTTCAATGTGGCATCTGTGACGGTCCAAGCGTCCAAATCATAATTGGTAAGGTCAAATCCCACTGCCATGGGCGCCTTTTTGATCTTACCATCATCACGCGTCGGGCGTTGGGCGAACAAGCATGTTGTCGCAACCAGCGCTGCTAATAGAAAGTAAATCCTTTTTTTCATAATTTTGTTTGTTTTGTTAATATTTTGGTTAAAAAGAACATACGAATCCAAAATTCGCCACAAAGTTACAACAAAAATCGCACATATGCAAATTTTATGGTTATTTTTTTCGTCAAATAGAATTGATTCTATATTTTGACACGGTAATAAGACGGCAATACTTGTATTAGACGTCTTGTGATCGGGCAAAATACAGCGAAAAGCGCTGATGAGAAAAATAACCAATTTGCTATGTACCGCGGGACGCGACTGTAATTTCGGGGGCTAGGTGTCCCCGTTGATCGGGGAAACCGTAACACGGGAAGGGGCTTCATAATCTAGCCAAGGCGGCGTCCGAAGTTACAATATTAGCGAGATACGAAGGTATAAAAAAAGAGCACCGAAGTGCCCTTTTTCCTTTAATTCCTTAATTCGCTAACTCGCTAACTCGCTAACTCGCTAACTCGCTAACTCATTAATCATTTGACTATCTGTCCTTGAACGGTGTAAATCTTATCACCACGGAGGATGTAAATCTCGCCGTTAATCAAAATCTTGGTAGCATGCTCAGTAGCATCGATGTTATTCAAATCACGAGTATCTTTTACGAAGACAGCGGTGATGGTTCTCTTCTTATCCATCTTAACGTTGTAAACATCGGTAGTGATGTCATTATTGCCATCTTCGAAGTGATCGAATACATAGCCCGTTTCCGGCTCAGCTGTCAGTTTGACGGTTGTGCCTTCTGCGTAGCTCTTTGATAGATTCTTAACCACTTTACCGTCGAACAGAACCGTACCTGCCTCTTCCGGATCGATAACCACCTTCAACTGGTAGTAAACAATCTCTGCGAAGATTGCAGTCAGAACGGTATCCTGGGTAATGACAATCGTGCGCTCAGCGTCTGTATTGCCATCTTCCTTCCATTCAACGAACTTGTAGTCCTCGTCCGGAATGGCCTTGATATCAAGAGCCGCACCGCCGTTGTACTCTTTCTCCGTAATTTTCGGGTCAACGGTACCACCCTTGTCCGGACCAACCTTAATCGTTACTTTGTACTTCTTTGAAGTAGTAAAGATAGCAGAAACAGAGATGTTCTCAGTTAAAGTGATTGTCAAAGGATTAACATTGCTTGCATTTACACCATTGACAACCCATACAACAAATTCCCAATCTGTATTTGGAGTAGCGGTAAGCGTAATCGACTTGCCCTCTTCGTACGTTCCGTTAGGTTCGGACGATGCTACAGTACCGCCTAATGCAGTTGCTTCGAACGAGAAGACGTATTTTGTTGGAGCAACGCCTTGCTCTTTGAAGACGGCATAGATCGTTACATCGCTTGTCAGGTTGAATGTCAACGGGTTCTCTGTGCTCTCGTTCGACCATTTAACGAATTCCCAACCATCAGCAGCATTTGCTGTAACAGTAATCTCTGTATCCGGATCGTAATCGCCTTCCGGTATCGAACTTGTTACGGTTCCGTTACCGATGTTCGTTCCTAATGCGAAGGTGAACTGGGTAATCGGAACGATTGTCGCTTGGAAGTAAGCGGTCAGCGTGCAGTCTTGAACGATTGTAATCTGACGCTCTGCAAATGGTATGTTATCAGACCACTTCAAGAATTCGTAGCCCGGATCAGCCAATGCTTTGATGGCTTTCTTCTCGCCGTATGCGATATCTGTAACCTCTGTGCTCGGATCAACCGAACCGCCTTCGCCGGCAATAAGTTTCAAGGTATATGTCTCAGCCTCGAAGGTTGCGTAGATCTCAATGTCTGCCGTACCTACTGTGAATATACGTGGGTTCTCCGTGTTTTCATCGGACCACTTCACAAATCGGAATCCCGGTTTCGGCGTAGCCGTTACTTCGAATGACTTGCCTTCTTTCCAATAACCGCTTACATTATTTACCGTTCCCATGTCCTCATTGAAGGAATAGATGTCAACAAAGTGGGTAGGTACGCTGGTATCTTCTACATCAAAGATAGCTTGGAGCGTTACGTTTTCTGTGATGATGAACGAACGGTTGTAGGTAAGCACATCATCCGACCACTTAATGAACTCATAACCGCTCACTTGTATTGCATTCAGTTGTACTTCTGTGCCCGGAATAAATGTGTAAACACCGCTTCCCAAATCGTCATAGTAGTTGTCCGATACTTCTACATAACCCATAGATTCATCATTGGATGAAACGGTCAGCGTAACTAATGGTTTGAAGATAGCCTGGAGTGTAATATCACCATCTACGTAGAGTGTGCGTGGGTAACCGGTTACTCCGTCACTCCATTGCTCGAAGTAATAACCTTCTTCTGGGTAAGCAGATACGTTGATTGTATAACCCTCTGCGTATTCAACACCATCGGCGAGTTCTTCCGGATCAATGGTTCCGCCTGCTGTGGCTGTTACTGTTACCGTGAAAGTATTTTTAGTAAAGACAAGCACTTGACAGTCGAAATATCGTGAAATCAGGAGATAATTTCCTGTGGATACCTCATAATACGGTTGTAGTTCAAGGATGTATTCACCATCTTCCGCTACATCAAATTCCAACGTCTCGGCAATAGTTTCTGTAGCAGACAAGTAGTTCCATGTGCCATTCGAAAGTTTTTGATAGAAAGTAGCTTTTACTTTCGGAGCCAAGCTTGTCCAAGTATAGGTCAAATGATGATCAGTTGCCGAACCTTGGAAGTTATCGATGGCTTGTGGCGCGTTTTCGAGATATATACTTCCTAAATTAATAGGCTGACACAGTAAATCTCCCGTAGATGAGTTCAATGGAGTTACAAGTACGGCTAAGTTAGCTTGGATGAAGAATGCTAACTCATAATCATAGGATGTGGTTGTTACAACTGCACTATGAATGACTTGACCACCATAATATACCTCTACCAGATAATGTAGATCAGTTTGGCTGAATTCCCACTCTGCGTGCAGCGATTTGTTATCGCTGGTCGTAACTTCTCCGCTTACAAGTGAGAGCGATTCGTCATTCTTTTGTAGTGTGACATTGTCTGCCCTTACAGCAGCGTGCATGTATGGAGAAACGGGTTGTACAGTCCAGTAAACCTCAACTCCATCCAAACCATCTCCTACCGTCAGGTTATAAGGAACTCCTTCTGCATAGTCACCATAAATATACTGATCTCCATCTGCTTTATATACCTCCACATAATATTGATCGTCCATATCTGCGGCTGTCCAGCTCAAACGTAAGACGCCCGGAGCGACTAGTGAAGATGTGCTGGTGATAGCGTAGTTATGATCCGTGAAAGCGCAACTGCTGTTTACCTTCAATCCGTGTTCTGAACCATCAGGAGCCCACAAAATTTCACTACAATGCTGCATGTCTGTGAGATTTTCCCACCAACTGGAAATGCCTGTGGCATCAGATTGGTTGGCTGCATTAATTACATAGTAATCATAAGAAGGAGCATTGGGTACAAATCCGGAGGTAAAGAGTTGTCCGTCAGAAGTGCTCATGGCGATTGGTTCATTCCAATCATCTGTTCCACCTGGTCTCCAAACCAGCCAAAGGCCACCGGAAACATCCATGTTACAATCTGTCGGAGCAAATACAGAAATGCTTACCGGCTCGGTGATAGAAGGAATAACAATATCCTCTGTCACGGATGTAGATCCCAATTGCAAATCATCGTCATTGAAACTGGTTACAACGATCGTATATTCACCACTCAAAGCAAGCGGGATAGAGAGATAGGATGTAACGGTAACCGATGCATTATTGGTGATTTCGTTGCCTTGCGGAGTGTAAATGCGCACTTGATAGAAAGCAACACCTTCAATGGCATCCCATGTTACACGCAACTTGTTATCCTCGGTGACTTCTGCTTGTACATTCGGGTTAAATGGGTTGGCTCCGGAGACACAAGGACTTACATCTAATGTAAAGAAAACTGTGCCGTCGGCTATACCACTTCCCTGATTGTGTTTGAATAGGCCATATCCATTGGGGAGAAGAATGGTGAAGCCAACTTCAGAATCCCAACTACCGGAATTCCAGGTGAGAGTCATGTCCTTTCCGAAATAAGGAACGTTTACTTCGTCGGATGAACCACCTGATAGCGTGTAATCCTGACTGAAGTCGCCATCAGAAACGGTAATCGAAGCACCATTCCAACCATCGCCATAACTATCGGTCATCTGAAGCGTGAAGTAGCAATCCGGTTTCGGCTGTTTCCATTTATACATGGCCTCATTGCTCCAGTCGAAGCCGATGTACTTCTCATATCCCGGAATGCCGGAACTGCCGGCATCTACCCATATATCACCAAAGGTGAAGTTGGAGAAAACATACCAATTGTTTGCATCGGAATCATAATACATCGGCTCGTTATCCCAGGTGCCGGCTTCACGGAACTTAAATACATCCGTAGGAAGGACATCAGTGAGCAGAGCGATATATGCGCCTTCGTTCTCGGTCATTTGGATACCTTTCGACCAGTCTTCGCTTGCCGCGAAGGAACCGATAATCTCAATACCTGCATCGGGAACGCCCGTAGGTGGGAATAAAACGACTGCTACGTTATATGTAATGCACTTATTCCAGCGGTAGTTGTCCGTTTGATCAAGCACTACTATTTCTGATGCATTGGATGTCTCCGGCAAAACAATATCTGTTCCCCATGATTCCGTGACGGCATCGTAGAACTCAAGCGGATTGGTGGTGCCGGCATATGCCTCAAAGAATTGAACTATATCGCCCGGTTCTGCTTCGAATTCGTAGTAATAGTAGTTTTGGGTACCATCCCAACCGGTGTGCATTGGAATCGGATCTGTTTCGGTGTTGAAGTTACCCGTAATAGCAGGAAGGTCATTGGTATTCAAACTGCAAGTGGGCGGATACAATTGTACTTCGTAGTGCTTCTTTGTGCTTACCGGTATATCATCATATGCGTACCATGCACCATTATAGAAATAAGGTGTCGATTCATCCCATGTCAAATCGACTGTCTGGTTGGTGCCATCAGTAAAGATGATGTTGTCGTACTTAGTCGGGAAATTATATGAATAAATATACAAGCCGTTTATTTGTTCATAGGTATTTGACATATAATCGCCCGGCCATACATTTAACTCGCCGTCGCCGGTATTATTCCATACATATGCATATATCTCATCCAACCAATCATTCGGTTTTACGAAATACAGGGTCGCATAAGTTTCAGCAGGCTTCTCTTCTGCGGAGACGAAGTAAAGTTGTAAAGCGTCACTATAATATGAAACAAGCGCTTTTACATTATATTGCTTGCCGTTCTCAAATGTATATGCCTGTTTAAATTGATTACGTAAAACAATCGTTTCGCCGTCTAAAGAAAGGTTGAGGTTGAGTATGGTTTCAGTGGTAAACGATCCTGCCACTACAGTAGCACCTTTAATCTCGATAAATTTGTTAATATCACTTGTAGTAGGAATACTATTGAATATTTCAGCTGCAGGAGCAGTACCGGAAGTAACGGTTAGGTCTGTCGCAGCTTGGTATGTCTTAAGTTCGTGAATCTCTGTGTTATACTTAAGATGCTCGCCGTAAAGACCACTAATAACATCTCCTGGTTCAAAACTTACTGCTCCCGAACTGAAATAAATCAATAATGAGCCTGTCGCATCTTTTACCCAAACGTTTTTATTTCCATCTGACCATGTAACGGTAACATCCTCTAAATAAGAACTACTACCGGTAAGAGAAGAAATAACATTTGCGCAACTTTGTTTTTCGATTTTGGTAAAGGTCTTGGAGGTAATGCTACTCTTTTGGGTTCCGCTGTACGCGATAGCTTTAACCGTTGTGGTTTCATAAATAGTGAAGGGATAATCATACTCATTAGACAAATCATTTGGATCTGTGCCATCAAGTGTGTAATAAATATCGGCACCTGAAGTGGTGCAAGATAATGTCACATCGACATTGTCGAAAAACGTTTCTTCGGTTGGACTTATAACCGGCGCAGCAACTGCAACAGTCCCTGTTGTAACTACGATTTGCGTTGCGCGCACTTGGTTCGTGCTGGCAGTGAACGAAACACTACTTGCTTCACCGGTCCAAGTACCTGTATTACCATCAGTTTCGTAGGTATAGCCTGTTTGCGCTGCAAAACATCCAGGTCCATACTGGTTTGCACCGGTAGCTGCACAGGTAAATACAACTTTGGTGATAACGCCTGTTTCAACCGAAATCGTAATCGTATTAGTTTTGAAAATACGAATTTGGTCGGTTGTAATGGATCCTGTTGAAATGGCTGCCGTCACGCCTGAAACGGTTGCACTCGTGGCAGCACTAGTTGCCTCAGTAAAGTCACCTGGCACAAGAGTCACATCCGTTGCCATCATACTACCTGCGAACAGGACCGCCATTAAGAAAGAAAAGAATTTTCTCATAATGTTGAGTTTTTTGGTTAATATTTTAGTTAATTATTCGAATTCATACTAATCCGCTGCAAAGATACAACAAAAAAATGACATATGCAAGCGCGCGCGATATTTTTTTTCAAAAAAGTGTATTTTTGCACAAAATCCGCTCTTTTTTGCCAAAAATACCCTTCAAATTGTGTATATATACTATGTATATATACAGTATATGTTGAACAAAATCACATGCAAAAATTAGTGCGTGATAAGTGCGCGATAAGTGCGCGATAAGTGCGCGATAAGTGCGTGATTCACGGTGGTAAGTAACCGGTATGTAGCCGATATTTAACCCCATTCTCCCTATGGCGCAACGGCCGCGATACACTAAAATAAAAAAAATCTTCGATTTTATTTGCATATATCATTTTTTTTTCGTATCTTTGCACGATTTTTTGTTAACATGGAGGAGAATGGGCTCATATTTAGGAGTTTTGCCAGCGGCAGTAGCGGCAATTGCTATTACCTGGGCACGCGTCAACAGGGCATCCTGATTGATGCGGGAATTTCTGCGCGACAGATACAGAAATGTCTGCGCGACATGGGGCTTGATTTCCAAAATATAATGGGTGTGCTCATCACGCACGATCATGCGGATCACATACGCGCGGTGGGTACGCTGGGCGAGCGAGTCAAGCTGCCAATATATACCACAGCCGAAATTCACGAAGGCATAGACCGTAACTACGGTGTGCGCGAAAAATTGCGGACCAGCCGGAGATATTTCGAGAAAGGAAAAGAGTGGGAGCTCTTCGGAATGCGTATCAATACCTTTGGTATTGAGCATGACTCAACGGATTGTCTCGGTTATTGTATCGATTATATGGGCCAGCGCTTTGTTCTGATGACCGACTGCGGCAGCCCGAACGAAGAGATGGAGGCGTATATCCGTACTGCCAATCACCTTGTGATTGAAGCCAATCATGATGAGCATATGCTGCTCAACGGTCCGTATCCGACTTATCTCAAAGAGCGTATCCTCAGTCCGCGCGGACACCAGAGTAATGATGTGTGCGGCGAGTTGCTGGAGCGTAACTGGCATCCCGACCTGAGAAATGTATGGCTTTGCCACCTGTCGCTTGAGAATAACGACCCGGATGTAGCGTTTGCTACCGTCGCTTCCTATCTCGAAGAGATAGAGATTGTCCCGGGCGAGGAGATTTTCCTCAAACCGCTTGACCGTACAGAGCCTAGTCCGATATATGACTTGAATGACCAAATGATAAATTCCGAATCCTGAATCCTGAATCCTGAA
>JAFYZR010000067.1 GCA_017557345.1 Paludibacteraceae bacterium | reverse complement strand
TCGTTTAATTGTATAATGTTATCAGACATGGTTCTGGATCCTCCTCGGATTGTATTGTGTGTGGTAACTCAATAATACCGAGTGGAGATAGTCCATGTCTATCTTTTTATAAATTTGCGAAACTTATTTTACCTTATCGTCACATCAACAGTTGAGGTCACGACATATATCAATTCACGGGAAGAAAGGACAAAGACATGATCAGGATAGAAAACCTCTCAAAAAAATACGGGACTAAGGAAGCGGTAAAGGGAATCAGCCTTGAAGTTAAGGAAGGCGAGATGCTGGCGCTTCTCGGCGTGAACGGAGCCGGTAAGACGACAACGATAAAGATGCTGTCCTGCCTCACAAAGCCGACCGGAGGGAAAGCGGAAATCGGCGGCTATGATGTCGTTAAGGATACCGATAAGGTCAAGAGACTGATCGGCGTTTCAACACAGGATACGGCGATAGCGAAAAATCTTACGGTTGAGGAAAATCTGCAGTTTATGGCGGATATCTATATGGATCATAATGAGTTCTCTAAGAAGGACAGGCAGGAGCATGTACAGGAAGTGCTGAAGAACTTTAAGCTCGATGAGATAAGAACGACAAGGAGCAGCAAACTTTCCGGAGGCTGGCAGAGACGGCTTTCCATCGCGATGGCCATAATCGGGAATCCGAAGGTATTATTCCTCGACGAACCGACTCTCGGGCTCGATGTTCTTGCAAGGCGTGAGCTCTGGAAGGAGATTGAAAGACTGAAAAAGGATAAGACCATAATCCTGACCACGCATTACATGGAAGAAGCAGAGGCGCTTGCGGACCGGATAGCCATCATGATAGACGGCAGAATTGTGATGATGGGAGACCTTGCAAGCCTGGAAGCCCGAACCGGTCAGAAAGGTTTGGAAAATGTATTCATATCTGTTGCTGAGGGAGGATTACAATGAAAGCATTAGTATTTGCAAAAAGAAATTTCAAAGAACTTTCAAGAGATGTGCTTGGTTATATTTTCTGCATTGCGTTTCCCATCGTCATGCTGGTGGTCATGTCGGTTGTGAACGAAAGCATACCGAAGGAAGCAGGAATGAAGATATTCCGGATCGATAATCTTGCAGGCGGCGTCCTGATATTCGGACAGACATTTATCATGCTTTTTACAGCCATTCAGGTGACAAATGACAGGAGCAGTTCGTTTTTGATGAGGCTTTTCTCATCTCCGATGAAGGGAAAGGACTTTACGCTTGGATACATTCTTCCCATGCTTCTTGTCAGTGTAATCCAGTCGGCGGTTACATTTGCCGCAGCGCTGATCATAGCAGACATTGTAGACTATAAACTGAATATTGCGGGGCTGGCATTAACGGTGTTCACGACACTTCCTTCCGCAATGATGTTCATCGCAATCGGATTGATATTCGGCTCGCTCTTAAATGAAAAATCCGCCCCCGGTGTATGCTCGGTTATCGTATCCGGAGGGACATTTCTCGGCGGAGTGTTCTTCGATGCGGAGGGTGTCGGAGGGAGCATCTGTAAGGTATGTAAATGCCTTCCGTTCATTTACTGCACCAAGGCTGCAAGAGCCAGTGTAAACCTGGATTTTGGCGGTTCGTTTGACAGCTTCCTGCTGCCGATGATTGTCACGGTTTCATCCGCCTTCGTTATGACTGCACTCGGGGTATTTGTTTTCAGCAGACAGATGCGCTCCGATAAGTAGAAAAGCATCCTTGCGAAAGCACCGCTGCTCATCTATAATAAAAGAGGAGCTTTTCATGATAAAAGACAAGGCGGGAAATTCCATTTGAAAATCAGTGCGGAAATAAAAGAACAATTTAAAGAGTTAGAGGTTCATGTTTGTAATGATGAACTCAATGACGAGGTGAAGAGTGTGATGGGCAGGCTCCACACACTCTTTGATTCGTATTTGTCCGCAACGGATGAGGCGGGGAATAAATGTATGATACATCCGATGGATGTGTATTCGTTTTATTCGGAAGGCCAGAAGGTTTTCGTGCTGGATAAGGATAAGAAGTATGTGGTCCAGAGAAAACTCTTTGAACTGGAGAAAGAGTTTGAATCGCTTTCCTTTGTCAGAATATCGAAGTCGGAGATCGTAAATTATAAAAAAATCAGAAGCCTTGATATGAGCCTGTCCGGGACAATCAGGGTCGTTATGAAGAACGGGTATGAAACCTATACATCAAGAAGAAATGTTTCGAAGATAAAGCAGCTTCTGCTGAAGGATAAAAAATAAACGGTTAAGGAAAATACTATGCTGAAGGAAAGTTTGAAAAAAGGAGCGATCAGCTTTGCCATATCATCATTCTGCGGTATGATCATCAATTTTCTGATAGACATTTTCGTTGCCGCCGCAGGATTAAAGGACTTCTGCTCGATTTCCCCGGCGTTTCGGGAGCTTTTTCCGACTCCCGCCATTGCGGTATATACGAATATCATGCTGTACGGAATCATCGGTGCGACCTTTGCCATGATGACATTTGTCTTTGAACTGGAACGGATCAGCTTTCTGGCACAAAGCGTCATTTATTATATTGTGACTTCGGCAGTCTGCCTTGGGATAACCATGCTCCTGTGGCAGCTTCAGAGATATCCGAACGCATTGATCGGGTCGCTGATCGGTTATACGGTAACGCATATCATAATGTTTGTTATCGAATATAAGAAGCTGAAAAAAGATATCAAAACGATAAATGAAGAGATCGGAGCAGAGTAGCAGTTTGCTTGGCGAAGGAGGAAAGGTATGGATAGAAAAGAAACCAAAAAAGACAACCCGTTTTATATCGCATTCATATGCATTCTTCTGCTCGGACCGTTCATCGCCGGGCCGATTTTGTTTGTGATGGGTAAGAATCTCGCGGGAATTCTGGCATTTGTCATTCCCTACCTGTGTCTTGCGCTGATTGGGGTATGGAGAAAGTACAAGCTGAAGAGGGATTTCTATAAGATCAAGGACGCGCACACCAGATTCGACATCATCCCCGTTACGGATGCGGAAACACTGGCGGTGCTTCGGGAGCATTCCGCGCTCACATTTTTCGGAGAGCCGGCGGAACATAATCTTAATCACCTGTATAACTGGCTGAACAATGAGGGAGTATTGAAGGAGGAACGCGTGAAGCTGTACACCTACAGCGGGGCGGACCTTAAAAACGCGTTCGGAAAGCGGATGAAAATCGGCAGCGAAGAGAAGTTCATGAGCATCGATTTAACGGACCTGAATCTGAATGATTCGAATACGCGGCAGTTTTCTCTGGACCGTATGCAAATCGGCGGCCGTTGGTTGGATGACATTATCTGGAACTCCAAGTGATGCCCGGTATTACGAGGCATGAAAAAGCATATAAGGGGAGACAATGGACAAGTTGAAAGAAGAACCGATTGACTGTCTTTTAGTGATACCGAACCAAACACAAGATAATATATGCAAATGAACCCGTGTCTGACATGATGACACGGATTCTGTTTTTTGAATTGGAAATGCTTGTTTCGTATTCTTGTGTTATGGTATTATAGATGAAAGTGTTTGAACGATAGATTTCGGCATTACGTATGTTAAGGGGGAACCATGAAACGAGAATTAGGAATAGCTCGATGCGGATTGGCGTGTTGCTTATGCAGCGAAAACGATCATTGCAAGGGATGTGACTCGGGAGACTGTCCCGGCGTGAATTTCTGTGAGAACAGACCGTGCTCCACGGCAAAAGGAATCGGGCATTGTTACGAATGCGAGCTGAACTGCAGGAAGGGAATGCTCGGCAAGATCAAGCCGCTTGGTTTCACGGAGTTTGTCAGGAGATACGGTGAGAAGGAGTTGCTGGACTGTCTTGAGCGAAATGAAAAGGCAGGCGTGGTATATCATCGGGAAGGAATCATCGGTGATTATGATGACTTTGACGATGTGGAAATGCTGATACAATACATTAGGACAGGGAAAAATGAATGAATTTTGTAAAATCATAAAAGAGACGATAAAACCGAATTTCCTTAACATCAGAACATCCATTCAGACATACGATCGTGATGCCGTTTTTTATGGAGCTCCGTGTTGGAGATGGGTGTATCATGCGCTGCACTCTGCAGACAAATGGTTCATCAATCCTTTTGCCTATGAGGAGCCGGATTTCCACACGGAGGGGCTGGATGACCCGGAGAAAGCGTGTGATGTGGTTTTGACAGATGAAATGCTTCTTGATTATCTCGACCGGATTGAGAAGAAGACGCTTGATTACCTGGACAACCTTACGGACGAGATGTTGTCGGAAAAACCGGAAAACTGCCGGTATACGCGGATGGAATTGATCCTGCGGCAGTTTCGGCATATTTCCTTTCATACCGGCTTGTTGAACGGGCAGACATCACTCGCCACGGGAGAATTCCCCATGTGGGTCTCCGAGACAGAAAAATACGTTGATGACGGAGTATTTTTCGGAAGATACCGGAAGGGAAAAGTGCAGTTATAGTATGTCTGTTTCTTGCCAAACGGATGATACGAAGGGGAAATATGCGTGAATTGATAAATGATCCGTTTTACGAACTGATAGAAAAATACGACAGGTGCATAATTGACTACTGTCTCATCGAAGACGATTCGCCATAAGTTATTATGTTGACAAGTTAAAGGGGAAGGATATATATGATCGAATACCGAATAGCGACAGATGAAGACATAGAACTAATGATGAATAGCCGCCTTGAAATGCTTAAGGTAGTAAATGATCTGCCTGCAGATTATGTTTATTCGGATACATTTTTAAGGGAGAGTCGCGATTATTTCTTAAACGGCGATCAAACTACTGTGCTCGCGATGGATGGTGAAATCGTTATAGGTTGCGCATCCATCAGCTATATTCGTATAATGCCTACCTTTTCTCATCCAACAGGGAAAAGGGCACATCTTATGAATGTTTATACACAGATTACTTACCGACGACAGGGAATCGCGCATAGAATGTGTGAGATGCTGATTCAAGATGCATGGGAAAGGGAGGTCACGGAAATCAGTTTGGATGCGACCACGACAGGAAGACCACTTTATAAGAGCCTTGGATTTACAGATTCTAATGAGTGTATGGTGCTTATCAAATAACAATATCTTTCAGATATAACTTGCTTAGAAACATGAAAGTGTTGAGCGGACAAAGACCGGCGCTTGCAGAAATGCGTAAGCGAATAGAAGCAGAGATAAAAAGCAAAGGATAGTCGTATATTGGGATATATATGAAGTAGCAATAGACGGAGGGGACAAAAATGGAAGAAAAATATCTGGAATTGGAAAAACGAGTAAAGATTCTTGAGGAAATGCTTAAGGGATTCCTTCAATCAGAGGGAAATGAGATTCATATTCAATTAGATCACTGCCAAGGGGATTTAATCGTTGGTGATAACTGTGATATAAATCTGTCGCATTGTCCTATAGGAACAATGATTCCGGGCAGTATCGAAGATTCGGACTCCATGATTGATGATTTAGAGTGTCGGGTTGATGACCTGAATAGTGAAGTGGATCTGATTGAGAACAGGATAGATGATGCAGAGAGCCGGGCAGAGCAGCTGAAAGCATCATTAGAATAATATCAGCGACGAGTAACAATATGGCGGAAATTGGGAAAATACATTGTACTACTTGTGTAGAATGCATTTCTGATCTGTCGATAGAGCGGAACGGCTTCGGCGAGATGATCCGAGAGGCTATTTCTGTTGACAACGCGTTATTGCCCAAGGAGGAGATAGGCTATGGGCGGTACACCGGTTTCTATTGTCAGAATGATAAAGAAAAGAGAGTAACTGCGGTTGATGCAGAATGGAGGACTAAATGAAAGCACACGAATATGAAATCAACAATTATGAGGATCTGTTTCAGGTTCTTGACCGGTTAAACGAAAGTATTGACTGGAATACCTTTTATGCGGACAGAGTAATGAAAGCACCGTTCCTTGTGAACAATACGCTGCCGGATAAGATGATAACGGAATTCGTGAAAACGCACAACGTTAAGGATGCCGTCGAATTCGGATGCGGAGAAGGCAGAAACGCAATCTATCTGGCAAAAAG
>JAFYZR010000066.1 GCA_017557345.1 Paludibacteraceae bacterium | reverse complement strand
TCACCTTGTGGAGCATTTGGCGAACCATTACTTCGATATGTTTGTCGTTGATTTCGACGCCCTGCGACTTGTAGACCTTCTGGACTTCTTTGACGAGATAGCGGTGAGTTTCCTTCATGCCACAAATGCGTAAAATGTCGTGCGGATTCTTCGCGCCATCAGTGATGTTGTCGCCCGGCTTTACTACGTCGCCCTCTTTAACCTTCGGCGTAATGCCAAATGGTATCACGTACTCACGCGGCTGCTGATTCTCTACGTCCGACGGCGTTATCACTATCACCCTCAAACCATTCTTGTCCGGCTCGCCATAACTGACTTCGCCGCCTATCTCAGCTATTATCGCATTGTTCTTCGGCTTACGCGCTTCAAATAACTCCTCGACCCTCGGTAAGCCTTGCGTGATGTCGCCACCTGCTACCCCGCCTGTGTGAAATGTCCTCATCGTCAACTGCGTCCCAGGTTCGCCTATCGACTGCGCTGCTATTATCCCAACCGCTTCGCCTACTTCAACCTCTGTCCTGTTTGCTAAATCCTGTCCATAACATTTAATGCATACGCCTTGCGAACTCTTGCACGTCAAGACACTCCGAATTAATACCCGCTCCCGTATAGAACATATCTTGTCAGCTAACTTGTCATCTATGTTTTCATTGATTCGAGCTACTAATTTGCCCTCTGCATCATAAATGTCTTCAGCTAAGTTACGACCAACTATCCTGTCCTTAAGCGATTCGATAACCCCGCGACTGCCTTCTGTTATTGCCTCAACTTCTATACCCTTAATATTATTATTCCGTATGTAAAGCTCAGTGACTTCCTCATCATCTAATATAACGTCCAAGATTTCATGCGTCAGGTGCTCCCCTGCCTCAATTACCAACCCTGCAAACTCCAGCGGCTTAGCTAACTCCTTGCCCATGTGCTCATGTATAAAATCATGCCGCAATCGCTCGCGAAGTGCCTCGTCCCTTGTCCCTAATTTTATCGTCTCAGTTACCCGACTGTGATTAGCCGAATTAGGCTCCGTTAAATTCGTCCCTCTTAAAACTATCTCCGAAGCCCCTGTCTCACCAAGCTTTATCAAATGCTCCTCGTCTAACGTCGTGTCCGCATTTATCGCTAATTCCCCAGTCTCTGCATTAAATACAGCCTCTGCTACCACACGACCCATTAAACTCTCCGATAATAGCTCTAACGCATCAAACGTGTCCTCAGCTAAACGCGCTCGCTCTAATACTAAATTAATCGTCGAAACATCACAGTCTTCCTCGCGAACTATCACGTCTTGAGCGACATCAACTAGCCGCCGCGTCAAATAACCACTGTCCGCCGTCCGTAACGCCGTATCCGCTAAACCCTTACGCGCTCCATGACTACTTATAAAATAATCCGAAACACTAAGCCCTTCCCTAAAATTAGCCGTGATAGGTAAATCAATTATCTTGCCCGAAGGATCCGCCATTAACCCGCGCATTCCTGCTAACTGCCTCATCTGTTGCTTATTGCCGCGTGCTCCCGAATCACTCATCATATAGATAGGATTAAATTCGTCCATGTTAGCCATCATTGCATCCGCTACATCATCGGTCGCCGCACTCCATAAAGCACAAACCTTTTCATACCGCTCTCGCTCTGTTATTATACCACGATTATAATAAAGCTCAACCTTCTTAACCTTGTCTGCCGTCGCCGCTAATATAGCCTTCTTCTGCGGAGGTACTATGACATCTGAAATCGCTACCGTCATTCCAGCTATGCACGCAAAATGATAGCCCAATCGCTTAACATCATCTATTACTTCAGCCGTCCGCGTCGCACCAAACATGTTATAGCACGCCGCGACTAACTTGCCTAACGCCTTCTTGTTCATAACGTCGCCGAGGATCCAGGGGTCAGGGGCTAGGGACTGGGGGCTAGGGATTTGGGGACTAGGGGCTGGGGATTTGTGAAAATGACGTAACTCTAATGGCAACTTCTCATTAAATATCAATCGCCCAACCGACGTTTTTACGATTATAGAATCAGTCTCTTCCTCTAAATCCTCCAATACAAACGAAGGTAATAAATCACGACTTATCCGAACATTTATCTCTGCTTGTAAATCTAAATCGCGCTGATTGTACGCCATTAACGCCTCTTCTATCCCCGTAAAAAATTTGCCCTCGCCTTTAGCCGGTCGCCTTAACTTCGTTAAATAATACGTCCCTAATACCATGTCCTGAGTCGGTACGATTATCGGCTTCCCATCTTTCGGTGCCAATATGTGATTCGCCGCTAACATTAATACCCGCGCCTCAGCTTGCGCCTCAGCACTTAACGGTAAATGTATTGCCATTTGATCACCGTCAAAATCAGCATTATAAGCCGTGCACGCTAAAGGATGTAACTTCAACGCCCGTCCTTCCGTTAATACCGGCTCAAATGCTTGTATCCCTAACCGATGCAACGTCGGCGCACGATTCAATAAGACAGGATGCTCCTTTATTACTTCCTCTAAAACTCCCCAGACTTCAGCATTAGCCCGGTCTACTTTCTTCTTCGCCGCCTTTATCGTTAAGCCCGAATCAGCCGATAACTTCTTCATTACAAACGGCTTGAATAACTCTAAAGCCATTTCCTTTGGTAACCCACATTGATGTAACTTCAGCTCTGGCCCCACCACGATGACCGAACGCCCCGAATAATCAACCCGCTTGCCTAATAAATTCTGACGAAACCGACCTTGCTTGCCCTTTAACATGTCCGATAAAGATTTCAACGGTCGATTGCCCGGTCCAGTAACCGGTCGCCCACGCCGCCCATTATCAATCAGTGCATCAACAGCCTCTTGCAACATCCGCTTCTCATTACGTACTATTATATCCGGCGCCTTCAGTTTAAGCAGACGATTTAACCGATTGTTCCGGTTTATAACCCGACGATATAAATCATTTAAATCCGAAGTCGCAAATCGCCCACCATCTAATTGTACCATAGGACGCAGTTCCGGCGGTATAACCGGTATCACATTCATTATCATCCATTCCGGCTTATTCCCCGACTTCCGAAAAGCCTCAACTACCTCAAGACGCCGAATAGCACGTAACCGCTTCTGCCCATTGCTCGATTTTAATTCCTCGCGCAGTTCAATACTTAACGCCTCTAAATCAAGTTCCCGCAATAAATATTGTATGGCTTCCGCGCCCATGCCTACCTTAAAACTCCCGCGTCCAAATTCCTCCCGCTTAAACCGATATTGCCCCTCCGTCAGTAATTCCTTCTTCTTCATGTCCGTTTCGCCCGGATCCAATATTATGTACGACGCAAAATACAACACCCGCTCTAACGAACGCGGCGACATATCTAATAAAAGCCC
>JAFYZR010000065.1 GCA_017557345.1 Paludibacteraceae bacterium | reverse complement strand
TCCGTCTTCGCTATATACACGGGTACTCTCATCGTCCTCGATCTGGACATAGTCCAGCTGCCTGCCAGGATAGCAGTCGGCCGTCAGCTTCCATCTGCTTCCCTCGGCGGTGTTCTCTATAAACTCTGTGGTAAATGTGCTACATTTCCCACTTTCCACTTCTTCTGCCGTATATATGCCCGCCGGGTCCGGTGTGTAAGTCGGCTCCTCCGGTGCTGCCGTCACAGTGCTAGGTATAAAAGATATCAAAAGTGCAAAGCACAGTATTACCGAAATAAGAGTTGAGATTGTTTTGCTTCTCAACATTGCCTTACCCCCCCGAATTATAGGGGGGCGAGCGGACTATGCCGCCCGCCCCAGAGTGTTTATTTGTAGCGTGCTTAACCGGACTTATGGTTTGATGACATAGAAGGTATGTCCGTCATTACCGAAGGTCAGATAACCGTTTGCAGCGGACATACCCTGAAGGGTAAAATTACCTTCTCCGCTGTTCCACATCTCCGAACAGGTGTGTCCAGAAATGGTATGCTTGTAGCAGAATCCTCGACCGCTTTGTACATTCGTAGTGGTATGCTGGTTCGTGGTAAAAAAGACATAGTCGTCTGTACTGGTAGAGTAAACAATCACAGAAGACTGGACTGCCTTGTTGGTTCCTGTCTTGCCTGAACCTGTACCAGAAGATACGTTGATAACTGCATTCGCGCTGAAATTGTTGACCGGAATCGCTCTAACGCCGTTATTACTGTATGTGCCGCTCCCATATGTACCAACGTAAATGTAATCGTTGTCGGAAATAACGGGAGTGGATGTGGAGGAGCCACCGGAAAGCTGGATGACGCTTACATCGCCGGTAACAGGATTGTCAAGGCTATAAATGTGAGGCCAATAAACTTTCCAGATATAACTCGTACCACTGCCGCCCTGACTGGTAAAATAGAAGTAGTCTTCATTCTCATCTTTACAGATAGAAGAACGAACATTACCAGCGTCAGAAATACCTCCCAAAATATTCAGCGGGTATTCCTTATTAGAGGTTCCGTCAAAGTCAGCTGCCAGAACGCAATACAGATAACCATTATCGCCACCGAATACCACATAAGTCCCGTCAGAATAAGCTCCGGCCCAATAGAAGCCACCTGTTGTGCTACTAGGAGTAAAGGTTTTGAGTGTCGAAGTAGTCAAATCATACTGATAATAGGAATGGGTGCCCAAGTATGTGCCAAAATAGATACAATGATGGACGGTGCTACCAACAAGGTGATCATAGCCAGTGATAGGAGTATTGATCTGCCCACCGTTTGTGCCAATCGTAGAAATGGCGTGATAAGTAGGCGCAGTGGTGTTGGTGATGTCACTAACTTCAAAAACAGTACTGTTCTGTTCATAGAAACTGCAATAATCCACATCCACTGAGGTGCTGCCGTTTCTGCTCATAGTCACTACATATTTGATTTTATAACTACCGCTAGTGAGACTGTTGTTATAGCTAGTGTCTATGTTGTGGTTCAGATAATAATAGTAGTTGCTATCGTCTGAGTTTAGAATTGGCTGATTGGAAGAACTTGACTCTGAAGGGCTGAAAATATAGGTTCCCAATGAAGTTTCTATTCCATTACTATCAACGGCAGAAACAGCAATCGTTGCCTTTTTGTTCGAACCAGTTGGCGCAGTCGTACCAAGTCGAATACCCATAGCTGGCCTATGAGTATAGCCTCCAGTAATATCAACGAAGTCAGAAATAAACGTCACAGTACGGTTTCCAGTTATGGTCACATACCCATTATTATGAGTGATACCAGTACCAGAAGTAATTGTCCAGTATGGATAAGATGATCCGGACTTTACCAATTCATTGTTCAGCAGCAGCTGAGACAGCCCGCTTCCCGCCACGTAAATGTTTCCATTATAATAGCAAGGAGTGGAAAGCTGAAAGTTAGCGGTCTGGGTAAGCTGGATATCCCAAACCTTTGTGGGATTCACCGCGGTGCCATTCATGGTCGTGACATTGATTTTTGCCAGTCGGGTTCCGCCGTTGTCGCCGGTCACAGCACCGCCGTTGTAGGTCACATAGGCATAGGTCGTGCCGCTCTCCGTGAGCATAAGCGCCTCAGTGTCGATACCGGAATATCCGCCGCTTCCCAACTGGATCGTTCCCATATGCGCCCCGGCAGACAGGGTTCCGCCGTTGGCGATATAGGGAGCTTCCGTCGAAGGAATCACGCCATTGTGGCTCCCGTCCTTCTGATACTGGACCCAGTCCGCCAGGACAGCGCTTGAAAGGATCAGTACCAAGCAGAGGATAATCGCCAGAGTTCTCTTGGTCTTTTTCATCGTATACTCTCCTTTTCTTTAGAATTCATTTTTGTTCGGCCCTTCCAGGGGTCATGCTGCGCCGGCCATGCGCGGCATGTCGGTCGCTCGTCCTCATTGCCGCTCATGCTTTCTGATCCACGGGGCATGTTTGGTCGCGGTTATATGCACTTTGTCTGTCGTGCTGCGATCTCAGCCGAATTGCCGCTTCCCTTTCAGTATGAGCGCCGCCGAGTCCAAGCTCCCTCGACTCGAATCGGCCTCCTCCTACTCCGTTATCCGCAAATGCCAAACAATTTGCCGCATTGCAGGGGATCCGTTTCGGAGGATGCTGCTTGAATCTTATTGCACACAGCCTGTTGAGGCTGAGGCAACCGAAATGGGGTTCGATCATGCGCGGGTCTTCATCACCGCCTTGGTTATCTCCTCCTGTCCGGGGCCCGAGTTGCTTCCCATGGACAGTTCAACGGAGACTAAGCTTGTATTCCAACGGGTACCCTTCCCCGATGAACCCGTTTTTCACTGCTGTTTGGAAAGTCCGCTTAGACTTTCCGTTTCTCTTTTGCCCGACTCCCCTCCCATGACCCGGACGGCTGTCAGTTCCGTCCGGGCTGGGGAAGGAGTGCATATATGGAAAAGAAATGATCTATCTCTCCATACTGGTTTGTTGTGCTCGCTGTAGTTCTGCCTGTATACGGTTCTTCTCTTTGTCTCTGTATGTTTTCTCCAATTTCTTTTTAGCCCGTTGAGCCCTCCGCTCTTCGAGGAAGGCTTCCTCCTCTTTCTTCTTCATCCGCTGGAGAAAGGCCGCACCTTTTTTCCGGCTAGCCGGCAAATATCCAAGAGCAGCGGCCAGACTCTGCCAATCTCCCAGGCGCGTCTGCAGGTACTCCCCGCCCGCCAGTTCAAAAGGATGCGGCATTCGCTTCAGCTCACGCGCTTTACTGGAAACATAGGCCAAAAGCTCAGCGTCCGTATCTTCACCGTGTTCCCGGACAAAGTCCAGTTCCCGCTGTTCCAGACGCATGCGCAGGCGCTTTGATACCTGCCGCTCCCTCCATGCATCCACATCAACGTTTCGTGCACAATTTAAGTTTCGCCTCTTCGATTTCTCCATACGATGACCTCCTGTATCGGAACAGCATGAGGCAAAAAGGCCGCATCGACACAAATGTGCCAATACGACCGTTTCTGCAACATGCCCTGCGCCACGCCTTTCGGCGCTTTCGCAGTTCATTCGTCATCGTCGGTCTTCTGACTTATGCGTTTGGGTACTCTTGCGTGTACCTGCGGATGCAGCTCAGCCTTCTCAGGGCAACGCCCCAATGACCGGATCACTCCACGAGCCACACCCTCCCGCAATTACAGCTACGAGGGTCGTATTCCGGACTCCCACCGGATTTCCTAATCACCGCGCCTGCCTTCCGGCAGCCTTCACGGGTGACACGATGCCTTATTCACTTGTTTATCGGTTTTGGGCTTGTCACTTCCCGACTTTGTGTGGGTATTCCTCGGAACGACAGGGACACACACGGAATTCTCACCATCCAAGTAATACTCGTAAGGGATCCGTGTTTCGTCCACCTCATATTCCGAGGCAGGTATCCATTGCTTCAGCGCGTAAAACCAAGTGACCTGGACGTTTTCGCAGAGGACAGTAGAATCCTCCGGATCCTTCGGCTTTTCCACGGGAAACACCGCAAAGAGTCCACCTGGTACGTAAAGTGTATCCAACAACTTTGGAACGTACCGTACTTCCTTGACGCCGGGGCCGAAAATGTAATAATGGGTATCGTCCTTTACCATCCAGGTGCCGATCATATCTGCCCCTCCGCCGATCCTGGCCCATTCCCGCGGAGAGACCTTCGGAAAATCCTGTATGATGTAGTAGGCGCCGCTGTCTTCCCAATCGATGAGCTCCGTCCCGACAAAGATATATCCAACGATATGGAATTCCGGTCTTCTCATGATCCTGGGTTCAGTCATGAGTTCCATTCCGCGGGTCTTTCGGAAACGCCACGGACTGATCCCGTAGTATTCCGTAAATGCTTCTGCGAAATGCGTTTTGGATTGGAAATAGCTGGATTCTCTCGCGTCCTTCACGGATTTTCCATGCCGCAGCCAACGAGCCGCCATATGAACCTTACGCAAGCGGATGTATTCAGGTACGGAATAATTGCCGATATTCTTGAAATACCGCCACAAGGTCCTGGGAGGAAGATCATATTTTTCGGCTAAGATGTCGTTTGTGATGTCCTCGTCCAGATGTGTCTCAATGTATCTCTTGCAGGCTTTGACAATGGCTTTCTGGGCATCCTTGCCTCTTCTTTTCGTCCCTTCCATCGGTTTTTCCTCAACTGTTCCTCTCTTATATAATGCAGTTGAATTGTATTGTTTTCAAGTCTTTTTATCGCTAATTACAACACTTTATTTCGCCGTTAATTAGTTCCTGTTTTCGCCGCTAATTGGTCCCCAAATTCGCCGCTATTTTGATCTGCATTTTTCTGGAATATTCTTCTTGTGTTTTGCCTTGGTCACGGCACGCTAAAGAATCGTTCAGAGACTTGCAGTAACTTCACAATTCTCCGTGTAAAACAAACCGGGTATCCTACCCTGCGGTCAGCAGGGCAAAATACCCGGTTATTTCCATATATTGCACAGATGTATATGTCTGTGCCTATTGAAACGATATCAGGGTGGTAAGTCTTCTGACTCGCGATAGGGCGGCATAGCCGCCTGCGGGATGCTCCCTCCCTTCCCACATACCACCATCAGGCATGCAGTGGTAACCTT
Source organism: Paludibacteraceae bacterium (assembly GCA_017557345.1). GTDB lineage: Bacteria > Bacteroidota > Bacteroidia > Bacteroidales > Paludibacteraceae > Colicola. Next base: position 12,922 of record JAFYZR010000065.1, on the reverse strand, counting down.
TCGGCTCACATCCATCGGATGCTTCGGGGATCCCTCACGCTCACAGCGCCGGGTACGCGGGGCTTTTCACCCCATTCCGTCTACGTCCAGCCCTGGCTTGTGGCCTTTGCGGGGAGGACGACCTTTCCCTGGATTGTTCTGTTTTCGCTCGGAACCTATTATGGGCTTCTATTCTGTTCATTGCGCAAGAATGGCAAAAAGGGACAAAACAAGAAAGATTTTTTGAAAAGGGCAAAACAAACGCATCGATCTGACGATTAATCTGCACAAAGGGGGGAAGACTTAATGTAGGAATAATCCCTTTTCCGCCAGCACTCATCGTAAAGCATCCCCCTTCGTGAGATGCTGGAAGGCTGTTTGAGGAACAGAATTAGGTAAAGTATAGCAGAACGAAGAGTAAAGTCAACTGTTTTTGCTCCGACATGAGGGGATTTCTGGGAGAGCATGTCGAACCTGGCTCACAATATTTGGCATGTGATTTTCACTTTCGACATCTTTCTTACGAGTTGCGAAGGGCGGAACGGCTTTTGGTGTCAAGGTTCTGGTCACAGAAAAAGGAGGCTGATTGCATCATGTCTAGAAAAGGCGAGAATATTTTCAAACGAAAAGACGGTCGTTGGGAAGGACGGTATATTTCTGGGCGCAAGCCAGATGGCCGTGCCAAGTATACCTCAATTTATGGAAAGAGCTACCGCGAAGTGAAATCTTTGGTGGAAAAACGGAAGGGAGGGAAAATCCAGATCCTTCCTCCACGAACATTCAGCATAAAGGTTCTGATGGAAACATGGTTGTCTACGCGGAAAACCTTGGTCAAAGAATCCTCATTTCAAAGATATGAGTCTCTTATCAACCGGCATATCATTCCCCATCTTGGCGGTATCTTGTTTAGCGCCCTTACAGTTGAAATCCTGACCAACTATGTTCAGATGCTCTTGAAAAACGGCCGTGTGGACAATAAAGGTGGGCTTTCTGAAAAGTCCGTGTGTGACATCATGTGCATTCTCTTTTCGGCCATACGGTATGCAGGAAAACTCTATTCCTACAGTGTAGAACAGCTTTTCGACGTGAAGCTTCCAGCTGTAGAAGACAAGCGTATTGACACACTGGGAAACATTGAGTGTGAGATGCTGACTCGCTGCGTGTTAGATGATTTTGATGTATATGGACTAGGGTATCTTCTTGCTCTGTATCTCGGTTTGCGTCTAGGAGAAGTTTGCGGTTTGATGTGGTCAGATCTCAATTTCACGGAACATTTGTTAACTGTTAATCGAACAGCAGCGCGTCTCAGGATTGGAAATCATACCCAGTTAACTGTACAGACTCCGAAGACTGAGAACTCTGTCCGCACGATCCCTGTGCCAGTTGATCTCCTGGCCTTGCTCTTGCGGTTAAAAAGCAATTCTTCCAGCAACACTTTCATTTTGACTGGAAGTAAAACCAAACCGCTAGAACCTCGTACTCTACAGGCTCACTTGAAAAGGTTTCTGAAGGATCATGGACTGCGCGATATCCATTTTCATACTCTTCGGCATACCTTCGCCACACGTTGTATAGAGCTCGGGTACGACCTCAAGACGCTAAGCGAAATACTCGGGCATAAGAATGAAAAAACAACAATGAGGTATGTTCATCCTTCGATGCAGCACAAAAGGAAAGTCATTGAAGCTGTTTCTATGCTCCCAAAGGTAGTTTGAGAATTTTCGGTGTCAGTATTGTGGTCAGTCAACCCGCTCAAAGCCTTGCTGTACAACGGTTTTTCTGTGAAATCGTGAAAGGGGATGCTTCATGAAGTATACGCGTTTTTTGCCCCGTCTTTCCCGTATAGGTTTTTCCTCAAAACCCACCTTATCCTAGAAGAAAACACTCAGGGAGGTGTTCCGTTTGGAAAAAGACGAGACCCTTTCAGCCGAAACACGCAACGAGCTGGTGGCCTCACTATACCGGAAGCACGTTAAGCAATTAGTCGAAATGGCGAGGAGAAACGGCTGCAGCAGAGATTATGCTGAGGATGTCGTGCAGGAAGTGTTTCAGGTCGCATTGGAAAAAGCCGAAGACTTGAATGCATCTGAAAACCAAATGGGATGGCTCGTGTTGACCATGCGAAATATCATCGGAACCAATTACCGAGCCATGAAATATGCCAAACGGTACATAGAAGATCACGAGATACTGCATCCTAAAGCGTATGAGGATCAACTCGACCCGGACGACCTGTACGCAGGTTTAGTCAGCGACGAAGAGTTGTCTATCCTCATTCGCTTTTGTTTAGATGCAACTCCGATCAAAGAGATTGCTGATGAACTGGGTATCAATTTAGAAGCCTGCAAAAAGCGTATCCAACGGGCGAAAATCCACTTTATCAAGGAATTCAAAAAATACATTGATGGTATTTGACCTTCCCTTTCCCATATAACTTTTTCGGAATAGATGTCCCTTTTTATCCTTCTCGTGCAATGAATAAGGTAAAGGGGGTGAATCTGTTGTCTGAAGTAGAGGATGCTAAAATTATGACGCCATTCGATGATTATTCTGTTGAAGAATTGAAAAATGCCTATAACAGGCTGTTTTTCCTTTCAGATCTCAACGATGCGGATTTAGCGGAATTGGAGCAAATCCTTGCTGCCCTGCAGAAAAAAGACCCCTTGACCCCTTCTCGCAGCGTCGATGAACTGTGGGATGAATTTCAAACGCTCTATGCACCGAATTCGGCGGAGCTTGGCATCCGTGGAAGCTTCGATTCCGAGGAGGTGGTCAGCGCAGAGCCAGAGCCGGATACAGCAGCGGAAGTTCCCTCGGGCACAAAGATCACGCCGATCCCCCGGAAACGGCATCGTAAGATCATCCGTATTGGGCTGATCGCCGCCGCATTGGTGGTCGTGCTGGCAGCTACTGCTGCCGCTATGGGATATAACCTTTGGGGCTGGCTGCCGATCTGGGGCGATGAGGAACTGCACTTCGTGGCGGAAACACCGCGCCAGGAAGCCACCGAAACGGTCTTGCACGGTATTCCCAAGGCGTTGGAATCTCTTGGAATAACCGAACCGCTATATCCGACCTGGTTGCCAGAGGATCTTGAGCGGACAGAAATGCAGATCATCGAAGACCCGATGTTGCTGTTTGAGAAATTCACAGGGAACGACAGACGGTTATCAATTACGATTTCTCCAGCTTCTGGTTTTGAAACTACCGTTTATCAAAAAACTGGCAATGAACCAGTTGAATATATAACACATGACGTCGTTCATTACATTTTCGACAACACTAATGAACTTGTTTCGGTTTGGTATACAGGAAACTACACCGTTTTAATTGCCGGTAATGTCTCTTTGGATGAGATGAGAAAGATTATTGATTCGATATATGAGGTGGAATAATGAGAAAGAGATCCCTTCGAGTTGTCGCTCTCCTCTTCGCTTTGATTCTTCTACTTTCAGCTACTGCTTTTGCAGCGCCAAATGCCAGTGCATATATAACTGCAACCAGTGCCTGGATCACCCGTGATGGTAATACAGTAAAGGTGAATTTCTATATCATTGGCACAGATACAATGGACATAATTGGTGTGAAATATGTATATCTTTATGAGCTGAATGGATATACTTGGAGTTTGGTCAAAACCTTTGACTACACCAATCCACAATACACAGCGACAATGGTAAACTATAACTCCGGTGCCAAGGCTGCCTACCTTCCTTATTACGGATCGGCCGAAAACAGCTACTTTGCTGACTGTCGATTCTATGCTGAGAAGAACGGCGGCAGCGATACCATCCAGCAGGACACTCCCACTTCTATAGGTACTCCTCCCGGTCCGTAACATTGTATGTTTACTTATCCCCGACTGAGTCAGAACTCAGCCGGGGATTTTTAACGCCATTCTGTCCCTTTTCCCGCTTTGATCCTACTATAAATTCTATGGAGCGGTAGGTCCGACGCTCAATCTAATGAGAGCAGGAGGACTGCCACTCGGACCGTGGAAGGTTGGAGGTGTGTCGGGTGATTTACCCGCTTTGATTCAGTGCATCCTGCGGAAAGGTACGCCACAGGATGGATGAGCAAAACAGCCGTATCGCGTTGAAGGACCGGGACACTCAGAAAAAAACTGAGCATCCTGGTCCTTCATTTCAGAAAAACACAGCGAACTATTCAAAGCTGGCAGGCCAGACTCAAAAAAGCACCTCGAAACGAAAATCAGCCAAAATTACATACCATGCGACCGATACAGAGAGAATCGATATGCTGCTATTCTCCCTCCGGTCAAATGTCAAACCCGCTCCCCTCCTGCTCTTGTTTTTGGTGAAGAAACTGCATGACCTCGCTGCCTATCGCCATCCATGGCAAGTCAGGGAGTATGTCCTTTATCAAAGCACCTTTGGTCATGCAAGCGCGTTCTTCCTGTGTCCACGCTGCGATCTCACGCTGGATCGAGAATACCAGGCCTTTTGTGATCGTTGTGGACAGTGTCTGAACTGGAAGCGAATTGAAAAAGCAGAGCTACGTACCCCATAGCGTTGAATAGAGGTCAGACGTAAACCACTTCTGTAAAAGAAAACTGTCCTTAACGAACAACCTTCAGAAGAATAATCTGTCGAGCCTTGTCCCTTTTTGCCTGTTCCACGCAATAGTCTTAATGGATACATCCTTCAAGCTCTCCGATGTTGACGGCTATACTGCCGTTTCCCAGGAGCGATAAGAATACCACATCAGAACAGCAAATCAGAGATGATCTTGGGCAAACCATTGGCTATGAGGTCGCCTGGTTTGATAGAAAGGATCAGGCATGTCGGTATCAGTTCAATATAAGCGTTGGCAGCAAACGCGGCACAGGAAAGAAATGCGGTTCCGTGGCCGTATTAAACGCGGCAAGCTCAAAAAACGCAAAGGGCAGGCCGTCACCTCGCCGATTATTCGTGGGGAAAGGATCCCGCCAATTATCCTTCAAGCTCCCGAGCATTTCAGCCTTGTCAACAACAAAGATGAAACCCTCGCCTTCTTTGACATGGCGCTCTCTCGCATTCAGAACTGCAAAGTCCGGCAGAGCATCTTCTTTGATTTGCAGAAGATTACCACAATCACACCGGACGCAATTATGTATTTGATCGCGATGGTGAAGAACATAAAACGCTGTCGGGCACTGCGAACGTCATGTCAGGGGAATATGCCGATAGATCCAAATGCTCGTGCCTGTATCGAAAAATCTGGCTTCTATTCTTTCGTTTCCAGTCCAAGTCCCCTCCCCCACCTCGAATTGAAATCTGCAGTACAGATTTCAAGCGGCAGTGAAGTGGATGTATCTCTGATCGGCAGTATATGCTCCTTTGTCAGTGCCAAGTCAGGTCTCCCAGAGCGCCTCTACACGAAAGGGCTGTATCAGATCATCATCGAGCTCATGACAAATACCATTCAGCATGCTTATAACAACACAAATGGGATAATGGATAATCGCTGGTATATCTATGCTGAAGACTCTGATGAAAAGATCCAATTCGTTTTCCTGGACACAGGAGACGGAATTCCGGCAACGATCACAATCAACTTTTTTGAAAAAGTCGCAAAGCTGTTTGGAAGTAACGTGACCGATGCCAAATTGATCTCTTCTGCGCTTAAAGGCGTTTATCGATCTGAAACGGGAGAACGGCACAGAGGAAAGGGTCTGCCGAATATCTATGACGCCTCAAAGACAGACCGTATATCCAATCTCAATATCATCTCCGGTCACGGGCAGTGTACGGTTGATGAATCGTGTACCATTCTTGAAAGCAGCTCAACAATCGACTTTGCAGGAACCCTGTTCTGCTGGCAGTTTGATAAAACTGTGGAGGTATAAATGGAAAGAATCATTAATATCGCGAACGATTACACAAAGACCCCAGGAGGCCGGCATGTCAATGAGGGAAAGTACTCCGGAGAGGACTTCCGAGAAACAGTTCTAAGACCGGCATTTAATGAGTCCGTTCAGAACGGAATTACACTGGTCATCAACCTGGATGGAGGATTCGGGTACGGTTCGTCATTTCTTGAAGAAGCTTTTGGTGGTCTGGCCAGGACAACCCGTGACAAAAGGATTCTAGGGATAAAAATCATTTCAGATGAGGAGCCACGACTGGTAGACGACATCAAACAGTATATGGAGGATGCACTAAATGGGAAAAAATAAAAACAATTCGTCCAAAGGCAGCGGTATTGTAGCCGCTACTGTTGCCACATGCATCCTCTGCCCAGTGATCGTTTTTGTGGGGATCTATTGTTGGGCAAAGAATCCAGAAGAATTTTTCAGTTTATCAGTTGCAAACTGTCTCACACTTCTGATTGCGGTCCTGCTGTCTTTCTTTTATGTCCAAAAGCAAGCTGCGAACGACAGGACAAAAGCAGACCTGAGAAAGCAAAAGGACGCTGCGATACGGCTATTAGAAGCGCTTGAATCCGCAATTTGGTCTCCATCCGCGTATACCATCCCGGACGATGGCGACACGGCGCCTTTGCTCATGACCAAGCGCCGAATCAGTAATTTCATTCAAACACTGATGAAGTACGCGGACACCTTTCAGATTAAAGATGATATTCAGTCACTCCAAGAACGGTTCACAGAGTATTCCGACATAATCGGAGAACGCATGAATGATCTTAATTACTTTCGCAGAAGTCAGAAAGATATACAACGTCCGTTGCTCGTCATGGAGGCAAAAATATACGAGCTAATCTTTGCTTTGTATCATTGAGCGGGTAAACATAACTATCGAAGAGAGGGAGATGGACTATCATATTTAGTAAACCAGCGAAAATAATCACTGTCGTTTTGAGTGTGGTGGTCAGCATAGCCAATCTGTTTTTAGCCAACATCATCATTTTTGAAGCGACATCAGAAATCCAGTTTAATTGGGAACGATTACTCCATAGCCCGTTGTTTTGGGGAATCATTATTTTCAATATCATGTATCGTTCAGCTGCACTCGCTTCAAAACAGAAAGAGGCGGTGGTTGATGAAAGAGTCGAAACTGCAATATCAACGAGCTCGGTGGATTTGATCACACTGGCAACTGATGCCGTAAAAAAAGGAGACTATGATTCATGTAACAAGGTGTTGAAAGCATTAAAACAAATCCAAAAAAGGAGGCCGAAATAATGAGGTATAGTACTGTCTTTAAAAAGGGTTCTGCAAAACAGATCAAGGCAGTTGTCACCTCCCCCAGGAAAGCACAACGCCTATCAAAGGCGATCGTCAAATTAGAAACTGTAAATATGAAGAAGCTTCTTCAAACTGGAAAGGTTAAGCAAATCAAAGCAACTGGCGGGAACAGCTACTACGTTTATCGACTCAGTCCTACAGAGCGGCTAGTGTTTTCTAATGTCAATGGAAAGAACTACATTCACGATGTCGTCTCCGCAAAAAGCGCAGAAAAGGTGCATTCTCTGTTCTCAGCGGCAAGGTGATTTTTCTTTTGGAGGTACATATCATGAATACTATCTCAACAATTCTCTCCATTATCGCAACAATAGTAGCAGCGGGGACGCTTATCCATGCTTGTTTCACATCGCGCAGGTCTGCAATCACTCAATCAATTACCAAAGAACGGATGGAATGGATTAGACAGGCCAGAGAAGCACTTCTGATATTCGCAAAGAGTTATCGGCAAACGGATCTCAAATTGCCGCAGGCTCAAAATAACAAGCAAAAGCAGATAGAATTGATGGAAGATGCTCAAGCAAGACTTGAAACGCTGATGCGAAGGGATACTGTTGAATACCGCGAGATTCTTGAGCACATTGATCATTGTATCAAGACTGGTTATGCAGAGCACGACTATGACAAGTTAATCGGGCTTTCTACATACATTCTCGCCCGTGCGTGGCAACGAGTAAAAATCGATGCAGAAGCATTCCCTATGCGTAGTAACGAGGAGGCAAATCGAGAAGTTGATAAAAGAACCGAAGAGTTACACGGCCGGGCAGTTTCTGGGCATTATTTAGAAAGCAAATACTCTAGTGACAGCAATTCGAAAACACAGCGATTACCAGATGATAAGAGTCCAGATGATGATATAACATCTAAACCCCAGCCCGGCAGTACACCATAATATGAGAATGCCCAATAATCATGGCAGGAATCATTCTTGTTTTTTCCCTCTGAAAATGTTTAGGAATGGATTCTCAGATTAATGTAATATCGATGCTGGAACATCAAATAACAGCAAAACAAATGCAAAGGTTGGAGCTCGCAGTACTACCCATGAGCTCCAACCTTTAATATCAGCCATTCGACCACTTTTTGTTTTTTTCAGTATTAATGTCCCTTTTCGCCCTGCTCGTGTAACTTAAAGAAACAGAGAGGAATTTCATTCTGTGTTGCAGGGACAAGGAGTGACTCTGTGCGTAAGACGATAAATAACAACTGGTTTATGCTGAGTTATGTGCTCCGCTACTCTCCGATATATCTCATATTAACCATTGGGATGGCATTTCTAGGTGGTCTGGTATCGGCAGCAAATATTCTCCTTATGCGCTATGTAATTGACACAGCAAATGATTCCGGAAATCTAGAACTGGTTGCTCTGTTTGTCCTGGCAATCACCGCCATGAATATTCTAATCGGATTAGCCGAGACCACGCTATCATCCATAGTGCTTACGAAACAGCAATACAAGATCCAACAAAAGATCCAAATAGAGCTATTTTCAGTCGTTAATAGAATCCAATTCAAATACTATGACAATGCGGAATTCTATAATCAATTTGCCCTGGCACTCAACCAAGCTGAGAATCGAGCATTGGGAGTAGCTCAAACAGTTACTTCATTTGTTGGAAATATCACCCGAATCAGCGCGCTGCTATCCATCATCATTTCCCTGAGTCCTTCCGTAGTCCTGTTCATCTTGATGGGCGCTGCAATATCCTTGTTCATTCAGAAAGGCAACGTCAAGCTGAAACAGCAGATTGTTCTCGCCTCACAACCCATCCAACGCAGAGGTATGTATCTGAAATCAACTGTCTACAACCGGGAATGTGCGCAAGAACTGCGAATGCACCCAGGGGTACAAGCACTCCTAACAGAAAAATACTCTGCGTTTACCAACGCAGCTATGGGATTGGTTGATCGATTCCGTAATCGCACAATTCTCTATAGCACTGGGACCGCAACGACCTCAGCCTTGGTTAATGCGGTGTCCATTCTGTATCTAGCTACCCGGCTTTCTCGCGGTGTTATTTCGGTCGGAGACTTCTCAGCTTTACTGGCTAGTTGTACGCAGCTATATGGTCTAGCAAACAGCTTCTTCGGCATTGGCGTCAGCTTTTATGAGCATTCTGTGTACATTCAACAGTTTCGGGACTTTTTGGCTTTGGGACAGCAAGAATACAGCTGGGGAAACTTGGAACAGATTCCGAATCAGGCAGAGATCATATTTGACGATGTAAGCTTTCAATATGATGGTAACGATAAGAAAGCACTTCAACATATTCATCTGCGGATAGCTCCGGGAGAAAAACTCGCCATTGTAGGAGTTAACGGGGCCGGCAAGAGCACATTAGTCAAGCTTCTCGCCGGAATATACAGCCCGACAGAAGGGAGCATTCTGGTTGGCGGAACTCCGATTAGCCGTTATCGTGAGGACGCATATCGGAACTCAGTAAACATGGTTTTGCAGCACTATGCGCTTTTTGCGTTCACGATCGGTGAAAACGTGCTGATGCGTCACGTTATATCTGAGGAAGACCGGAAAACTGTTGAAGAGGCATTACGGGCTGTCGACCTATGGGATAAAGTTTCGGCCTTACCAAATGGAATCGATACCGAGATGACAAGGGAATTCAGTAGCGGAATTATCCTTTCAGGCGGGGAACAGCAAAAACTCGCTTTAGCAAGGGCTTATGCACAGAAAAGTCAAATCCTGATTTTGGATGAACCATCGAGTTCTCTGGATGCTTTTGCAGAAACCAATATCCTTAGCCAACTCTATCAGGCGGGGCGGGATAAAACGATCATACTGGTAACCCATAAGCTAATGGATGTGAAATGGGCTGACCGAATAATTGTACTCAACGGTGGACGGATCATTGAGGTTGGTACGCATAAGCAATTACTACGGAAAAACCAAGAATACGCAGCAATGATTCATTTGGGAACTCTCAAATCAGATGATAATACTAACCATCGGTTAAGAAAGGGAGTGGATTAATGGTTGATCAAAACATCATCATGGGGAAAATTGACCCTGGTTACAAAAATGGACATGCAAAGCTGATAACATTCTGCGTTACTGAGGAGTGCAATCTAAGGTGTAAATACTGCTATATGACTGGGAAGAATTCCTTCAAGCGAATGAGTTTGGATGTAGCGAAGAGAGCTGTTGACTTCTTTCTCAATCAACCGCCAGAAGAAGAAACAGTAGTGTGGGATTTTATTGGTGGTGAACCGTCTTTAGAAGTAGAGTTGATTGATTCTATTTCTGACTACATCAAACAGCAGATGTTCTTATTAGACCACCCCTGGTTCAGCGATTATATGTTCAGTATTGGCACTAATGGCATCCTCTATCGAACGGAAGAGTTCCAAAACTATATAAAGAAGAATGCAGGACATGTTTCCGTTTCTATCACTATCGATGGTACCAAAGAAAAGCACGATTCGATGCGTGTTAAATTAGATGGAAGTGGTTCCTACGATGAGGTGATTGAGAGCGTTCGTTTGTGGCAGACGCAATTCCCAAATTCCACCACAAAAGTAACCTTTTCTAGTGATGATTTAAAGTATCTTAAGGATAGTATTGTCCATCTTTGGGATATTGGATTAGATATTATCCCGGCTAATGTGGTTTTTGAGGACGTATGGAAGCCAGGAGATGAAGCATTATATGAGGAACAGTTGCGCTCTCTTGCGGATTATATTATCGAACATCGTCTGCACTATACAAAGTCAGTTAGGTTTTTTGATCCATCGGTAGGGCTTCCCTTAGGAAAGAACCACAAGCGAACAGGATTCTGTGGATCGGGAAAAATGGTTGCTGTTGATCAAGCGGGAAATCTTTTCCCCTGTATTCGTTTCTTGGATTTTTGTATTCCTAATAAGCCATTATTAAAGACCGGCAATATTAATTCAGGATATGATGAAACGATATGCCAAGCCTTTCATGACTTAACTATCGATTTGCTGAATGACGGGGAATGTAGCACCTGTCCTGTTGCTTCCGGTTGTGCATCGTGTACAGGGTGTAATTATTCGTATTCAAATGAAAACAGCATTTTCCAAAGGACAAAGTTCCATTGTGATATGCACAAAGCGCAAGCTCGAGCAAATGAGTATTACTGGAATCGGTTTACAGAAGTTGAAGATATGATTTCACCGCATGAGCAAAAAAGGAAAGAGTATTATGAGTCCGAAGGCTGGGCTCCAGATGGCGCAAAGTATTTATACTTTATAATTGATGAAACATGCACCCCCATCTGTCATTACCGTGGAAGTGAGCAAGGGGAATCGATGCCACTTGAGGTGATGAAAAAAGGATTACGCTATGCAGAACAGGAACATATGATACCTGTTTTTATCGGTAATCCATATCACCTATTAGATCGAGTGACTAAGAAAAAACTACACGTGGTTATCTCTGATGTATTTGATAAAGAAGTAATCGAAAACCCAATTTCTATTTTTGTTCCGGTCTATGATGCGCGCAGCATGAATACAGTAATTCCATCACAAAGCTGTATTCTTTCTATCCATCGCGAACATTTAAATGGTCTTGCTGGAAGATTAAGAGAAATAAGTGAATCCACCTCTCGGATAAACCTAAAGTTTACTGATTCAATCACTTGGAATAGTACAGATTTGGAGCTATATCGTGCACAGCTAAATCTGCTAAATGATCCGATACGCAGAAAATTAAGTGTGTTCTCCAAACCGGAACAACGAGAATATAGTTGCAGAGCAGGTCTTACAGAATTCACACTAGCCCCAAACGGAAAGCTTTATTTTTGTCCTGGTTTTTATTTTGAAGCACCAAACAACTTTATTTGTGATATAGAGGAATTCAAACTACTTCAGCAAATAAACCCAACATTACATGATCACAGCAAGTCAATTAAGTGTGCATCATGCCATAACACACATTGCGAGCAATGCACCCTTCAGAATTATCTTCTAACCGGGTTTGCAAACATTCCAGCGGAATCCTTCTGTAATATTGAAAATGTGAGCCTATAAAGTATTCATTCTGTTGTTGCTCAGCATAGCCGAGGTGTTTGGTAGTCTGGCATGATGCAATGTACACACAAGATTGGAGGCTAATAATGAACACGTTATTTCCCCATGTAAAACACTTTGCCTCAAACGACTCCCCTGACTCGTTATGTATGGGGTGTTTTGATCAATGCGTAGAGGAGTGTGATGGACTAGTAGGCTATATACACAATTGCAATGATCAATGCACAAATGTATGTCAGAATTCATGCGTACAAACATGTGTCTTATGGTGTAGTGATGTGTGTTACCAAAACTGTACCACTAAGTGCGCAGAAGCTATTTTCTTTTCATAAGCTGACGTTGAAAGATCAAGATTAACAAGAGCTTATGTTAAGAAATATAACCTAGAATCATTAGTGTGTACATTGCTCTTTCTTGGGAATTATTCGCTTTGTTATCTCTATTAGTGAGCAAAGGATTAATGGATTTATATGATTATTATGTTACGATTATCCCGTTATCGTTTTCGGACAGAAGGTCTTGCGGTCATCCTTGCCTTGGTCATTGCCGCAGCTGTCTATTATTGGGCCGGCGCGACGAATCCTCCGAAGATCAGCACCTATGATGAATTCGAGGCAAGATATGCCTCATTGAACCGCACAAAGCTTTCCCAAGCCTTGGGTATACCCGAAGATGAATTGGGTTCAACGCTTGAAGAAACCTATTCCCTCTTCATCAAGAACAGCCGCG
>JAFYZR010000006.1 GCA_017557345.1 Paludibacteraceae bacterium | reverse complement strand
GCACGGAATGGGGAACCAAACGCTATATGAACATGGATCATCTCATGGAAATGGATAACAACCGGGATGATGGTTTGGCCGGGTAACGGCCGGCAACCGAGCGGTCAAAACTGAATTTGCGAAATTATCTTGACACTATCCCCTCACTTCAGAAAGAGAGGCCATACTCTGCTAATTTTTTGATGATTTTTTCGTCTTTTACGGGGTCATACATCGAGTTGCAGTAATCCAAATGATACAGTTCACACGTTATACTCCACAGCAGATTATCAGCTTCATCCGATTCCCGCAACCGGTAATATATCAGCGCAAGGATTGTCTTCTTTTTGAATTTCAGCTCAGGTAAGCCCTTTCTCCTTCTCGTATCGCTTATATCGATAGCGTCAAAGAACACACACGCCATCTGATACCAATCATCCTCGGTTCGATTCTCATCCAACAAAACATGAAAAAGAGCCTGCTGCAACACCTCCCAAGAGTAGGTCTTTTGTAATTCAGAAATCACTTCTGCTCTTGTAGTCTCTGAAGAGTCATCATCCAACTCTGTTTTTCGAAGAATCGTATTAATCTCCTCAACAACCTCTTCGATTACCTTTTTGTCAAATGTTTCTCTCTTTATATATTGTGTTGGAACATGTGCTGTTAACCATACCCCATTTACAGATTTGAAAAAGACAAAGCCGGCTTCATACATCTTCAGGCTCGAAACACGGTACACTACTGGTTTTCCATGCCTGCTTCCGACATTAACTGCCGTTTCAATATTCTGAGACAAATGAACATAGAGCCGACTCTTGGGAACCAGTCCCTGAATGTCAATGGACTCCCGATATTTCTCACCGGTCCCATGATAAAGATATTTCGGCGGCACTGCCTTTTCAAGTTCAACATCTACATGAAAGGAATGCCCCTGATTGGCTCTGATTAGAGTTTTGTCGCCATTAAAGGAATACCGCTGCTTCTCATCTGTACGAACAATCTCCTCAAGAATCTCCATGTCAAAATCCTGTGTTTTGGAAATTCCCGCAATTAACTCATCGACATTTGCCCAACCATGTTCATCAAGCGTTATCCCTATGGTTTCCGGCTTGTGTCGAAGGATCAAACTCAAATACTTGCTCGTGTCTTTAAGGTTCATTGCTGCCTCTTTACATCCCTGTTCATTTCGACGAATTGAATCATATCTTTTTCGCATTTCACAATAGACACTCCTCAAAAAAGGAAATCCGAAATATGTACACTAAACGTTGTTTGCTTAGTACAGTAAATTGCGATAGAATGGACCACTGACCCCGTCCCTCACTCTTTGTGTTTCAGAGCACGAACAATCTGTAAGCCGTCGCTTTCAAGTCCTTTGCATACAACTTTGTAGCGCATCGGAACGGCGCTGAAAAGGAACAAAAAGAGATTGTAGAACATCAAGAAAAGGCACACCGGGAACAATATTCCGTAAAGCACGCTCTCCGAATTCATAATCCATGCGAGGCTGTCACTAAAAACGTAGAACATTGCCGCCAACAGCAGGGTAACGAGAGGTCCGCCTGCGAGCATCGCAAGTTTCTCCTTCTTTGTCCTGAGTTTCGCACATGGATCAAAGTATCCGCCTACAGGGAGAAGGCAGAAGATAAACTTCACAGCGCTGCGAATCTTCGGTCCGGACCCTGCGCGTATTTTCCATTCTGCTTCCCCTCCACCAATCCGGTAGCCCAGGGCATGGCCGAGTTCATGGAGAAGCACCGAAAGAAAGCAAAGAATCCAGATGAGCAGGATCCCCGCAACGTTATACAGATAGCAATTCTTCGGCGGTGTATTCTCTTCGCCTGAAGCCGCATTTGTTGTACCCCACGCTTCGCCGACATACAGGTAAACGCTCACCTCTTCCCCACGTTTAATCGTTGTCCCTGCTTTCGGATCCTGGGAAGCAACCACAAACGCATAATTCGACGCATCAACCCATCCTTTATGGAAGTCTGCGTCTCTCACCCCGATTTTACACAGCTCAGCGCTGATCGTGCTGACTGCATCCTCATAACTCATCCCTATAACGTCGGGAATTGTCACTTGTTTCTTTCGGAAAATGAAATAACACACAATGCCGAGTGCCACAAGAATCAAAATCGAGCCAAGAACAATCGCTCTCCTTTTTCGGTTTTTTACACCCTTCGCATCCACCATTTTCACATGTCTCCTTAACAGTTCATATTCAGATAATCGACCGGAATACCGAAATTTAACCCTCTTCGCTGAAATCCGTATCCATTACCACCTGAAGCGTATATCCCGGGAACTCTTGCTGTACCTTCTCGCACACTTCCCGATACACCTCGCCTCTGTCGGCTGCATCAAAGCTGACGACAAAGTCAAACCTGACAGTCTTCTCCGTCTGATCCAGGTAGAAGCCGTGCATCTCTGTCACATACCGCACGTCTCTGACAATCTTTGAAACCCTCTCCCGTGCCTCGACTGCCTGAGGGTTCTTCGTGTTATAGGAATACACGCCGATGGCCGTTAGGATTACATTATGCTCCTGATAGACTTTGACCTGAATTTTCCGTAAGAGCTTGTCCAAATCGTCTGCCGAAAGGGTGTCAGGAACCTCGATATGCACGGAACCGTTGTACGAATCCGGGCCGTAATTATGCATGACAAGGTCATAGGCTCCACTCACGCCAGAAAAATCAAGTATCGTCGCTTTAATCTTTCTCGCAAGCTCTGCATCCGCATTCTCGCCGAGTATCTTTGAAATCGTCTCACGTAGCATTTCAATTCCGGCCTTAATGATCACAAGGGCGATGATCGCACCGAGCCACGCCTCAAGGGAAACATGGAAAATGAGATAGACAGCCGCTGCGGCAAGTGTCGACGCAGAGATAACCGAATCCAGTACAGCATCATTTCCGGAATTCACGAGAGAATCCGAATTCACCTTCTGACCGACCTTCTTGACATATCGGCCGAGAAGAATCTTCACGATTACGGCAACGCCAACGATAATCAGGGAAACTGTTCCGTAATCCGGCGTTTCCGGATGAATGATCTTCTTGACTGACTCAATCAAAGCCGTTACTCCGGCATACAGAATGATCACAGAAATGATCATCGCGCTCAGGTACTCAATTCTTCCGTATCCGAACGGATGCTTTTTATCGGCTTTTCTCCCGGCAAGCTTGGTTCCTATGATTGTAATTACGGAACTTGCCGCATCCGAAATGTTGTTTACGGCGTCCATGACGATGGCAATCGAATTGGCTGTCAGACCGATCACCGCCTTAAATGACGCAAGCAATACATTTGCAACGATTCCAATAATACTCGTCCTGATTATAATGCGGTCACGGCCGGTATTCTCTTCCATTTTTCTTCCTCCTGAAAAACTCCCAAAATATTGGCCCGACATTCCAAAAGATACACCTATATCATTCCCCTCTGGCGTGAGCTTTACAAGTCCTCTTACTCCTCATCAATTCTCTCAACCTTGAATATCACCGGTCTGGTTCCATCAGAACAGCAGCAGATCATCGTATTCTCTTCTTTCATCCAGCCTTTCATGATGGAGCCACCCTGGAGACCGGCATAAATATATCTGCTGATGGCATCCCACGCTTCTGAACAATGCGGCATCTTGGGACCTCCAGCAACCGTATCCGGATCAGCCGTGGTCTTTACAAGTGTATTTAATCCACCATGCCAGAAATGGTCATTCTCGTCATCACGGCAGAACATAAATTCATCACCCACGTTATAACATGGACAAGCTCCGGACTTAGGATCTGTGCAATATTGCTCCTGTAATTCAGGATATAGTTTTTTGTCAATAACCGTAACCTTGACCTTATGGCTCATCTTGATTTCCTCTTGTTATATATGTTAAAAGATAATTGCCCGACTTACCGAAATACTACGATGTTCTTTCGAATTATTCTAACACATCCGTAAACAACCGTCTATAGCAAAAGGAGGACCTCAGTCCTCCTTCTGCGCGTTCCGAAAACATCAATTGTCTTCAATTCCTGTGCTCAATGACGATGACTTTATTCTGTGCTAATAGTAATAGACACATTTCCGTTTCCGAGCAGATCTTTCATCTCAGAAGCGGT
>JAFYZR010000064.1 GCA_017557345.1 Paludibacteraceae bacterium | reverse complement strand
CGTGAGACAGTTCGGTCTCTATCTATTGTGGGCGTAGGAAATTTGCGGAGGTCTGACACTAGTACGAGAGGACCGTGTTGGACGAACCTCCTGTGCATCGGTTGTCCCGCCAGGGGCACTGCCGAGTAGCAGCGTTCGGTGTAGATAAGCGCTGAAAGCATCTAAGCGCGAAGCTAGCTCCAAGATTAGATTTCCATTGAGGGTCGTTGTAGACGACAACGTTGATAGGCTGCAGGTGTACAATGGTGACATAAAGCCGAGCAGTACTAATTGCCCGAATCTTTTTCTATAAAGATTTTTCGATTAGCGATTAGTGATTAGCGATTAGCGGATTTTCCTCTAACTCACTAACTCTCTAACTCCCTAATTCGTTCAACCGCGAACTTAGTTCGCTGGCACGTGAGTGCTTTACATTCGCAATATTGTCAACCCCCATATTTAGGTGGTTATAGCGCTGAGGTCCCACCCCTTCCCATTCCGAACAGGGTCGTTAAGCTCAGCATCGCCGATGGTACTGCGTTGCATCGTGGGAGAGTAGGTAGCCGCCACTTTCAGAGCCCCCGAGGATTTTTCCCCGAGGGCTCTTTGTTTGTGTTAACAGAACATAGAAAGAGACGACCCGAAGGTCGCCTCTTTCGTTCGTCTAGCGAGACAACTTTACGTTGCAAACTATTTTATAATCTTTAACAAATTTTGATTCAGGGTGACAGCAACTTGCTGCATGGTGGGATCCAATTTCTGTTTGGTCAAGTTGCATTGCCAGATGACGATGACTTGCCAACCGGCGAGCATCAGTTCATCATAGATCCTTGTGTCCCTAGTTCGATTCTGCTCTATCTTGGCTTGCCAGAACTCTGTATTGGTTTTAGGAAGTACAAACAGCTTGCATCTCTCGTGACCATGCCAGAAACAGCCGTTAACAAAGATAGCCGTTCTGTATTTGCGCATTACGATGTCCGGCTTGCCCGGCACACTCTTGACGTTCAGCCTGTATCGATACCCGTGTGCCCACAGCCATCTCCTCACCGCCATTTCAGGCTTCGTAGCCTTGCTGCGTATATGCGACATGCAGCGATGACGTTGCTGTGGAGTTAATACGTCGGGCATAAGATAAAAACTATAACTTTTTCCGAGAAATGTCTCAAAACTTGTCTTAAAATATCGATCTTTTAGGACATTGTCTCAAAAGTGTCTTATAAATCATTCTGCTTTAAATATATTGCTCCGCGTTTTCAAAACTTCTAATACTAAACCGAAGGATTTATTATACATCTTCTGAAAAATCGGTTGATTTATCGCGTATAGCATTGGCAATGTCAATTTTTAATTCCTCGTCATAATCGACTCCGTCCATGATACATTGAATGATTCGTTGCAATAAATCTTTGTCAATATTGGAAGCTGCTACGTGATAGACAAACGATTCCATCTTTCGCATAAAAACGCACGCTTGCCAGTAGTAAGCATTTTTATGCAAGAAATAAGTACCTAACGTGAGTGCGATACGCTTATTTCCGTCGGTGAAGTAATGTCCCGCACAGAAACTATACACGATATAGGTTAGTTTATCAACAAACCGAGGATAGTACCAATCGTTCTGTACAAAGTCTATGATAGAACGAATACCGCCTTCGTCGCGTATTCCGCTGAATCCTCCACCGCTATAATGAATCGTTTTACGATAGACGTCTAAAACCTCTTCGAAAGAGAAATATTTTATTTCCTCATTCATTCTTCCGCTTGTTTTAGACGAATTAACACATCTTGATTCTCTTCGAGGATCTTATCGAAGTCGATAGATTCAGCCCCGATGAATTTCTCGAATTCTTCGGGTGTAATGGCCTGTATAT
The DNA here is from genome assembly GCA_017557345.1 of Paludibacteraceae bacterium. Classification (GTDB taxonomy): domain Bacteria; phylum Bacteroidota; class Bacteroidia; order Bacteroidales; family Paludibacteraceae; genus Colicola. The sequence goes on along the minus strand of JAFYZR010000064.1, from coordinate 15,981 downwards.
ACTCTGCCAGATTATTGTGTAGTGCATCGCGAAGACTTAAATCGCGCGAAGCCATCTTTGTACGAGCATCGTGGAGATAAGGCTTTTGCATTGGTTCTTCAGCGAGTTTTTCCACGATATTTTCAACTTCAGCAATGGATAACATGCTACCCTTGTTATGGGAAGCCTTTTCTATTTCAGCGGCGACACCGTTTTCGAAAGAAGAGACTACGAGCAATACCTCTGCATACAATGTGTGGCGAATAATATCTTGCTCTTGGAGTTTCAATATCTTGCGGTACTCGCGAGCATTTTCACGGAAGATGGCTTTGTATATAAAATCCGTTATTTGCGCGTACTTCATCGTTTGATGCCCAGATACATACTGATTGATAGCTGACGTGAGATTTTTCCTATAGTTCTCTTCTGTAATCGCAGCGGGAAGATAGTTTACGTCACGGCGGTTGATATATTTTGTTCCACCTCCGGCTTTTTCGTTGATTGTAGCAATAACGATATCCAAAATAACGCTACGTACCTGTTTGGCTTTTTCGCTTTCGGTAAGTAACATGCCGATATTAAGAAAAGCACGGAAATTGAATAGACCGAGTTGGGTTGTTTTGCTCCCGACATTGATGTCGTGACCAAATTGTAACTTCAAGTCTTTCAGTTGTTTACCTTTGCATAAAACGTATCCATTCGCTGATAGTTCATCTGCATATTGTTCAATATAACGTTCTATTGTTCGTTCATCCACTTCATAGAACTCTGCTACCATCTTTTTGGTAAAGCGGTATTCGTCTTCGAACAATATGCCGGTAATGCCAAGACTGCTTTGAATATTGGCTACGGCGTATTTGTTATTTAGAACATTTTGCCGTTCAATATTTGAAACTGTTAAATCGTTCATTATAGTTGTCTATTAATATTTCAGATTATTCCTTTTTGTCCATCAGTTCTGACCAGGTTGCGAAGAAAGGAGAGGTCATCTTAATCCTAATTTCTTTAACCGACTACTGATAGAACCGGTATTACGTTGGAAGATGATTGATAAATCTTTTATTTGAAATCCTTGCTCGTATAGGCGTTTTAACTCTTTATCTTCGTTCTCAGACCATTGCACATATGCATTTGCGTGTAATTCCTTTTGTTCCTGTATGTGCGATTTGGTTTGTGACGGTTGTATAGATGGTTTAGTTTTATTTACATCGTTTTTACAGGAAATAGTCTCAACAAAAATCGCGCCGTATTTGGCTTGTTTGTTTTCTCCAACTCCGTATATTTTGCCGAAAGCGGCTATGGTCTGCGGTTTGTATGTGGCGAGTTCATGGAGTGTTTTGTCCGAGAAAATGACATATGGCGGGAGATGTTCCTCGCGAGCAATCTGTATGCGTAATTGACGCAGGCGTTCGAAAAGTCCTTTATCCTCTACGAGTACTGCTTTAGTTGCAGGAATGGATGATAGCTCCGCATTTTGTATATTCGTCAAAGCGGTAGTTTTTGTGTGTTTGCTCTTGACATGCAAGTCTTCTTTGACAATCTTGGAAAGCTGTACGGTTTTTCCTTTAAAGAGTACGGATTTGCCTAATGCCGTTACATGGATATGTCGATTGTCTTTATAATCTAATTCAATCAAACCCATTTGAAGCATTTGTAGTAGGTAGTCATGCCACTCACGGGAAGAAAACTCTTGACCGACGCCGAATGTGGGAAGTTGTGAATAACCATGTGCCATAACCTCTCTTGTAGCATTACCGCGCAGGATATCAATAGTAGTAGTAAATCCCACTCGTTCGTTAGTCCGTGTAATGGCTGATAGAGCCATTTGAGCATAACGTGTGCCATCGAATTGTTCCGGTGGATTATTGCATACATCGCAGTTACCGCACTGACATTCAGACACTTCACCAAAATAATTTAGCAGGATTCGCCTGCGACACACTAGCGCTTCGGCATATTCTTGCATTCTTTTCAACCGCTCTTCGTTAATTACTCTTTGTCCGGATTCTTGTGCAAACCGTTTGAGTAGAATGATGTCTTGCAGGTTATAGAAAAGAATCGTTTCACATGGTAGTCCGTCTCGTCCGCCACGACCTATTTCCTGGTAATAGTTTTCAATACTTTTTGGCAAGTTATAATGGATGACAAAACGCACGTTGCTTTTGTCAATGCCCATTCCGAATGCGATAGTGGCGCACACCACTTGCATTCGGTCGTTAACAAAATCATCCTGCACGCGGTTGCGCTCCTCAGAACTGAGTGTGGCATGATAAGCTGCAGCAGAGATTCCGTATCGTTGTAGTTTCGCAACTAATTCTTCGGTCGTTTTGCGCGCCAGACAGTAGATGATTCCGCTCTCATGCTGATGGAGACGGATTAGTGCCAAAATATGTTTCAGTTTGTCAGCAGCAGAATAACCTCTACACACTTGCAAACTCAAATTTGGACGGTTGAAAGAACTGATAAACTGCTGTGCATCAGTAATATTCAATTGTTGCAGAATATCTTCTTTTGTTACTTTGTCCGCTGTGGCAGTTAGTGCTATGACAGGTACGTCAGGAAATGTTGAACGAATATCAGCTAGTTGGGTGTATTCCGGTCGGAAATCGTGCCCCCATTGAGAGATACAATGCGCCTCATCGATAGCAAATAGAGCAATCTGAATACGCGAGAGAAAGCGTTTCTGCTCCACAACAAAGCGTTCCGGCGATATATATAGCAGTTTCAACTGACAATGCAGGCAAAGATTAATAATTGCACGGTTATCGGCTTCGGTGTTATTGCTATTGATAGCTGCTGCAGCGATGCCATTAGCGCGTAACGCATCCACTTGGTCTTTCATTAACGAAATAAGCGGAGAGATCACGATCCCGACTCCCTGACGCATCAGAGCCGGGATTTGGTAGCAAAGGGACTTGCCTCCACCGGTAGGCATCAACACCAACGCATTGCCTCCAGCTATCACATGCTCAATAATTTCCTGTTGTAATGGCCGGAATGAATCATATCCGAAATATTTCTTTAGTATTTGTAGCATTTGTGTATTATTAATATCTGCTCCTTAAAGTTTTCTTATTTTGCGGACTCCGTTATTACCAACCACTTTTTTACTTGCTCAATACACCATGGTAATTGATCGCGAACTTGTTGTACCCAGAAACGCATTACATCCCATCCTTCACGCATTAGCGCTTGATTGCGTAACTGATCATTGTAACTAAGTTCTCCCGTCCATGCTTGATGATACATTGCGCCATCTACCTCTATATCCAATTTCTTCCCATTATGGAAAAGAGCCAAGTCAAGATAGTACTTATCCACATGATATTGTGCTGTTACAGGAATACCTGCATCAGAAAGAGCTTTTTGTAGAATATGCTCCCACTCCGATTGTTCTGTGGGGGCATTCTCTCCGCTACTATATTCTGCAAAATGCTCCAAATAACTAACACCACATTGTTTGCAGTATTTTTTATCTCCGACAGTTACGAGCAAAGACCTTGCACGCGTGATAGCTACATTAAACAAGTTGCCTGTATATTTAAGGAACATTAGGCTTTGTGGCTTTGTCCCATCAGAAACAACCGGTGAGAAGATGATAACATCTCTTTCATCCCCTTGAAACTTATGAACTGTATCTATCAGTATCTGGTTGTGCAACTCCAAATGATTACGTAGTTCGGCATCTTGCTCTAACGCCTTAGTGATCATGTCGGCTTGTAAATGGAATGGAGTTGTAACACCTATACTTCCTTCAAACTCAAGTTCCATTGACAAACGCCGAAGAACCCTAATCACGCATTCTGCTTCCTTTAAATTGTATGCGCCCCCAGATTCAGGTCGAATGGTTTTTCCTTTAATGTCCATCCAACGCATACCTAAAATAGGCTTAGCGTCATTAGGATTATTAGGGGACTGCAAACGACTGTAATCCGTGGCAATACGAAGTGTGTTTTCGTAAAACTCCTGATTCGAGAACTGAATAATATCAAGGAAACTGCGATGATGGTCACGTAGTTGAATAATATTTTCGGCCTCGGTCATACTCTCCGCTAAATCATACATCGAACTGCTACGATAAGACCATCTTGCTTCTATTTCGTTACTTAAAATGAGAGATAAATCTGTTTGTTTGCTCAATAAACAAATATGATTTAGTTGCTGTTTATCTCCAATAACTGCCACACGTTTAGCACGCATAAGCAAGGGAATTATAGACGCAATATCACATTGACTTGCTTCGTCAATTATCAGCAAATCATAAAGAGCTTCTTTAAACGGCAGTCTTCTGCGTGCACTAAGCGATGTGATAGCACTTACGGGCAACATAGATTTAAGCGCAGGAGTATATGAATCGACATGGTCATGTTCAAGTAAACTTAAGTAGTTATGCAGTTCTCCTCTATTCTTAGCATTAAAAATGCCGATATGTTCATCTAACCACGCATCCCATGCCGCTTTTGCTTTCGCTTGCAATTCCACATGTTCTCCTATCATGGCAGCATCCATCTGTTCAAGAGATGCCGATTCGCATATTTCTTTTAGCAAACCATCGTAAGTTGCGATTAGAGTCAAGTCATCCATTAGTGACTTGTAACTATTATCAAATTGCATCCATTCGCGATCAGACATAGTAACTGCAAGAGAAAGCCTGGGACGATACTTCTCCATAAACGAATTTACAATTTTAATCGCTATTAGAAGCTTTTCGGTTATTCTATTCTGCCATCTTTTTCGGAATAACTTATCAAACAAGCGGTGAGGTCCTTCGTGTAAGGCTGTTCGAAGATGAACAAACTCCTCGTAAGCATTCTTTACTTCGTTTATCTCTTTTTCGCTTAGTACGCTTATCAGATGTTGATACTTGTCTCTGATAGCGCAAACCATTTGCTCAACTTCGTCAAGTCTATTTCGGGTTTCTACAATCTTTTGCTTCTGTACCAGTTTTGCATTGTAACTTGAATAGACACGACTATATGCGTTTAGGGAATTGGGGAAAGATTTGCCTTTTGCTCTTGCCTTTTCCCATTGCTGGGCATAATCAGATATACATTGTTTTGCACTCTTTTCGTACCGAAGTACAATCGGAAGTTCTTTATTTAGAGAGTTAACTCTTTTAACGACGACATCGACAGCATTGTTGTTCTTGCTGGTGAACAATACGTTTTGTCCCGCTATCGCGGCATTCATAATCAAGTTGGCTACTACCTGAGTTTTGCCGGTTCCCGGGGGACCTGCAATCAATGTAATGTCAGCACTCAAGGCGGATCTGACAGCTTTTTCCTGCTCATTATTTAGAGGCAGGATTTCTAATATGTCTTTTTCGAAAGCAGGGTTCTTATCGAATTGTTTGTTGATGAACTTCCATAAAATAGAACGCCTTATATCCAAATCGCCATATTCTCCCAGACGTGCTAATTCATTGCTGAGTCCGACGGTATAAGGAGTTGGCTCTTTTGCGAACAGAATAGCTCGATTCAAAATACCATCGCTATTAGTAATACGCAAGGGACCCTTTTGAAGATCATCTATATTTAATGTATCTAACCAATCCCAATCCGGCCGAATTGTTCTGAGTAAGTCGACTTTTTCTGCTAAGTCAGAGAAGGCTGCATGTCCTTCTGTGAAGCCTAACTCAGCCTCAAGTTCACGTAGTTCATATATATTCTCTGTTTTCTCGTTTGTAGAGTATTTGTCGATGATGTCCTTATTAATCAGTAATTCATCATCTATTGAGAATCCTTCAGGTTTACCATGTGTACCATCACTATATGTGACAGGAATAATAAAAAGCGGAGAGAGAAAATGCTTTACTTTTAGGACTGGATAACCAATCAACAAATCCATTTCTTTCTCTTGATTGCCCCGTAAAAATGCGCCAATTTCTGGTTTCTTTAATGTATAGTCGTTTATCCAAGGTAAAGTGATGAAAGATTGTTCGTCTTTCATGGATGCTCGAAAGGTAGTGTTGCTTTCTAAAGCAATACAACTGATATAGTATTTACAGAGTCCTTTTAAGGTCATATTTCCTCTATTCCTAAACTCTTCAAATAGTAATATGTGCTATCATAGAACTCTGGTAAGCGAGTTGGGTCATCATTGGAACCTTCCGGCACACAGAGAATCATTCCTTGTCTTGCACGAGTAAGCAATACACGGTAAGCGTTGATCAAATATGCTTGTCTATCGGGCTTTTGAATCTTATTCCACTTGTTGCCGCCGTTGAATTCCATGAAATTCCAACCGTCAGGTGTATAGCGCAAGTCACCATCCCACACAACACACGTCCAATCTAATTCCAAGCCCTGCACGTCAAATTCCGAAGCGGCATCTTCCAAGAACAACGACGAACGGACATCGTTAATATCATCCAAGAACCAGTGAACGGTATCCGGTTTACAGCGTACGTCAATAGATAATGGCTTCAAGCGATAAGCTTTAGAAGAAACCAACAGTCCATAGCGCTCATTGCCTCTTGCATGATTACGAAGCCATGCTTTTGCTTTGTCCAAATCGCGCGTCAAAGCGATTGGATAGCAATCTGCGATAGAAGCATACACTTTGCGCACATTCTCCGCATCGGCATCGAGTAGGTAATGTACCATATTTGACAAACTCTCCGCACGGAAACTGCGCATCGACACAGCCAAATGCAAATCTTCGGAATAAGTGACTTTAGGATTATTCGCAAGCAATTCGCTCACTTGTCCTTCTGCATATTCTTTTGCCGTCAATTGGCTGGAGATATACACTTGCCAATCGGGGAATGTTTCATTAAGAGCACGTATCCATTCGCCAATACCCGCCTCTCCTGTATTGATTTCTTGTCCGCCTCCGACCAGACAAACGATAACCGCCCAATCTTTTCGTTGGTCAAGAGACCAAATCAAAAACTCACCTTCCGACATTGGGAAATTAGCAAAACCTTTCTTACGGTTCAGCCATGCGGCAATATGCTCTTTGTCCCACGAACGCTGCGCCTCATCGAAAATAGCGATATTCTCTACTTCTCCGTAGCCTGCTTGCTCATCCTTCAATTCCTTCGTTGGATCAATCTCCAATGCGCCATTTACCACCTGCACCTTATTGAGCATGTTGTCGCGGTAACGGTGGATAATCTGGATAAAGCGTTTTACTTCGCGCTCTGCCTCTTTCTTGGTAATCTTGTTACCCTTTGCTTTCTCCTGCGCTTGTTTATCTCTTGTCAAAGCCTCGGTCAGGACTTCTACTAATGGTCCATTGCCAGACAAGTAAACCGCCAGATCTTGCCCTTCTTCCTGTTGCACGGCCACATTCAACCCCACGAGCGTCTTACCTGCACCCGGTACACCTGTTACAAAGCATATACTCTTGCCTTTGCGGGCTTTCGTCTCACGGATTACCTTTTGCACATACCGGGTTGTTGTATCTAATTGTGCGCCTTCCGATTCGTGCTTTGTGATCTCCTCCACACTATGATTGAGATAGAGCGAACGAGCAGCTTCTATGATGGTCGGAGTCGGAGCATATCGGCTACGTGCCCAATCTTCCAAAGCGACAGCATATGTTTTAGAGGGAAGATTTTCCGACAGAACTAAACGAAGAATATCGCCAAGATGGTTAGCGTCGGTCAGCAACGGTTCAAATACACCATCATCATAATGCGAGAGTTGGCATATAGTAGAGTACTTATTGCTTTCCGTGGCTATCAAAATAGGGACTATCAAACGGTCTGCGCTTCCTTGGTGGAAATTCTTTAGGTCGAGCGCATAATCCAACACTTGGTCAACATCCACATGGTTATATTCTTCCTCTCCTGCCTTGAACTCGATCACAAACACGCGCTCTCGCAATAATACAACCACATCTATGCGCTTGCCTAAACGAGGGATGGTGTATTCAAAAATGATTTGCGCTTGCTCGTTCGCATAAGGTGCAAGCACGTCTTTCATAATCGTTATTTCTTGCTCCCACGCAAACTTCTGCGTAGAGGCAGTATCCATCTCATCAGCACGCGACATCTTGCCGAAGATAGTATCTGTACCTTCTGCCAAGAATGACTTTACGTCCGATTGATAGAAATAACGGTTGATCATGATTTATATATTGGCTGGTCTATTTATCCTTCTATTACGCCTTTCGCCCATTTCGAAAGCATCGGTTTGTTTGTGATGATTATTCATCTTCCCCTATTTCGTCCTCATGGAGTAGATATTCATATTCGGTGCCTATTAGGCTTTCACGGTCATATTCTTTTCTATACGCCATGATATAATATGCAATGGTTTTAGGATATATTTTCCAATAGGCTCTGCATACTTGCTTGTATAACTTTAGAATTCGCTCGTCCCCCGCAAAACTCCATAATAAATCAAGCATCCACCCAACTTCATTTTCTGTCGCTCTTTTAGCGCACAAATTTTGAACTTGTGGTGTGTAAGCAATAACCGCATCATTATGTAGTTCCTTGAGACGTTGCGCGATTACCGATACATCTTGCAATAATTTATCCTCTTGATACATTGCTGCAATAGTTGTCTTGTTCAAAACCTTTTCAGGGTGCAAAGGTACAAAAATAATTTCATATATGCAAGAAAAATCAGGGATTTTTAGTTTAAAGTTTAATGTTTAAAGACAGCAGAATGCACGGAGCAGCGGAGCTTTCGCTCCTTGTCAGGGACGTAATCTACACGGATATTATCCGTGGTAAGGGACAAACGTCTTACTTGCCGGATTTCAGTTCGGCGTTGAGGGTGGCGATGATGAAGCCGCGGAGGGTGGAGTAGTAATGGGAGGAAGAGGAGGCGCGGTAATGCTTGCGATAGGAGGCATAACGGCGCTCCCAATCGGCTTTCTGTTCGGGATCTTTGAGAATGGCTGAGGCTTGCTTGACAGCCATGCCGAAGGTGGAGCGCATGGTGTTCTGCGCTTCGGTGGCGGGGCCGGTGTACGGGTTCTCGATAGTGTAAGCGTGCGTTTTACCGTAACGGGTACGCAGGATGATGCGGTCTTTGCGACCGAGTTTGCCACTGAAATTGTCAAAGGCAAGGGATGGGATAACTTTAGCCATATTGATTGTGGTGTTTGGGATCCGCCAAGCATGGCGGATACTGTGGTTTTGTTAGCATATCGGAAGCATAATATTACGTATATCCTACGTGTATCATACGTATATTATACGTAAGTAATCCGTGTGTATTTCGACGGCATAGTGACGAAATACGGTGCAAAGGTAGTGAAAATATTTGATATATGCAAAAAAAATCGTCCTTTGGGGCGATTTTTTAGGGGTTAGGGGTTATGGGTTACCGGTTACGGGATTCTCGGATGTACAGAAGCATCTTATTTTGCGCCACTCAAAATACCGCTTTCGGTATCTTCGTTGTTGAGACGTTGCCAACCCTCGCTGTGCTTGGTGCCGAAATCAAGATTGAAGGTGAAATTGAGCATCAGCACTTGGCGATAGTTTTGCATGACGGCGGTGTTGGCTGTCGGAGCAAGCGAGGACAAGTCTTTGGTGACGGTGGTAGAACTATGCGGAGAGAACGGATTAACCATCATTATGCCGAAGCCGAAATGCTCTGAATTATAGTTGATACCTATATCGTGCGTCAACTCGCCAATAGTCAGCGTTTCACCCCACAGGTTATGTTGCGCCGTCACTACATCGGCATAGAACCGCCAACCTTTCAGCAGATAGAAAATGCCACCACGCACACCATAATTGACATGCTCGTGCGAGTAGTTGTTGCCTTGGCTGACCATGTATTTGACAAACGGCGTGACATTGAACATCAACTTGTTATCCAACAACTTGACCTGTACACTCGGGGTGACTTGTAACTTGTGATAGCCTCGCTGATTGTCGTACATACGGATAGCGTACGGCACACCGTCTATTATCTCCTCAAAGGTCTCTTCCATTATAGGCTTGTGGTCGTAACTATAGTTTGCCCAAAGGTTGATATTGACATGCTTGGACTGCCAAGAGAGTTCCATCTCATTCGACACATACATGACGGATTTCAGGTTGGGGTTGCCTCGTCGCATCTGGTACTTGTCAATCTGTTGCGTAATATCGGACAACTGGGACAAAGAGGGTTGATAGCCGGACACATAGCCCTTGTATTTCCAGAACCAACCTTTGCCGAAGTCGTAGCTCATGGTCAGTTGCGGACGTGCAATCCATGTGCTTTGTTTCTGTCCGGCTTGGTCAATGAGGGTGTGCATGGCTCCGATACCCACCACGTATGAAAACTTATCTACTCTGTGCCGCATTTCCGCAAAGGCGTATGTCTCGGCTGTGGTCATATTGACGGAGGCATCTACGCTTCCAAGGTACGTGTTTTTCATCCATTGCTGGTTGTGCCGTGCGCCTACGGTCAGCATGATATTCTCCCATTCCTTTTCATAAATCGCCTCGCCGATAAGTGACCACTTGTCACCTCTCACACGCGATAAAACATCGGTCGTGTCGGTTGCAACGGAGCCGAAAAGCGGCGTTTGCAAAAAACGGCGGTCGCTGTGGGTGTTAATATACGTACCAACTACATCAAAATACAGGTGCTGTTTGTTCGGCAGGTTGTGCTGATAGTAGATGTCTAATGACGGCGACTGACTGCTGCTGTTCTCGTGGTCGTGTATCTCAAATGAGTCCGTCGGCTGATACAGACGGCTGTCGCGGTCGGATGATCCGTAAGGCGTATAGGCCATGTTGTCACGCAAGCGGATATTCAGCATGTTTTTGTCGCCGTTTGTCCAATTATAGTTCAACGAGACATTTATGGGATAAGTCTTATAACGTGTCGGTTCGCCTACTTCGTTGTTCTCTATCTTGCCGGTATTGAAATTGTAGGTCTCATTATTGGTGCGCGTCCAATATATATCGTACGGTGCGTAAGTAGCCACAGCCTGCAAAGACGATTTGCCGAAATGTACCTTACCTGCCAAATAATAGTTACCGATACCGGGCAAAGTCAAACCGTTAGTACCTGCAAGCATGAGCGAACCGCCTGTGTCACGGTGCTTGACGATATAATCAATGACTGCAGCAGCTCCGTTGTACCGCACACCCGGTTGATCGTGATACTCTACACGAATAATATCTTTCGGATTGATGGCTTTTACATCTGCCGTGCTTGCCTCTACACCGTTGATGCGCAGTTGCACAGTGCCATCGGAAAGGGTTTTGACGGAATTGTCTATCGGACTAATCACGATGCGCGGTATTTGCAGGTTCTGTAACAGAGAAACGCCATCCGAGGACGCTTGCATTTGCTCTTTCGACGGCAAAAGGATTTGGCGGTCCACCTTTTGAATAATGGCTTGACTTTCCACAACCACCTCACCTAATTCCGTCGCGCCTTCTTGCATGAGGATGTCGCCGATGTGGGTATTGTCGTTCACGGTTAGAGCCATACGGATGGTTTCATAACCGATATAGGAAAGTTCCAGAATATAATCGCCGTTCTCGGCATTAAGCGTGAATTTGCCGTTGTTGTCGGTGGTTGTTCCTGCTATCTGCACCGTATCCTGCAAGAGCAAGACGGTTGCGCCGATGACGGCAGACTTGTCGTTAGCGTCTTTGATACGACCGGAGATTTTGGCATCATTAGCCGTTGCGGTCATTGCGGCACCGAGCATCACCGCGAAAAGAAATATAGTGTGTTTCATTATTTTTTGGGGATTGTTTGCTTCGTAAAGGGCATAGAGCAACCGTTCTACATACTATGGTATGAAGAATAAATATAACAAACAATGTAGCAGTAGAACGATTGCTACAGAGCCTTCTTTATGAAAATGAACTGATTATTTGTCTTTGAGCAAGATCACCACCGAGCAATCTTCCTCACTAATATCGCAGATGATGAACTCCGTATTTGAAGACAGAAATATTGCGTCATCGTTGCCGTTGGAGTGTGACTCCATAAGGATTTCGTAGTCTTTCTCTTTCGATAGTTTCTGAATATCTTTGGAGAGTAGTTGCTTCTTATCGCCTTCAGCAGTAATAATGATCATTCGATTGAAATTGGCGAACTTTTCAAGATCAGTGCCTTTAGTGTTGATGCTGTCTAACACCACTTGCCCAGCAGTAGCTAAAGACAAACCGGCACTGAACATGGCTTTGTTGATGCACACATATTCCACGCCTTGCATGGTGGCGTACTTTTCAAATATCTTATTTTGTGCTTGTGCAGCGATGCCGCAAAGGGCGATGGCTGCCAGTAAAAGGATACGTTTCATAATTTCTACTATTTATTGGTTAATATATGGTTGGATTTTTCCTAATGTCTGATTGATGTCGTTCACTTGCTCGGTTGCAATTTCCGTTGAGCGCAGGAACGGAGCAGCGGAACGGTTTATAATGTCATTGGCATACAAGATGGCATCAGCTGCTTCTTCCGGTGTGGCGCATGTGTCACGGAACGGGTCGGTTGCATAGGTTCGCTGATGATGCAGCACACCGCCGCCTATCGTAAGAAGAATAGCCACCGTAGCCGCTACGCGATACCACACTTTCGGCGGCGTCTTGAGACGGTATATCACGCCTTTGCGTTGTTGGCTAACATGCGTAAGTGGTTGGATGTCCGTTTGTCCGAGATTGTTCACAAAAGCGGTAATCTCATCTGCTATATCTTGCGGCATCTCCTGTTCGGATGTCTGCGCAAGCAATAGGAAGAGTTGCTTGTCTTGCTGCAAATCTTCGGGAACATCCTCACGGCGGAAGAAAGCAGCCAGTTGTCTTTCCTCTTCCGGTGTCGTTTGTTCCTCATAGAAACGAGAGAGAAGCGATTTGATTTGTTCTATGTTCATATTGTATGTCATAGTTTTGCAGTCAGTTCTTTTAATGATTTCCTTGCTCTGGATAACAAGGTGTAAATGTTTTCGCGGCTGAAATGGGTTAGTTCTTGTATTTGTTCTATCTCTAATCCGTCAATCGTGCGTAACCGTAGCACTAATTGTTGGTCGCGAGGTAGTTTGTCAATGAGTTGGATCACTGCGTTAAGGTCACTTGCCGCGTCAATCTGATTTTCGGTGTTGTGGTCCAAAAGCGTCTCAAGTATTTCGTCATCTGCTTTCGTGTTTCGGGTTTTGAGACGGTCGAGGCAGTTGTTCCGCACCATAGTTAGGACGAGTGCAGGTGGTGGTTTGTCCGGCTCTATTGTATCTCGTTTGTTCCAAAGTTCAGCGTAAGCATCTTGCACGCAGTCTCGCGCCTCGTCACGGTTACGGAGCAAGTTATATGCAAGTGCATACATCTTTCCGCTAAACGGTAAATATATTTGCGTGAACTGCTCGTGCGTCATAGAAACTTAGGACTACTTGTGCGCCTTGTACGTTTTTTTATTTTAGTTTTGTTATTGTATTATTTTGCCCTCAAATCATGTGCCATTTGCCACTATTTATAAAGGCTTTCTATATGTATTACGATTTTCCCGCCCAAATCTTACAACCACACTTCATTTTTTTTCGAAAAACTGCACAAAGGTACAATATTTTTTCGAGATATGCTAATAATGTTTTGATTTATATGCACGTGCGTGTGAGATATTTATAAGGTCATCAACTTATAATTGAGCGTGTGTCCTATCGTATAAATCGGAAATTTTTGCCTATGTCAAAAAACTATCGTAGCTTGGTGCTCGGTTGAATTGTGACATAAAAAAGCGACAGCACTCAAACATGGAGTGCTGTCTTTCACCTTTTTAAGTGTAGATATTGGACCTTTTTGAAACCTATCGCCGTTATTTTGCATTCAATGATTGCGGATCGGTAATATAGTCCGGAGTTTTGAGTAACGATTGGCTCAATTCGGTCAATTGGTATGTTTGGTCGGGACTTGTTTGCTTATCTGAAACGGTCGGAGCGATTAGCCCTTCTTTGATAAGTGGAGCAACAATATTCTTGCGAACTCTGCTTCTGTTGCTATCCCCAACCAAGGACATGATAGTTTGCATAGACATGTTGCCGTCATGTAGAGCTGCGATAACATTCACAGCCTTGCGAAGATCAGTCTCTTTCATCATAGGACATGCCATCGACAAACCTAATGAAAGCCTTGAAATATCTGGTGTGAAGCTTGGGACATCACTTGGGACATCACTTGGAACACGGCTTGGGACATTACTTGGGACATGGCTTGGGACATTCATCTCATTTGACACAACTTTTACGTGAAATTGTCCCATCATCATAGATAGAGTTGTTTCTTCCGGATGAACGGATTCTACAATCGTTGGACGATCCCAATTATAGGACATCCAACCCTTTACAATGATATCTGCACCACTACCAGCATGCTCTCCATATCCCAACAACGAAAACATGTTCTGTATCAACGGATTTCGGCATGTACTATGACTTCCTTCATAGAAATCTGCTACAGAGACAAGCATACGCCCTGGATTGCGCATAATGAAGCCGTTGCTGATGCGTTTGACAAGTATATTCCCGCGAATAGCATAATTACAATGCACCAACGTATTAACCAAAGCCTCACGCAGAGCTACATGCGCAGAGGTATCATCAATGCGTTCTATTCCTTTGAGCGCAAACTTTGTTGGAAGCGATTTGGCTGCTTGTGTATACACACGATGGAAGAACTGGTATAAGTTCGGTTCCCACGTGCTGTCTGGATATATACGATCTGTCCATCTTTGGGATTCATCCTCTCCGAACCACTCTTGATAATCAGGGAAATACCATGGAGCACAATAGCGGTCTGTAATACTTGCATATTTGCCGAACATCAATATTCCTGCACGCGTGAAGCCTTCTTCCTTAGTCTTCCTGTCGCTACTATATGCGTTTATCTTCGTAAGGAAAGCCATGTCGTCAATTTCATTCCAAGGATGACTTGGTCTGCGAAGCGAGAAACGTTGGCGATAAGCGCGCACGGAAGCGATATCAATGTCATCCATTGTAAAGTTTGGCAAAATGTCTGAATCATACGGGTGTTGGAGTGCCTGTGCATCAGCAAACATAATGCGCACTTCATCATCGGAACATAGATAATCACCCTCGTTATTGCGTATATACGTATTGCCAAATGGATTATGGTTCAAGAAAACAGGGCGATCTGTGTATTGTGCCTGCGGGACATTGATGACAAGAATTGGAGATCCTTGCCATTCCTCAATAGTGACATCGTTTTCTGCGACGAGGGTCGCGCTAACTTTCGAACGATTATGAACAGTATCCCAGAATGCTTTCTTATAACGCGTCAGTTGGTCGTCGGTGAGATTATCAGATGTGAGATGACCATTCTTCTCGTTGATACCGAGCACGATGATACCGCCATTGGAATTGGCGAAAGATGAGTATGTCTCCCACAAACTTGCGGGTAGCCCGCCTTTGGCTGACTTGTACTCAATAACTGCGTTTTCCGGCAAGCCAATCAGTTGTTTGATATTGTCCATTGTTGTGTTTGTTTCGTTATGCACGCATTTTGCGTGCAAAGGTACAACTTTTTTCTGACATACGCAAGAAAAACTACCCTTTTCTCAAATCTTTTCAGTATTTTACGTGATTTTAGTCCATTCCATTTTGGAATATACTCTTTAATCCAATTATTCAGGATTCCTAAACAGTTCAACTGTCGCATTATATTTTTTGCGATACGCTAATAATATTCTGAATTTCTTTTTAAATCTATAGATTTATTTGTTTATGTCAAAATTTTTTTGTACCTTTGCACCCGAAATAGAAAAACATATTATTAACCTTAAGCGTGCGCACGCACTGTGCAAAAGAATGAAAAGTATTTTTGAAAGTGGAGAATTCTTGAATGAACGTATTCAAGATTCTACATATAGAGAATTATTGACTGAATCAAGACAATTTTCTCAAGGTGGAGTTATTTCACATAAAACAACTATTTTCCTATCACATAAGCACCAGGATCTAGAAGATCTGAAAGGTGTGATTGGATTATTGCGCAATAAATATAATGCGCAAGTATATATTGATAGTATGGATGACAAAATGCCATCAGAAACAACAGGGGCAACTGCTCAAAGGATA
>JAFYZR010000063.1 GCA_017557345.1 Paludibacteraceae bacterium | reverse complement strand
GGCTAAAACTACTTACACTGGTTTTACTCCACAAACAATTACTCAAGGCACAATTGCTGGAGATGGTTCAACAGTTGTTAATGTTTTTTACACACGTAACTCCTACACGCTTGCATGGGTAACCGATGGAAATGCCTTAAGTGGCAATTACACTCAGGGAAGTGTGAAGTTTGGCGCAAACATTACTGCTCCGAATACTCCGACCAAAACTGGTTATACCTTTAAAGCATGGAATCCTGCTGTTTCATCAACAATGCCTGCAGAAAACACTACTTATACTGCTACATGGGATCCTGCTACGAACACCGCTTATACGGTTGAGCACTATCAAGAGACACTCGCTGGAACATACCCGACAACTGCTACTGAGAGTGAAAACAAGACCGGTACAACTGGTCAAAATACAGTTGCAGCGGCTAAAACTTACACAGGTTTCACTGCTCAATCCTTCTCACAAGCAACTATTGCTGCTAATGGTTCAACAGTTGTTAAGATTTACTACAAACGTAATTCCTACACTCTCGGTTGGGATGCTGCTGGTGGTCAATTATCAGGTGGAACTGCTGCTGGCAGTGTGAAGTTCGGTGCAACCATTACTGCTCCTACAGCAACGAAGCAAGGTTATACTTTCGATGCTTGGACTCCTGAATTTACGGGAACAATGCCTGCAGCAAATACTACATACACCGCTACTTGGACTGCAGCAACAAATACTCAGTATTTTGTTAAGCATTATCAACAGAATATAGAGAACGATCAGTATACCGAGGTAGAAGCAGATCGTCAAACCTTGACTGGCACAACTGGCCAAAATACAGCTGCAGAGGCTAAGACTTACACTGGCTTTACTGCTCAAGAATTCTCACAAACAACTATCGCTGCTGATGGCAATACCGTTGTAAGCATTTACTATAATCGCCAGAAGTTCACTGTTATCTTCAAGAACTATGATGGTGCGGAATTACTAACTCTCAATGACGTGAAGTATGGCGCAACTCCTGTATATACTGGCGACGCTCCTGCTAAACCATCTGATGCAGAGAACGATTATGTTTGGGAGAATGTTTGGAGTCCTGCTCTTGGCGCTATCTCCGGCAATACCACATTTACTGCTACCTTTACTACCGTTCCGAAGTCATTCTTCCTCATTTCGGAGGGTGTTACTCCTGCAGGTACAGGTCATATTAACGGTGTTGGTTCATATGAAAGCGGCAGCGTTGTTACTCTGACTGCTGTATCTGATGATAATTGCTACGTATTCGACCATTGGGCTGATAATAATAGCACTAACCCAGAACGTCAAGTAACTGTTACTGCTAATGCAACCTACACAGCAGTCTTTAGAGTTCTGCAGCACACCATCACGATTAAGTCCAGTGACGATACGAAGGGTACTGTAAGCTTCCAATAAATACATTGAGATATGAAACGTATTAGTTTATCAATCTTACTTCTTTCCTGCCTCGGGGTATTGGCTTTTGCCGAACCCCTGGGCTGGGTAAGCAGTGATGAGAAATCATTTGATTGCGGGCAAACGATTACAATAGCCGCAAATCCAGAAGCTGGCTATACGTTCTCGCAATGGAGTGATGGCAATACGGAAAATCCACGTGAGGTCTATGTAGGACAAGCGGAGACTTTCACCGCAGAGTTTGCCGCTTCTTCTGCAACGGACTTGGATAATACGGATGCCAATGCTCACTCTGTACGCAAAGTGTTAATTAATGATCATATCTTTATCATCCGAGATGATAAGGTGTACTCCATTCAAGGAGAGTTAGTTCATTAATCTACATATCCATAGTGCAAAGGAGGGGAAGTGAAAACTTCCTCTCTTTTTGTAAACTCTACTTTACAAGGAAACTATAAAAGTGAAAAAAGTTTCCAAAATATTTGCACAATTCAGAAATTTGTTGTACCTTTGCGCCGCTTTTTGCGAAAAAACGCAGAATAATAAGTGCTCAAATGCAAAAATGTGAAAAAGAGAAAATAATTAAAACAGCTGGTGAACTATTTTTTCACTTGGGTATTCGTAGTGTCTCTATTGAAGATATCTGTCATGAATTGGGTATGTCAAAGAAGACATTCTATGTCTATTTTGAGTCTAAGGATGAGTTGATTGAGCAGTTGCTCCAAGCAAACCATGATTATATGGCGGGAAAGATGGAGGGATTGCTAAATCTACATGATTTCCGGCAGTTAGTCAAAGTATTTCTTAAACACCAAGAGGCGGAGAAGAATGACGTGCGTCGCGTTCCGCAATTGGTTTATGACCTAAAAAAATACTACCCTCGTCAGTTTGCAGATTTTCAAATCAAATGCTTTGAGACGCAGAAAGACTTTTTAAAACGTTGCCTTGAGTTGGGAATCGCACAAGGTCTCGTGCGCGCGAACCTTAATATAGAATTAACGGCAGTTCTGTTTGCCAAGATACATAGCGATGCTATTCGCGATTTTGAAGAAATTGAGGCACATAACCATAATATGCACGAACTTGGTCACACCGCAATGGATGTTTTTGTGCGCGGTGTATTAAGTGAAGAAGGATTGAAATTGTATAAATAATAAATATGAGAAAATTGATTTTATGTTTTGCCGCGATACTCGCGATGAGTACAACGGTATTGGCTGAAGATCACGTGATGGCAGCGACGAAAGGCTCTAAATCGCAGAGCCCTAAAAGTACGCCAAGAACGCTAAATCTAAGCCTTCAAGATGCGCAAAACTATGCTATCCGCCAAAATAGAAGTCTTAAAAACGCATCTTTAGCAGTCCAAGAGGCTTATGCTGCCAGATGGCAGACCATCGCTGCGATGTTGCCGCAGGTAGATGGATCGTATTCTTATAGCAATTATCTCGGATATAGCGCTACGATGGGAACGGCAATGGGAGAATTTAAGATTGATATGCCTAACGTAGGCGCACTTGGTGTAACGGCTTCTATCGGTTTAAACGGACAAGCTATCGTAGGCGTGCTGCTCAATAATATCGCTATCGATATGAAGAAAATATCACTTGAGCAATCGGAAACTCAACTCCGCGGTAGCGTCATGAGCAGTTATGTTACCGTTCTTGCGCTGCAAAGTATCTCAGATTTGCTTGATTCCAGTTTGGTTAACATCCAAGATCTTGAAGTCATCACCCAAAATGCTGTAGAAGCAGGAGCTGCTGAACAGACAACGGCAGACCAAATCCGCGTACGTGTAAACACGCTTAAGAACTCGATCAATCAACAGAAGCGTAATATCGAATTGGCGAATAATAGCCTCAAAGTGCTTTTGGATGTTCCTGCATCGACCGAACTTCTGCTTACGGAGGATTTAGAGACCGTTCTTTCGCCGGAACGCGTCATTACACTTCTTGCAGAGAACTTCGCCATCGATAATAACTTGAACTACCAACTGTTGAAAAAACAAGTCGATCTTGCCCAGAAGAACGTCCACATGGCAGGATGGGCATATGGACCTACGGTTAGTTTGGGATATAATTTTACGGACCAACAGTATTATGGCGAAGGAGGTATGCGTATGACGCCACCGAATGTTATCCAGGTAAGCGTTCGGATGCCTTTGTGGTCTTCAGGAAAGCGTGCGGCTGGAGTGGTAGAGAAGAAGATTGCACTCGAGGAAGCAAAGAATACACTTTCGGAAACAACAGACAACCTTGAAATACAATATCGTCAGTTATGCTTCAATCTTACGAATGCATATGAGACGTATATGAATGAGAAAGATAATATCGATGTGGCGCAGCGTGTTTTCGCCTCTGCGACCAATAAATATAAATACGGAGCAAGCAGTAATATGGAATTGACAAATGCTTCGAATGACCTTATCAATGCGCAGAGTTCGTATGTACAGGCAATCCTGTCTCTCGTCAATGCGCAAGTAGAACTGGAAAAATTTTTAAATAACTGATATGAAGAACAAAGTTAATCGTGCCTTTATGGCTAAGCAAAAGAATTTATTGTATGTAATTGCTGCACTCGCTTTGATTAGTTGCAGCAAAGAAGCAACGACTACGGAGCAGGAAGAGCGCGTAGAGCAAGTTCGTACTACCGTTCTGCAACCGCGTGAGATTGAACGTGAGATTTCCGTTTCAACAAATCTGCAAGGTTATTTAACGCAAAACGTAGCTCCTTCGTTAACAGGTAAAATTGAGCATATTTATTGCGAAGTGGGAGACAAAAAGTCCAAGGGACAGGACCTTGTTCGTATGGACCAGACGCAGTACAAGACTACGAAAATATCACTTTCTAACTTAGAAATAGAGAAGAATCGTATCACGCAACTGCTTAAAACAGGTTCGGCTACGCAACAACAGTATGACCAAATCATTGCACAGTATAACTCCACGAAGGAGCAACTCGACTTTCTGCAGGTTAATACGTATGTTAAAGCTCCGTTTAATGGTGTTATCTCCGCTAAAAACTATGAGGATGGAGAACTTTACAGCGGTCAGCCTATTCTGGTATTGACGCAGATTGACAAGCTGAAGGCACTCGTGGCTATCCCAGAGACATATTTCCCGCAGTTTAAGGCAGGAATGAAACTGAGCCTGACATCTGAGATTTATCCGGATCAGACTTTTCCTGCTACAGTAGAGGTCGTTTATCCTACGATTGATGCAACCAGCCATACGTTCCAGGCAAAGATTGTTATCCCCAATAGCAAGAATCTCTTGCGTCCGGGTATGTATGTTACAACGACCATCGGACTTGGCAAGGCCAAAGTCATTGTTGCACCGTATCAATCTGTTGAGAAGCTTGTTGGCGCAAATGACCGCTATGTCTTTATCAATGAAAATGGTTATGCAAAACGAGTCTCAGTAGAACTTGGTCAGCGTTTTGATCAAGATATCGAGATCATCGCACCGGAGATTGTTCCTGGTGTGGAATTGGTCACTACCGGCCAGCATAAATTAGTAGACGGAGTAAAAATTAACGTAGTAGAATAAAAAACTCTTTTCTGGCTAAGAGAACCCTTTAACTCGAGACGTAAAACGTAGTTTTGCGGATCGAAGAGCGAGGGCATCACATAGCACTTTACAAGCGCAGAGCGCGCAGTCGTGCGAGTGATAGCCAGCAGCGAATGGCGATTTATAAAACAGCGATTGAAAAACCGGTAACGACAGCTCTAATTTTTATTGCTGTCATTGTCATCGGTGTATATAGTTTCCTTAAACTGCCGATTGATTTCTTCCCCGAGATGGAACCACCGTATATCACGGTAATGACAACCTACCCGGGAGCCTCGGCTAGTGAAATGGAAACAAATGTGACCAAAGTCATGGAGAACGCCTTGACATCTGTGGATCACCTCAAACATATTACTTCACAGTCGAAAGATAACATGTCTATCGTGGTTCTCGAACTCGAGTGGGGTGCTAATATGGATGAGGCGGTGAATGATGTGCGCTCATACATTGATATGACAAAGAACAACCTGCCGGATAACTGCGGAACACCGATGATTTTCAAATTATCGACATCTTCTATGCCTATCTGCCAATATTCCATTACGGCTGATGAGACGTACGCAGGACTCGATAAAATCATGAATGACGAAGTCATTCCACAACTCAATCAGATTGACGGTATCGGTAATATTTCTCTTTCCGGAGCACCTGACCGCTATGTTTATGTCAATATTGACCAGCAGAAACTCGATGCATATGGACTAACTCTTGAGCAAGTAGGACAGGTTATCTCTGCGAACAACCTCAATCTCTCTTCTGGAACGGTAAAAATGCCCCAAGAGCAGTATCAGATGCAAGTGCGCTCTGAATTTGTCGAGTCTTCTGAAATAGGAAACTTAATGGTAACGATGACACCGCAAGGACAACAGGTTTTTATCCGTGATATCGCTACTATTAAGGATACTATCAAAGACCTCTCTCTTGATGAGAAAACGAATGGCAGGGAGTCTGTGCGTTTGATCGTGGCGAAACAAACAGGTGCCAATACAGTTCAAATATGCCGTGAATTGCGAAAAGAACTCGATAAAATACAAACGCAATTGCCGTCCGATGTCAAGATAGAGAAGATTTACGATAGTTCAGAGAATATCCAGAACTCCATTAACTCGTTGGAAGAATCTGTCATGTACGCACTATTGTTCGTTGTGCTTGTCGTGCTCTTCTTCCTTGGCAAATGGCGTGCTACGCTCATCATAGGTATCACGATCCCTATAGCCCTTATCGTGGCATTTATTTATCTTGGTGTTGCTGACTCATCCATTAATATCATTTCGCTTTGTTCGCTTACTATTGCTATCGGTATGGTTGTGGACGATGCCATTGTGGTGTTGGAGAATATTACGCGACATGTCGAACGAGGAGAAGATCCGCATGAGGCTGCTATTTATGCGACCAACGAAGTGTGGGTTTCGGTTATAGCAACAACCCTCGTTTTGGTAGCGGTATTCGTGCCTCTAACGATGCTGAATGGTATGGCCGGTATTATGTTCCATGAACTTGGATGGATCGTAACGGTGGTATGCTGTACTTCGACTGTGGTGGCTATTTCTCTCACCCCGATGCTCTGTTCCAAACTTCTTAAGGCGAAGAAAGTGCATGTGGATGAGAATGGAAACCTTATTGATGACGAAGCGGGAAAGAAGGGGTGGTATGAACGTACGGTTGTTAGAGCACTTGATGTTATCGATGGATGGTATGAGAAATCACTTGGTTGGTGCCTGCGGCATAAAGCCATTACAATCATCGGTATCTTTGGTCTCTTTGGCCTATCCCTGGTTCCGATGATAACAGGTCGTATAGGTACCGATTTTATGCAACAGCAAGATAATGGTCGTTTGTCAGTTACTGTTAAGTTGCAACGTGGTACCCGTATTGAAGAAACGCTCAAAACAGCTCGTGCTCTTGAGACTAGATTCGTGGCGCTCGTTCCTTGTATCGAGTTAATCAATACTTCTGCCGGTTCTAATGACGATGCAACCATTGCCGCTCTTTTCTCGAGTACAATGAATAATAAAATCTCCATGACCGTCAGACTTCCAAAGAAATGGGAACGCGATCAATCTATTTGGGAAATTGCAGAGATCTTGCGTAAAGAGATGGCGAAATATCCGGAAATCGTAGAATATCAATGTAATGTGGCCAGCAATATGGGAGGTTCCGGAAGTAACTCGGTCGATGTAGAGATTTACGGATACGATTTTGATAAGACTTCCCAGCTTGCCGAACAGACTCGACAACTTTGTGCCGCATTGCCAGGCGCACGTGATGTCAAAATCAGTCGTGAGGATGACCGACCCGATATCAAAATCACCGTTGATAAAGAGAAAGCATCGCGCCTTGGACTCTCGTCCGCAACGATATCAACCTATCTCCGTAATCGTGTGGCGGGAATGTCATGTGGATATCTCAAAGATGATGGTTCGGAGTACAATATCGTTGTGCGGTTGCAAGAGGAGGATAGAAACTCCATCTCCGATGTTATGGATCTCACTATTCCTACCGGCACGGGTAAGAAAATCAAATTGTCGGAAGTGGCTTCCGTCGGCGAATATTGGGCACCGCCTACAATCGAGCGTAAGTCAAGACAACGTATAGTAACAGTCAGTGTTACACCTTATGAGATTTCTTTGGGAGAATTAGCTTCGGCCATTGAGGAAAATGTGCTTCCACAACTCAATCTCCCTGTCGGTTATTCTACCCATCTTGCCGGTAGTTACGAAGATCAGCAAGAGACCTTTGGTGATATGATTTTGTTAGGCTTGCTTATTATTCTACTTGTTTATATAACGATGGCTTCGCAGTTTGAATCACTACGCCTGCCGTTCATTATCATGTTGACCATTTTCCCTGCCTTTACGGGTGTAATATTGGCTCTGTGGGTAACGGGACGCTCGCTCGATATGATAGGTGCTTTGGGCGTTGTATTGCTTGTGGGAATTGTTGTGAAGAATGGTATCGTGCTAGTGGATTATATCAATCTTATGCGCGAACGTGGCTATGAACTGAATCAAGCTATCACCATGTCAGGAAGAAGTCGTATCAGACCTATTCTCATGACAGCATTTACGACCGTTTTAGGTATGGTACCGATGGCGGTATCTGCGGGAGAAGGAGCCGAAATGTGGCAGCCATTAGGTATTGTCGTCATAGGTGGTCTAATGGTCAGCACTTTCTTGACGCTTTATCTGGTTCCTGTCCTTTATGGCTCGATGACCAAGCATGGTGATCGTAACAAACAGGAAGCTCTCCGCAAGAAATTCATCTTCATGGATATAAAGGTGAAGAAAGATGAAAAGTGAAAAATGAAAGGATGAAGGATATGAAAAGTGTAATGATTGTATTCAATCAAGCCAATACCGGACGTGTGGAATATATGTTG
Organism: Paludibacteraceae bacterium; assembly: GCA_017557345.1. Classification (GTDB taxonomy): domain Bacteria; phylum Bacteroidota; class Bacteroidia; order Bacteroidales; family Paludibacteraceae; genus Colicola. The sequence goes on along the minus strand of JAFYZR010000063.1, from coordinate 3,829 downwards.
GATGTGCTTGGTGTAAAAGGTTTCACGTTCTTTGAACAAGTCCAAGGTCGTGGCACAAACGGCGGCGAACCGCGGCGTGGAACACACGCATGGCCGGAAATGAATTCCTGTGTTATTGCAGTAATCGAAGATGCGCAAGTTCCTGCTCTATTGGAATCCGTAAAGAAACTCGATCTGCGTAATGAGGAAGTTGGAGTTCGTGCATTTGTGTGGAATATAGAAGCTACAGTATAGATGGCAAATATATCGGATATATCTCGCAATGCATGCCAATTGTTTGGCGGTCAGGCCAAGCAAGGCTATGACTGGTGGTGGCATAGTTTTACAGGCTATGATGCAGAGACAGGCGAGGCAAAACCTTTCTTTATCGAGTTTTTTGCATGTAATCCTGCTTATGGCGGTGGAGAACCGATTTTTGGTCCAAAACCGTCGTATGTAATGGTAAAAGTAGGTTCATGGGGCAAAGATGACAAAGCGCAGTTGCATCGCTTTTTCGGTTGGGAGCAAGCGCGTATTTGTATGGATGTGCCATTTGAAATTCATGCAGATAACTGCCATTTAAGCGAAACAGAGACAAACGGAACGGTCCATGTCTTGCCGGAGCAAACTACGGCACATCCGGAGTGGATGAGTGATGCCGGATCTATATCATGGAAACTTAAAATCAGCAAACAAGTAGCATTTCATGTAGGATACGGAGCTTCCAAACTAATGCGCCAGTTGCAACTTTTTGAGATGTTTTGGCATGCAGAGGGCATGAAGACCGAATATGAAGGCGAAGTCATATGGAATGGGCACCGTTATATTGTTCGTCCTAAGGATTGCTATGGATATGCGGATAAAAATTGGGGAAAAGACTTTACCAGTCCATGGGTATGGCTGAGTTCGAATAACCTTGTTTCGGAAATAACGGGTAAACGCTTGACAAATAGTGTCTTTGACATCGGCGGAGGACGCCCCAAAATAGGCCAGTTAATCCTTAATCGTCAGTTGTTATCGGATTTTTGGTACGAGGGAAAGAGTTATGAGTTTAATTTCTCAAAATTCTGGACAGGTTGCCGCACGAAATTCGAGTGCCGTGAGACGGATACACAAATCATCTGGCATGTAGAACAGCGCACTTGGCATAATAAGATGGTGACGGATATTACGTGCGAGAAAGCGGATATGCTGCTTGTTCGTTATCAGTCTCCGGATGGGGCACATCGCCACCGGCGTTTATGGAATGGAGGTAATGGAAAAGGAACCGTTTCGTTGTATCGCCATGGCCATCTCATAGATCGTATTCATGCAGAAAATGTAGGCTGTGAATACGGCGAGTATTAAACTGTGTGTTTGATGATATAATACGGAATATCGCGCGCCTGAATTTCCGCCTCATATCGGTCGAAAAGCTCCTTTCGTATTTCATCTGAACCGTTCGAACGCGTAGGATCAGGAATCCAAGGCACATCGGGATAAGTCAGTAAGTAAACATCCATCGGATAACGGTGGATGTTTTCTTCTAGCCATTCCGGAACACGTCCAAACGCATAATCAAACCATACTTTGGTCACAATTAATTCCGTATCAAAGAAGCATATTTCCGGATTTTGCCGGTTGATATCCGACAACTCTTCAATCTGATGCTTGGCGATATCGCACAACTCATCGAAAGTGACGTCTGTCGTGCCTTTACTTTCCACATATTCGCGGGCATATTCAGGAACAAGAAATCCATGATAACGCTTTGATAAGTATTTTGCCAGCGTACTTTTTCCGGTACTTTCCGGTCCTATGATTCCGACGCGAAACATTATCTGGTTAGCATCAACTTGATATTCAAACCGACATTGTCAGACTTGACGGGATAACTACTGGAGATAAGCGGCGTCGTTCCTTGGTGATCGTAGAAGAGCTGCAGGTTGATTTTTTGACTCAAGACATAGTCTGCAGATATCTTAATTCCCAGCACTTTGTTTCCGCTCGAAGCCTGTGTGATATCTTCCTCAATCTTTCGGAGCAACATCTTCACATCCTTGTAAGAAACATCCACTTGCAGTTTCAGATCGTTGCTGACTTTCTTTTGCCCGCCATCTTTCTTTTTTGTGATGAAATTAAGGTTTTTGATAGTGTAACCACCACCAACAACAAACTCGTTCGTATGGCCTTCTGTCAACTGAACACTCGTCACATTGAGTGCCAAGTTACGTTGTTTGCGGAATTCGGCTTTGAAATTCAGCGAATTTTTCATCGTCATATTTAGTCCGATGAGCGGCGAGAAAGCTTCTGTGATTGTCACATTGCTAATGTCATACGCGGAACTTGGTCTTGGCGCGTCATTCGTTACGTCTCTCACAAATCCCAACTGCTTGTTATCTCCATCGGCACCAACCCAGGTGGAGTAGGAGCCAAACGAACCGATGGCATATTTACAGGTATAAGCGTGCGTCAGCGTTACAGACTTGAACTGGTCACGAATCCACGGTAATTTACCCAAACCGTCAAATGTCACAGACCAGTTAGGCAAGATCTTCAAAATGCCCAAGAATGGGTTCAAGTCCATCGTCCGTGCATTCCGTCCCGTATAAGCTGAAAGGAAGGCAGGAACAAGCACATCGGCAGAGTTACTGCTGACACGTCCATGTTTCTTCGGATCATATGTTGTGCCGACGGGTATATTTCTGAGGAATCCTTCTGACGGCAATGTGATGCCTGTGTATTGATTTTGAACGCGGTTTGTCAGTAACTCGCGGTTAGCGAGGAATTGCTCATAGGCACTATTACTGAAGTTCTCTTCCTGGCTGCCGACCTTACTAAACATTGTTCCGATGGCCACTTGAGTGATGTTGAACGAACCTGTCATGTTCTCTTGCAAATGGTCATACGAGTAAATGATGGACGTAGAGTTGGCAAGATAGCGTTTACCGTTCACTTGAATCTTAAAGCCCGGTAATGGTTCTAATGTCAGTTTGATGTCCAAATCCGAAGTATGAGCCCGTGTAGCCGGTTGAACCACAGATGTATCGCCGGATAACCATCCGTTGCGTTTCGCCCGATCCACCATGTCATTTGGAATGAAACCGAATGCGAAGTCATAACCCGGTGCGTAAGTCCCGTTAATTTTCCGTTGTCCCATAAAGCCTGCTTCAGGTTCAAAACCCGGAAGAGCCAGAGAGTTCGTCTCTCGATAGGTGATTTGGAGTCTCCGGAACATTGTGCCTAAGTATGCGAACATGTCACCCGTTACTTGTGCCGGTGTACGCTCATTCGGATCACGGCTGGTGACAGTTACGGTTGCTTTTGCACAATCTTTTTTCGGTGTGATAACCATCTTGGTGTTACCATCCGCTTTGAATGTAACTGGAACGGCTTTGCCTGCTGAATCGGCAACAACCACGGTTAATAATTCGCTATTCAGACGATGCGTTATCTCCATCGGTTCGCCTTTCTTCAATGCTACGGTCTGCGAGTAAGTCTTCGGCTTGAAATTCCTTCTGCTCGTTCTTCCTCCGTAACGCTGTGTCATCGATTTCCAGTATTTGGATTTGCCGTACCATGTTTCAAAATTAATGCTTCCGTCTACTTGCCATGTCTGCAAACTGCTAACCGTATTTCCCATGTTCAAGCCGGATGTGGTAGATGCTGTTCGCGTCCAGTTGTAAGTGGCGTTATACGAAGCATTAGCGGATAAAGCGTCAAAGCCCGGAATGCGGTTGAAGGGCACATTCCAGCTTGCAGTAAAGACTTGTTGGTAGGTGTACGGCGATCCCCATTTAGCGAGCGAACGCTGAATCGTATCTTTCCATGCCTCGAACTTATCGTTGTTGAACTCTTCGTCAAAATAGCG
>JAFYZR010000062.1 GCA_017557345.1 Paludibacteraceae bacterium | reverse complement strand
TTTCCATAAGGCAAGGAAGGATACTACCTACAAACTCATAGACAACTACACCATCTTCTACTTTAAGTATGTCAAGGACAATGAGAAAACAGAACACTTCTGGACTAAGCCGATAGATCCCGACAGCATCAGAATCTGGTCTGGGCTTGCTTTTGAGCGTGTCTGCATGCAGCATATCCCTCAGCTAAAGCAGGCCATGGGGATTGCCGCAGTTGCATCCACTGAATATGCTTGGCGGTCAGACCCAAAGAAGAAACGTACGGAAGATGAGGATGGCGCCCAAATTGATCTCCTGATTGAGCGCGGAGATGGTGTTATCAATATCTGCGAGATGAAATGGTCTTCCGGAGAGTTCACCATAACAAAGAAAGATGATACCGAACTGAGGAACAAGGTAGAAGTCTTTCAGTATCAGACCGGCACCAAGAGCGCTATCATGCTTACGATGGTAACCGCATTCGGCGTCAAGCATAATGTGTATTATGATACCATCCAATCCGAAATCACAATTGATCAGTTGTTCGTATAGCTATAATTAGCGGAATGCTCCAAAATAGACAAGATTCCGCTAAAAATAAGCGCTATGCTCGTGTCATATTTAGAGCAATTCTCCTGATGTTGTGATGCTATAATGCGGCTTGCGTTTTAGCTTGGAAAATTTTTAACACGCTGATTATAAGCACTAAAAAGTGCTCCCGCCCGGGGCACGCAAAAAAGGACGCTTCGGCGTCCTTTTTGGTAATGATGCAAAAAACAGTTGGTGACGGCCGCCGCGAGGAGGGCCGTTCCCTGTTGCCCCCCGCAGCGGCGAGCCGTAGCCGCCGAGCCGCGTAATGCGAGGCGGCGTCACCTTTCCTTCTTTCCCTTCTCGCTATTAAAGTACAGGTACCATTTGACAAAGTTCTTGTGGTGCTCTAGCGAGAGTCCACGGTGCACCCCCAGGTAATCTTTGATGTGGCCGAAGAAGGATTCCAACCCGTTCGTTGTCTTCGGGATATCGGGATGATCAATGAACTGGAACATATCGGGTAGCGCATGCCAGATATGGAAATAAGCCTTCCTGATATAGTCGTGTGTATATGACTTTTGACCGGTCAAAGGTGATATTGTTTTTTCCTTGAGGAACTCAGCATACTCATCATACCAGTCGTTCAAACAGCGCTTCCAGTACAGTTCATCATTGTGCGTCTTGATATGGCTTATCTGGCAGACTAATCGTCGCAACTCAATACCTGCAGCGCTCTTTGGATGCTGTGTTATCCATAAAAGGCACTCTCGTTCAATGTGAGCTAAGCACCTCTGCCTTATGGCGTTAGGGCACGCATACTTGACTGCTTTTGCGATATCAGTGCCTCCGTCAGAAGTAACGCTGTCTATCCTGACTTTCATGCGCTGAAGAGCTTTTAGATCCCTTATTATCTCATCTTCTTTCTCAGCATCCGTAAGGCGATAGAACATGGTCGCCTTGATGTTATTGGCTCGATAAACAATCAGACAAACCTTGTTGGGGAACCATGTCCCGTCAATCAAAAGATTGACACTCTCGTGCCTCTTGATCTTCCAGGTTGGGGCCTCGTCAAGATACTCGTAGAACCATGTCTTAAGCTGGCGGACACTATATCCACTCAACTCTGATATCTGTTCTATAGTTTGCTTCCCCACAACCCACCAACGGAACCAAACAAATCTATTCTGGTGACTGACATCCTTCCTTCGAGCCGTAAATAAGCTGCCACAGTTCTTGCATTTGTATCGTTGATGACCGCTTTGTTTACCCCACTTTATCGTCTCTAAAAAGCCACAATAAGGGCATCGCACACGCCTCGTTTTTGCCATAAAAATAGTAGTTTGATGAAACGCGTTTCATCAAACTACTTATAATCGTTTATATATCAAATAGTTTTGCGGTGTCTCACCAACTACTTTTTGCACCTATACCTCAAATGGCCCATTAAAAGTTGTTCGAAGATGAGCGACTGTTAGAGAAGAATGAAGGGAA
>JAFYZR010000061.1 GCA_017557345.1 Paludibacteraceae bacterium | reverse complement strand
TTCTATATCACCGGTGACTCTGCTCTTGTTGTAGATGCCGGTTTAACTGCTGATAAAAAATGGAATTCTGATGCCATCAAATCAGAGAAAGACACATTCATTCTCAACCTTAAGAAAGACGTTGATTATCTGCTCAAAGTAACACTTGATGGTACTTGGGATGACGGTAAAGTAAAGGGCTATAGCGACTTGACCGACAAGACCAATATGGTTGCAGGTAAAGACAATAACATTGGTTTCAAACTCAAAGAGGCAGGCGAGGTTAAAGTTATCTTTAATGCTACTGAGTTTAAGCTCGTAGGAAACTTCGCAGAAGTTGAGGTTCCAACGGTTGAGGATGGCTATTATCTGATTGGTCCGGACTGGACAATTGCCGATCTTGGAGAAAAATTTGTTGAGAATCCAGACAAGGACGGCGAATGGCAAGTAGAAGTTACGCTCGTTGTAGATCAAGAAATCAAAGTGGTTGAAGTAAAAGACAACGCTATTAAGACTTGGTTCCCGGATGGCATGGATAACGCATACAAAGTAGATGCAAAGCATGCCGGCAAGAAGACCATCTATTTCAACCCGACAGGAAGCACAGAAGAGGCGTGGGTAGCCTTTGGCGGATATATTTTCATTGAATCCGGAGAAGATCCAGTTCCGCAACCGTCTGATGGTTTCTATGTAACCGGTGATGAGGCATTTATCGTAGCAATCGGCCTGGATAAAGAAAAAGCTTGGGCTCCGGATGCTATGAAGTCCGAGAAAGATACATTGGCTCTGAATATTGCTGCCGGTGACTATGTAATGAAAGTGACATTGGATGGCAAATGGGAGACTGCAAAAGGCTTTAGCGACTTGACAGAGAAAGCAAAAGGTCTGATGGCAGACAAGGATAATAACATCCTCTTCTCGCTCACAGAAGCAGGCGTAGTAAAAGTTATTTACTTCGTAAAGGATGAGGTTGTTACCTTCAAACTGGAGGGTAAGTTCGATGAGAGCAAAGTACCGGACATCGCTGACGGTTATTATCTGAATGGTTCGCACGCTGATTGGGAAGTTGCCAAACTGAAAAACTACGCTTTCACGGTTAATCCTGATAACGCAGAAGAATACCAATTGACAACTACGCTGACCGTAGGTCAGAAGATTAAACCGGTTCTCGTAGAAAGCGGTGCCGTTAAGACTTGGTTCCCGGAGACAGGTGGTGACTACGAGGTAGATGCTGCTCATGCAGGCGAGAAAGTGGTTTACTTCCGTCCGGTTGTAAATGCTGAATGGACGATGTGCGGTGGTCATATCTTCATCGCAGAGAATGAGCAATCTATCGATAATACTGCTGTAGATGCGAAGGTTGTTAAGTTCTTCGAAAATGGCCAACTGATCATCATCAAGAATGGCGTTAAGTATAACGCGCAGGGTGCGGTAGTTCGTTAACGCGAAAAGCATAACTCAATAAAAAACGGCTCGCAGAAATGCGGGCTGTTTTGTTGCAGGGTACATGACAGTTATTATAACGCACTTACCGCGCACTTATCACGCACTTATCGCGCACTTATCACGCACTAAATTTTGCCTATTTAATGCTCCTGTATTATATACGTAGTATATAATACTAAACAAGTTGGTGGTTTTGCAAAAAAATGTAAATATTTCGCTAAAAAAATAACAAAAATTTGCATATTTGATTTTTTTGTATTATCTTTGCAACGATTTATGTGCGCAATTAAAATCACAACTATAATTTATCTATTATGAGAAAAATTCAACTTCTTTTTGCCGTAATGCTGATGAGCATTCTTAGCATTGGGCAAGTATGTGCAGAAACTTATCTCTTAGGGTGGGGATCTGCAACTGGAGACCCAGGTACTTACACTAATTTCTCTGCTACGAGCGGTTCAGTAACCGGAATTGTTTCCTTTACTTCTGCACAGAACTCTTCTGGCACAGCTCCTGCGTACAATGCGAACAACAGCGAATTGCGCTTATACTATGCAGGAACCGGAGATGGCGGTTCGGTTACATTGACTCCCGCAGACGGCGTAACCATCACAGGTTTTGCAATGACAACCTCTACAACTCCTGCTGTTAACTATTCGGTTGATGGAGGTTCTGCAACTTCCGTTTCTGTTGGAGCAGGAAGTGTATATAGTGTCACCGGAATTTCTGCAACCTCATCGTTGAAGATTCAAAATGTGAACACTTCTAATGTTAAGTTGTTTATCAAAACAATTGAGATTACCTATACAGCAGCGGCCGCTTCAAAATGCGCAACACCGACTTTCTCTGTAGAAAGCCAAACTTTCTATTCCGAACTAAGTGTTGAAATGGCTTGCACGACAACGGGTGCTACAATCCATTATACTACTAACGGAGACATCCCAACGTCGTCTTCCCCCACTTATTCTGCTCCATTGTCCATTACTTCGACTACTACCGTAAAAGCAATTGCTGTTCTTGATGGCATGGATGATAGTGATGTGGCTACGGCTACTTATACAAAAGGAGCTTCAGTCGCTTCATACGATATCGATTTTGAGGAGGGCAATGTAAGTGCTTACTCTAGTTGGAATTTTGTCAATATCACTTGTGTAGAAAGTGGAAGTATTAACGCCCATGCCGGCGATTATTATGGCAATACGGGCGGAAGCTTTACGGCATCGATTACCACAAAGGACAAAATTCTTTTGCCTGGTACGCTAACGTTCTATACATCGAAAGAGTCAAAGAATACGACTACCAGTGCATGGACTGTTGAAGTATCTGAAGATGGCGAAAATTGGACCATTGAGGAATCTTTTGATGCAACCGTCGGAAGCAAAGGTGAATGGACGGCGCGTAGTTGCGATTTGTCGGACTATTCGAATGTATATGTTCGCATCGCGTATGGAAGCAACAATGCTATCCGCGCGATCGATGATATCTCATTGGAGATGCGTACGCCTGCCGCTATAGAGGCGCCATCAATCTTAGGCACAATTTTGTTCTTAAATAGCACAACGGTTACGCTGAGTTGTATAACGGAAGGCGCAAGTATCTATTATACTTTGGATGGCTCGGAACCTGATCCGGATGGAATTGACCATAATCTATACACAGAGCCTATCGTCATTACTTCCACGACAACGGTTAAAGCCCTTTCCGTCAAAGGTGACGATAGAAGTGAAGTGGTTTCAAAAACCTTCACCAAAGCAACGGTTCTTTCCGTCGCTGAGGCTTTGGCTGTGATTGATGGCTTGAATAACGGCGCTACTTCGTCCGAGTTCTATTATGTCGGAGGTTTTGTGACGAACATAATAGAAATGAGCATTTCGGAGTATCATAATGCGACTTATGTTTTGAGAACTACCCCGGATGCAACAGACAGTTTGCTTATTTATCGCGGCAAGAATCTGGAGGATGCCGGTTTTACAAGTGAAGACCAATTAGGCGTAGGCGATTCTGTAATCGTTTACGGTCGTTTGCAGAAATATCAAGATAAAGAGCTGAATGTCCAGCCGGAAATGGCACAAGGAAACTATCTTGCGCAGCGCACAGCCAAAGGTCATGTCGT
>JAFYZR010000060.1 GCA_017557345.1 Paludibacteraceae bacterium | reverse complement strand
GATGGGAAGGTATCCAAGTTACAGCTGCTGAAACCGAGCATCATTCCGAGTGCTACAGTTAAATATAAGAATTTGTTTTTCATAATAAAACCTTTCATTTTTCAGTTATTAACTTTTACCTTCAGATTAGAATGAAATTTCTACACCGCCTTGGAAGGTACGGCCTACAGGATAGTTCTCTGTATACATACCGGCAAGGGTATTCGCATCGGTCTCCAATGTGATTTCCGGGTCCATACCGGAGAATCTAGAAGCGGTCAAGATATTATCAGCCGAGAAATAGATGCGGCATTTGGTCATCTTTGCCTTGCTGATCAGATTTACCGGGAAGTCATAACCCAGGGTCAAGTTCTTAAGACGGAAGTACGAGCCATCCTCCAGATAACGAGAGGAGATCTGGTTTGCACTCTTGTTTCCGTTCAGCTGAGCTTTCGGGTGCGTTGCTATATCGCCTGCTTTCTCCCAGCGGCTCCAGCCCAGTTTCGAATGCTCGATAGAGAGTTGGTTGTAACCCAGATAAGCACCATCGGCATCATATGCTTGACGCGTGTAGTTGTAAATCTTATTTCCGTACATGAAGTTGGAGTTGATATGCAGGAAGATACCATTCCAGCTAACCTGTGTATTGATACCGCCGGAGAAGAGCGGAGTAGCTTTTCCTACTGCATGCTCTTGCGTAGCGTTGTAGTCATTCGTGGTTGTCTTGTTGCCATTTGCATCCAATACATAGTCGCCATTTGCATCAACTACATACCATAGCGGGTCACCGTTCTTCGGGTCAACACCTGCCCATTCTTTCATATACCATGTGTAGATATCCTGGCCTTCTTTAACCTGTTGGTGAACAGAAGAAGCCACCTGGAGGAATGCCTCATGATTTGGCAGGCTGGTTACACGGTTCTGGTTGAAACCGATGTTGAAGCCCAGATCCCAACGCCATTTACCGATATTGATGATATTCGCATCGAGGCGATACTCAATACCGCGGTTACGAACGGAACCGATGTTCTTCGTTACCTCATAGAAACCGGTGGATGGAGCTACCGGCACATTCAGCAACAGACCGGTGTTATCCGTCTGATAGAGATCGATAGACATATCGAAGCGTTTGATGAATGTCAAGTCAACACCCACAGCAGCCATGTTTGCGGTTTCCCAGTGCAGTTCGGGGTTAGCCAAACGGCTCGGGCTTCCGGCTACGTTCATCTGATACAATGCATTCAGAGCATAAGTAGACAGGTACTTATATGCCGGGATATTATTGTTACCCGTGATACCGTAAGAAGCACGCAACTTCATGAACGAAACGATATCCTGACCTTTCATGAAATCTTCGTTGGTGATGATCCATGCAGCTGCCACAGATGGGAAGTAACCTACACGGTTTTTCGGTGCGAAGATAGAACTTGCCTCAGCACGGAAAGTAGCCGTAATGAAGTAACGCTTGTTCCAGTCATAGCTGGCTTGCAGGAATGCTGCCCAGCTCTTACCAGGGATGATATAACCACCGTTAGACAGCGGAGAAGAAGAGTTCAATGCATCTACGCCGTTCGGCATACCTACACCGTCTGCGAAAGTATATTCGGAACTCCATAAGCTATACTCATAACCTGCCATTGCGTTGAAGCTATGAGCGCCCCATTGGTAACCACCCTTCAGGATGTTGGTCGTACCAAACGATTTGCTCATACCTACGCTCTTGCCTATATATCCGTTAGGATAAGAGGAATCGTATGTGCGCGGGTCAATATAAGTGGACGAGAGATAATGTCCTGCACCGAAAGTGTTGGTGGTTGTGAAATGCAACCATTCAGCAAAGTGAACACCCAGTGTGAGAACGCCTGCAAAATCGAAGTTATCCGATGTAGCGTAGTTATACTCTGTACCATGGAGCGAGTTCCAAGTCTCTTGGCTCCACCATTTGCCGCCGTTATCCGGACGGATACCTTTATCGATACGTACATATTTGTCGGTCACATTGCCTTTTTCGTCATATTCGTATGGGCAATCCCAAGGCATTTTTCCATAAGCATCGCCTAACATGGTCCAGCTTGACGGATAATCAACAGACGACTTATTGAAGTCAACTTTGATATTCATATCCAGCCATTTGGTGATGTCGGCTTTCAAAGAAGCGTGTCCGCTTACTTTCTGCATTCCGGTGCCTTTCAATGTTCCTTGCTCACCGAAGTAATCGAGCGATACATAGTATCCTACGTGCTCTGAACCGCCGTGAACGGCTACGTTGTAGTTCTGAATCACACCGATCTTGAAGAACTCATTCTGCCAGTTGTAGTCAGGCAGTTTGCTCAGCTTAGGATAAGTAGCGCCAAATGCACCTTTACTGTACATCGATTTGTGGTAGTTGTACAACTCTTCCGATTGCATCATCTTGAAGTTTCCGAAGAGGGCTTGCTTGCCACCGGCCGTTGCGCGGAGGTCAACATGTACTTTGTCGCCTTTCTTACCGCTCTTGGTTGTTACAACGATAACACCACCTGCTGCGGCTGCACCGTAGATACCGGTTGAACCGGCGTCTTTCAAAACGGAGATGGTCTCTACATCGTTCGGGTTGAAGGTTCCACCCATCACACCATCGACAACGTAAACAGGTTCGCTACCGGCTGTGATAGATCCTGTACCACGGATACGGATCTGGGCTGCGTCGCCCGGCTGACCACCGGCGTTGGATACTTGCAAACCTGCAACTTTACCTTGAAGCATGTTTCCGATATCACTCGAGGTAACATCAGTCAGCGCTTCCGCGTTTACCGTTACAACGGCTGAACTCAACTCGGCTTTCTTTACTGCCGAATAACCAAGGGAGACAACTTCCTGAAGTTGCTGTGCATCGGTTTCCATGATGATGTTCATCTGTGCCACTGCACGCAACTCGATGGTTTTGTAACCAAGGTACGAGAGTTGCAAGGTTGCCTTGTCGGGTACTGTGAGTTCGAAATTACCGTCAAAATCAGTTACTGTACCGGTGGTCGTTCCCAATACGAGAATACTCACACCAATCATCGGTTCTGACGTGTCGGCATCAATCACCGTACCTTTTACGTTGATATCAGCAAAAGCTGATACAACTACTAAGAGGCTGAAAAAGATTGTTTGTAGTCTTTTCATAGAGATTAATTATTTGGGGTTAGTTTGATTAAATAGCTTCTTTCGAAGTTCGCCTCGATCTTCGGATCTGCGCCGTTCACAATGAACTCACGCGGCTCATCAGCAGTGTACTCAACAGCGGTATAGGTCTTGTCTGCATCCAGACCGCGTAACTCGAGTATGCCGTTATAAGAAGGAACCGGCACGGAAGATGCATCCACATGCGCAGGATCCATCGCGCCTTCCGGAGCAACAGGATCTACATAGAATGCATAATACAACGCACCGTTCTGGCGAATAACATGTGCCTCCGGATAATCGAAGCCCCATGTATATAAATTAAGGTATTCTCCGCGCGCGAGGTTGTTTTCTTTATAGATCTTCATCCATTTGCGGAGGAGTGCTTCTTTCTCAGGCGTCAGCTTGAACGGACCTTCACTCCAATCAGGATTATCCTCCGGATAAGTGAATTTCGTTCCGATAACCGAACCGGTACCGATTTGCGTAGCGTAATCGTTGCCGCCGTCGGTCAACTCGATATGATCTCCGTAATATGCCAAACCCGGAGCCATTGCGGCATAAGCTTTACGTTTCATGCGCACTTGGCGGGATGACATCGGGTCGGATGCCACTGCCTGGTTAATCTCCGGAACCAGGAAATAGTTCACCGCACATCCGCACGGGCAAACCTGGATGACTGCATCCGGTTTCATAGCGCGTGCCTGATCGTAGATCTTTCCGAAATAGGTCGGCATCTGCTCGGGAGCCTCCCATGCGCTATTCAGACCGGTGTTCTCGTTATAATCCGGCAGACAGCAGTTCAGGTGCTGACCGTCGATCTTGAGTCCGTCAAAGTTCCATGTCTGCAGGAACATCTTCAGCAAATCCGTAGTATAAGCATCCACGGCAGGATTGATTGGCGATAGATACCAGCTATCCCACCATGTGATATATTCGTGTGCCCATTCGTCCGTGAGAAGCAGCATTTCCGGATGCTCTTTCACCAGTTTGGTGTCCGGGTCTGCTGCCAGCGGAGCCCACCATAGTTTGGCTTTCAAGCCGCGCTTATGGCATTCATCCGTGATATGACGCATGTCTTTGTCACCGCCCGGGAAAAGCTCGTTGGTGTTCCAGTCGCCTTCGGCGATTTGATAGCCGTCATCTACATCCACCCATTTGAATCCGAGTTCTGCTACCTTATCCAGCGTACCCAACACCATTTTCATCTTAAATGGACGGCCGTAGCCCCATGCGCACCAGACAGGTTCAAATGCCTCCGGCTCGGATGGCTTCATCTCTACGCCTTCGTTGGCTTGCATATATTCCGAGAAAACACGGAGTGCATTGAAATAATCGCCCTCATGTTTGAGACGGAAAGCCTTGAAGCATTTCAGCGTATCACCGGTAGCCAATTCTATTGGCTCGGGGATGTTGTAATGCAGCGCCATCGTCACTTTGTTGCCATAGCGCTTCCATTCTACCGGCATCGAGATCATGCGGAGAACAGGCTCAAACAGACCGATAGCTATACCGCCGTCGCGTTGCCAGAGATCCACTACCGGAATGCCGCCGCCGTAGTCGCTGTTGTTCATACCGAGGTAGTTCTCTTTCTCGAATCCTTCGGTCACAGGAAGCACCCAGTCCAGACGGGCGTTTGTGCTGGTCGGTTGAAGCGACCATACAACGCTATCTTTCGCCTCTATTTCGGTGCGGCAGAGCTCATAGCCCTTTACCGTCACGGGCTTGCCGAGGTTGATAAAACTCGTCTCAATCACTTCCAGGCCTTCAACGCCTTCCACCGGCGTGATAGTCTGTTGTTTGATTACGTTAAAACCGTCTTGCTTGAACGGGAATGAATTCATCTCGGTCTCTGCGCAGATCAGACGTTCTGTTTGCGGCTTGGGAGCGCAGGCAACCATCATAGCTGCGAGTCCGAGACAACATATAAAACGCATGTTTTTCATAGCTTTTTTCTTTCGACTTTTGACTTTCGACTTTTGACTTTCGACTAGTTACTTGTATTCTGTAAGAATACGCTCTGCGTTATCATGGTATAGTTTCTTCAGCACCTCATCCGGCAGGTTAAATCCGGAGAGTGCCCAGTGGTAACCTAATTCCGGGCAATAGAAATGCTCGTCGTTGGTCTCCAATACACGGAATATCGTCTGATACATCGGAGCTTCCATGCCGTTATCCGTTCCGAACAATACGCGGTCCTGATATTTGATAAGGAACTCGCGAGTCGCACGAGGCGTATGAGCCGATTCGGCTACGCGGGCGGAAATATCGAAATACATATTCGGATATTTATCGAGCAATGCGCCCAAACGCGGCAGGTCATGCGTCATATTCAGGTAGTGGCATGCGATGAAGATAGTTCCCGGATTCTCGCGTACTGCATTCTCAAAGCTCTCCATCAGCTTGTTATAACCATAGCAATTCGTGGTATCTACGTGCCATGTAACGGCATTTACCAGACCGTCATTCGTCTCATCCATCGGCAGGTACATCCAATACGGCTCTGCGATATGAATGCTGATCGGCATCTTCAGCTCGCCGGCTTTCTCTATCAGCGGTTTTACACGCGGGTCGTCGATATGGATATTATGACCGTCACCCGGACGTGCGTAAGTGTCACCTTCGCCTTTATCGCCCAACTCACCTACTCCGATAGCACCCATCTCTTTGCAGCGCTCCAAAGTAGCAATCGCATTCTCCGGCCAACCCTCTTCGCCGATGCCCGTATAATCGAAGCAGCACCAGAATTTGAAATGATCTTTGAACGGAGCGTAAAGCTCTACATATTCCTCAAACGGACGACCGATCCAGGAGCAATGCATCACAGCCGTGTTCAGTACGCCGACTTGATCCATCACTTTCGTCCATTGCTCTACTTCCTCGATATTGGCGGCATAATCATGAGCGTGCATATCGATGATGTCGAATTTAGCGCGTTCTACATGCGTCACAGGAATGTTGTTCACTACAATCGGGTTAAAATCTTTTAAAAAGATTTTGTCTGCAGGAGAGCCTGCTTCGTTAGAACGCGATGCATTGCACGATACCAATGCTACCGAGGCGCTAACGAGAACGATTAACAATGGGTTTCTCATAATTAGACGGATTTAATCAATTTAATTTAATTTGCTTGCAAAATTACAACTTTTTTCCGAATTATTAAATATTTATACTTATGCTTTATAGCATATTTTTGCGAAACTATTCCGTAACACTCTATAAATCAGCTTTTTATAAAATAAAAAACATGTTTCGCAATGTTTCGAAAAATTTCAACCGAAACTTTTTATTTGCATATTTCGAAATTATTTCGTATCTTTGCACCCGAATTTCGAAAATTCATTAATCGCTAATCGAAAAACCACTAATTCGCTAATTCGAAAATCACTAATCATATATACCATGAATAGTTCATCTGCTAAAGAAAGAAGGGCACTTATTTTGCGAATGCTTGAGCAAAAAGAAGAAGTGTTTGTTACCGAAATCAGTCGAGAAACGGGTATTTCGGAAGTTACTATTCGAAAGGATCTTACCATTCTACAAAACAGGCATCTTTTGTTACGAACAAGAGGTGGTGCGATGCGTAGACCTGTGGATAATCCGAATGACGATACTGCCATCTCAAGAAAGCAGATGTTCAATTTCCGGGAAAAAGAGCGTATCGGAGCAGAGGCTGCGAAATTGATTAAGGATGGCGATTATCTCATGCTCGATTCCGGTACTACCACGCTCGAAGTGGCTAAGCATCTGGATAAGTTCCATCATCTGCATATCATCACAAACGCTATGAATATTGCCGCGGAGCTGATGAACTACAAGCGTTTCGATGTCGTCCTGTTGGGTGGAAATGTGCGGACTACCAGCCTTTCTATGGTCGGACCGCTTGCGCTCACGACGCTACGAAACTTCAGCAGGTATAAACTCTTTCTCGGTGTCGATTCTTTCTCCATTGAAAATGGCATCTCTACACCAAGCCTCGAAGAGGCTTTGCTCAATCAGGTAATGATTCAGCAGGCAGATCAGGTGATTGCCGTTTTTGACTCGTCGAAATTCAACAAGCGCAGCTTCTCGCATATCGCGAATGCCAAAGAGATTGACGTTATCATTACCGATCATGCTATTCCGCCCGGAATGGCTTCCAAACTCCGAGCACAAGGGATCGATGTGCATATCGTTTAAGAAAACGCGTTTCTGCTAAAATCTTAAAAATCGTACATTTTTTGGCCCGTTTTCGGGCCAATTTTTGTTCGGTGTCTTATCGGTATTATATCGGTGTCATTACGTATGCATCACCTACCTAACCAAATCTTAAAAATAGTAAACTTTTCATACACAAAAACAGCCCGCATTCCTGCGAGCTGTTTTTTATTCTCTTCCCTTTAGGGAGGAGTTAGAGGTAGGCTTCTTAGCGAACTACCGCACCTTGTGCGTTATACTTAACACCATTCTTGATGATGATCAGCTGGCCATTCTCAACAGCTTTCGTTACCTTTACGCTATTGGTATTATCCATACCGGTACCTACTGCTACTTTGAACGTAGCACTTGCTTCTACGTTTTGAGCCGGCATTGCGAAGGTTGCTGTATTACCATCGATTGTGATGTCTGCTGCTGCCACACCTGTAACGGTTAACTCATCCAGTTCATAGCCTTCTACCGGAGTAATGGTCAATGTAACTGTTTCGCCAACACCTGCTTCTGTCTTATCAGATGCGAGAGCGCCATTTGCGCAGTCTGCGATAACGATACCGAATTTAACTTCTTCAATAGCCAGAACGATAATCTCCAATTGGGTGTTATTAAAGTTAATGATTATACCTTCTACATTGAAGATACCATCTTTGCTTGGCTTCAAGTCTCCGGTTGCACCGTAGAGTTGCAAAGCCTTTGCATTTTCTCCATTGGCTACATAATACTTACCTCCGTCTGCTTTTGCGTCTAAATTCTCCAAACGCACATACTGATTTACATTAGCTGTTGTCGGGAATTCGCTTAACGTGGTAGGAGTAGCAACCGTTCCGTCAGAGATGGCAGCGGTATTCGTCGGAATAATCTCATCCTGGTTCTTGTAAGCCGTATAGGTAGCCTTTTGTCCGGACAATACCTTACCTGCGGTCAAAGTACCATCATAATACGTTTTGCCATTATCGAAGATTACCAAAGCTACACCTTCTTCATCAATAACATACGTATTCTTTCCGGTAGCAAAGAGAACGGTCAGGTCTTTCAGAGTAACTTCCGTTGCTGGCTTATCTGCTATGAACTCTGACAGAGATTTCTTAACTACTTTCTCTACCTTGATATACGGAGTATAGTGAGCGCAGAGAATCTTTAAGGTTTGAGCTGCATCTACGGTAAACTCCATCGTTACTACATTGGTGGTAGTATTTTGATGGTAGCAAACGCCGCCTTCTTCTTCACTTGTGGTGTTTTGCTTGACGGATGCCAGAGTCTGGTTTTCTTCATCCTTTACATAAGCCATTGTATAGTCTGCCGAATATGCATATTGGCATTTACCGAGCGTTACTCTGTAATCACCAGCCTCTACAGGAACGGTTGCTACCAATTGGTGGTAACCGTGACTTGCTGTGAATCCTTGTGCCTCAAGAATGGCATTATACTCTGCAGGAGCTGCTGCTTCAAATGCATTAGGTTCACCAACAACCAGCCATCTCTTAACTGCAGCACCTTCACTACCTAATACATCGGATTGCATATCAATCTCAAACTCTGCCGGTACTGCTACAGGCTCTACCGGAGTTGCAGGCTTCTCATTCTCAGAACCAACGGTGTAAGTTACAGGAATACTCTTTGCTGCACCAGCATATGCAATATAGAATTCAACATTCAAATCATTGCCATCTTCGTAAGTTGCTGTTGTGGTTAATGTTCCCTTCTTTCCTTCAACTGTCATATTAGTAAAGTTACCATCGCCGATTTTAAGTTGCGGAACAGCACCTACTATTTCACCACTCCATTCTACAACAGCTGTTAGGGTCTTGTCTGCATTACGGGTAATATTCCACTCTACAGCATTCCAATTACCAGAATAATTACCTTCGGTAACAAAAGAAGTTGCACCGTAGAATGTCTTTGGCTCTAATGGAGCATCTGCCGCATAAGTAAGTATTACATTCTTAATGGAACCCTTACAAAAATCTCGATTATTCTTTAGTACAACTGTATAGATACCAGCTTTGGGAACAAGAAGAGTGCCTTCTAAGGTTTTCACTTGATCTGCTTGGGTAAATCCATCTCCCGTGTAGGCCGGGCCTTCAGCAATAGTATCAAGTTTGTTACCTTCTTCATCAAGTAATTGAACTTCAAAAATGTGCTTGTTAGAACTAATCGCCGGACCTAAATCCAAATCTACAGATACATAACAACCACGTGTTGCCATGATTTTCCACGATATTTCAGCTGTATACGATTTACTTACATCCGACCATCCGATATAATGAGGATCGGTTTCGGATTGGAGATAAACCTTATTAGCCGGAGCATCTCCACTAATAACAGCGTCGTCTGCAGCACATGAGTAACCCGGAGCCGCGAAATCTGTAATCGGGGCATCACCTGCATAAGTAAGAATTACATTCTTGATAGTGCCCTTGCAGAAGTCACGATTATTTCTCAACTCAATAGTATACACACCTGGTGCAGGAATCAGCAACTTACCGGTCAATGCCTTAACTTGTTCTGATTCGGTAAATCCGTCACCTGTATAGGCAGGACCTTCTTCTAATGCTCCAAGTTCATTACTATCAGCGTCCAGCAATTTTACTTCAAAAATGTGTTTGTTGGAACCAATAACCGGACCTAAATCCAAGCCAACAGAAATATAACAAGCACGTGTGGCTGTGACTGTCCATGAAACAACAGCGGTATACGATTTACTTACATCTGACCATCCAATATAATGAGGGTCATCTGTAGAGTGAAGGAACACTTTTTCAGCAGGAGCATCTCCACTGATAACTCCATCGTCTGCAGCGCACGAATAACCAGGAGCTGCAAAATCCGTTCCTTGAGCATTCACTGCTAATGCTACCAGCATCGCAGCGAAAATTGAGAGAATTTTTCTCATAATGAATAAAATTTGGTTAATAGAATTTGGTTAATTAATAACATATGTGTTATTTGTGTGTCTTATTTGTGTGTCTTCTTTTGATTGCGGTTCGACCGCAAAGGTACAACAAATATTTGAAATACGCAAGTTTTTTATGCAAAATTTGCGTTATTGGGCCATTTCCTGCCCAATAACGTTATAAATTCTACCATCCTTGCGGATATACAACTGACCATCCTTGATGAATTTCTCACCGTTACTTACCTTATTCTCTACTGCCGTTTCATCAATTCCGGTAGCAACTGGAGCATGTTTTACTCTAATCGTATTAAATACGGTCTTATTTCCCGTATTTTTATCAAGATAATAGGTGATAACTTCTATACCCTCGCTCGTTACATTGAAGCGTGTCCATGACGGAGTACCTGGTTGACCGAACTTAGAGGTAAAGAGGTCGAACAGGTTCTCTACATTATGGTGATGATAATCATACAAGATAGAAGGATCGGTTGTATATTCATCTTCCATATCTTTGCGGCTATACGGCTCATAGCGCTTGCGACCGCAGGTAGCGCCAATGAAATAGAGCGTACCATCATCGGTAGTGAAAGTACCTCCTTCGAGACCGGTTGCATTGGAACTACGATCATATCTCTTTTCCATTTCCGGATATAAGCGTACGGTATCGGTTACTGAACCCGGAACAACAGTCTTGGTATCTGAATCAACCGGACCGATTACTTCGTAGCAATGGTCATGACCTTGAATAGCCAAGTCAATCTTACACTCTTTCATAATAGGCAACATTAACGTACGGATAAGCGTACACTCATCATCCGTATGGTGACCTGCGCCAGAGAATACATTCTTGTGCGATAGCGTTACACGATATTTAGCCGTAGGATGCGCTTCGATTTGCTCGAGGAACCAGTTGCGAATATCTTGTGTGAAATATTTCGAATGCATCTCACTCTCATGTGTACCGCTCTCACGCCACCAGTCTTGCATCGAGAAGACGAGGAAGAGCACATCGCCATATTGGAAACTATAGGTAATTCCCTTGAACTGCGGTTTCACTTCTGCACCAGTAGCAAAGCCCCAATCGGTATTGAAGTGGTAATCATAGTTCAAACTCGGACTATCATCATGGTTACCATCCGTCGGAACAACAGTCATCTTATTCAGCATCGGACGCATAGAACCTTCGAACCAGCGTTCCCACTGCCATTCAGAGTTAGTCTTACCACCCGTATCTACAAAGTCACCCGGGAAGAGGCAGAACTTCGCATCCGTTTCATGCTGCGCTACAGCCTCAGCACATTTTCTTGCTTGCTCAATATATTCCGCATCTTGAATATGGCTATCCGTCATGTAAATGAACGAGAAGTCGCCTTGGTTTTCATCTTGCGTTACAAACTGTCCAATCTCACTCCAGTGACCATCGAAGCCGACACGCCAGCTATAAGTCGTACCCGGTGTTAGTTCGGTTGCAGTAGCCTTGTGGCTTACATAATCAAACTTCGTGTCACGAGGCAGACCCGCTGCGGTACAAATATCATACTTCGGACTTTCGCTTGCCTGAATAGGCGTGTAGTGAAGGTTTGCATCGCTTGTGTTAGCACTTATTGTTATTACACCGTCAACAGAAGCAAAGTCTTCTGCCGTAGCATTGGCCATAGGCAGGAGTTGAACAACACCATCCGTAATTCCACCATTCGTGAACCAGCAGAATCCCATATGGGTGTGAGGATCACCATTGATTGTAGCAATTTGGTTATACGGCTCCTCTTTGGCTTTTAATTCAGAGATACGCTGATTCATTACCACCAATTTCTCCGCAATAATAGTGATGTCCGACTCGGGATCCACACTGTCAATCTTGGCTTCTGTTTTAGCTACTAAGAACGGTATGAAACTTGGAATAGTATAGTCCTCAATCTTATAAGTAGCCTCAGCTTCTAATACCTCATGCGGATATTTAACCGGTTTCACAATGATTGTAGCCGATGCTGTAAAACCTCCATCTTCAGTCTCAACCCAAGCCGTCGTCGTACCTTCACTAACACCGGTTACCCTGCCTTTATCCATTGTAGCAATTGTCGGGTCTTCGATAGACCATGTGACGTGTTTGTTTTTTGCATTCGTCGGCTCTATTTGCGCTACTAACGTACCTGTCGAGCCTACACTCATCGTGAGCGATGTTTGCAGAAGACTTACGCCGGTAACAGCGATAGGAGTAGCGTTCGGATCGTACTCATAAGCACCAATATCCACACCTGTGCCTATTGGACGCTCTATGCCTTCTATGTCTTTTGCAGGGGCACCTTCCAATGTTCCTTGATTTAATAAAGCAGTCGAAAGATCAGTGAGCGAGAATTCAGCTTTCTGCATCGTAATTCGAGCTGCATCTGTTTTAGGAAGTCCAATAAAAGTGGTAGGATTACTAAAATTCGGTCCGTTTGCATCAACGTTGCTCGTTGCCAAACCAGTAGTCATACCTGTTCCGACATCAGCGATATTGTTAGTAGAAGTACCACCAATATAGTTCTGATTCGTGGCAGAAGCAGTACCGGGAACTTGGTTGCCCCAAAATACACAATTGATTACTGTTCCTGTTATACGGCAACCGCCATAGCGTCCGCTTGCTCCCTCATTATTACATACAGTATTATTAACGAACAATCCATCACCATAGAGAGCACCATTATAATCAGAAAGGTTATTATATAGTACACAATTGCGCACGATTCCATCTGCTGCATTGCGGATAGCGCCATTACCTCCTTGACAACCGCGAACAATACAATTCTCAATTATACCGCCATCGTGATTATACACAGCAGCAGCTCCACTAGTTTTATCTTTGCGAACGCAGTTTTCAAAGATACAATTGCTGACAACTCCCGGATTCTCGGCTTCGCCTTTTTGAATCCAAACACCAGCTGTATATGAATTACCTGTAGTTTCGCAGTCGCGAATAATACAGTTACTTAACGTCATGTTTCCGCGCAGAAAAACTGCGCCTGCATCCCATTCGCCATGTTGAACGTTTTGGATGGTAAATCCGTCAATCGTCATAGGAGAGGTAGGAGGGTCATCGTACTTGACGATGAAATAGCCGGAAAGACCTGTACCATCAAGAATAGTCTCATATAATTCCGGATCACGCTCGCCTGTCATAGGATTGTATCCTCCAAGATATGTGGTACCATTCTGCGAGGAGAGGCCAATACCTTCATTGTATTCGCCTTGAGCGATAAACATCGTGTCACCCGGAGCTACAACCTTCCAGATCATAGATCCAATAGTTGGTGCAGCATTTTCCCACGAACTACCATCTTGTGTTCCGGCTCCACCGGCAATCACATACTTGTTCGTTGCTGACGCGCACAGCGCTACCGTGCAGACCGTCAAAAGAAATAGAAATCGTTTCATAAATATTAATTATTTTGGTTAATAAAAAAGTTGTCTTTTATCTTTTATCTTTCGTCTTTTTACTAATTACAACGTCGGTATTCCATGAGGCTTTGTACGCACTACCTTCATCGTGTTGAGTAGCGATACATGACCTTGATCGTCATCCGCTGTATAGGATTCAAAGAGCAAGCAATCATCTTTCACAGTAATCTTCGTGAAGGTTGGTGCTTCAGGCTGACCGAACATACCGGTGAAAAGATCGAAATAGTTCTTCACATTATGATGTTTGTCGTCCTGCAAAGTCTTGTTATCATCTGTATAATCTGCTTCCATACGTTCGCGGCTATGCGGATAATAACGTTTGTGACCGCAAGTAGCACCGATGAAATAGAATGTGCCATCATCCACTACATACGTGCCGCCCTTATAACCGGTCATGTTCTTATTCTTATCTACTCCTACTTCCTCACGCTCCGAAATCGCACTCAGAATAGGTGTGCAGTTATCCGGATTAACCGGACCGATTACTTCGTAAGTATGATCATGGCCTTGCAATGCTACGTCAATCTCACATGCTTTCATTACCGGCAACATACAATGACGGAATACCGGTGGCTCTTTATCCGTCGAGTGGTCAGAACCCGAGAAGAGATTGAAGTGCGCCAATGAGATACGGTACTTCGTGTTAGGATTTTGCATCGTTTTGTCACGGAACCATTTTCCTATATGATCGGTCAGATAAACGGAAGTCCAGTCGATATAACTATGCGTCTCACGCCAGAAATCCTGCATCGAAAATACCAGAAACAGCGCGTCACCATAAACGAAGTTATATACAATACCCTCGAATTGCGGAGCATCTGTATAAACATTATTGAATTCATTATCTGTATTGAAGTGATACGTATAGTTGATGTTCGGGCTGTCATCGTGGTTTCCGTCCGTCGGCACTAATGCCATATTCATGATAACAGGATTGAGACTCTCCTCAAACCAACGCTCCCACTCCCATTCGCTGTTATTGGCATCACCATCTTCTACAAAGTCACCCGGGAAGCAGCAGAACTTAGCTTCCGGCACGGTCTTAACAGCTGCTAACGCACAACGACGAGCCTCAGCAATATACGTCGGATTCTCAATATGGCTATCTGACATCACAATGAAACTGAACTCTCCTTGTGAAGCATCTTCTGTACGGAAATGGCCAATTGAACTCCAGTGGTCTTTATAACCCACACGCCAGCTATACTCTGTTCCAGGAGTAAGGTTCGTTGCTACAGCCTTATGGCTGATGTATTTATACCGTACACTGGCATCGATGCCTGAAGCATTAACGATATAACGCGCTTTACCGCTATAACGCAATGCCCTAGTCTGTGTCGGCTGAGCCGGAACTGTCAACACTCCGTTTCCGGACTCAAAATCCGCTGCGGTTGCATCCGAAGTCGGTAAGATTTGTACTTCGCCATTCTCTATGCCGTCGTTCGTGAACCAGCAGAAGCCCATCCGATGCTTCGGATCGCCGTTAAAGGTGGCCACCATACAATACGGCTCCTCTTTTGGAATCAACTCGTTGATTTTTTGCTCCAAGACTTTTTTGTTTTCGTCTGTCGGATTATCCGCACAGGTTTTTAAAGCAATCTTGAAAGCCGTGTGGCTTGGTACTGTCCAGTCTGCAACCGTATAAGTGGTATCCAAAATCTCCCACTCAGTCAACGGGACACTGGCCGTGTCAGGATTTTCCGGTTCTTCCGGTTCTACAATCGGCTTCTCACAAGCTGTAAAAGCAAGGAAAAGAACTAAGAAAAGATAGTAATACTTTTTCATGTTATTTATCGATTATTATAGTATTAAATAATTCTGTCTGTCCATTCTCAAGCACTTTGAAAGTCTCAAGCATCAGATATTTCTTGTTTACCGTCACACGCGTGTAACTCGGTGCACCCGGCTGGTCTAATTTGGCGAACAAATCATAATAGTTCTCCAACTGATGGATATGTTTGCTGGCATCCATTTCCTCGCGCGTCAACGGAGTATAGCGCTTGGCGCCGCAAGTGGCTCCAATAAAATAGATAGTGCCTTTTTGAGCCGGTTTACGTGTATCCGGATCTACCGGACCTATCACTTCATAGCAATGATCATGACCTTGCAAGATAAGATCCATCTTGCAGTCTTTCATCACCGGCAACATGGTGGCACGCAATAACGGCGTTTCTTTATCACGCTGATGATCCGAACCCGAGAAGAGATTCTTATGAACTAATCCTACATGCCATGTAGCATCAGGCGCTGCGGCTACTTGACGGCGGAACCAACCGCCTAAATCACGCTCCAGGTATTCAGACGTACCTTGCTTCATATCATATTCGCCTCGCCAGAAATCTTGCATCGAGAAAGCAATCAGTTGCATATCTCCATACACGAAACTATAGTTAATTCCGGCGAATTGCGGACGAACGGCCGTCTCTGCATTAAACGACGTATCGGTATTGAAATGATAGCTATAATTCATCAGCGGTGTATCGTCATGATTACCATCAGTCGGTACCAGCGGCATCTGTCGCAAAACGGGCTTTAGTGCTTCTTCAAACCAGCTTTCCCACTCCCATTCGCTATTTTTCTCTGTGCCTGTATCTACAAAATCTCCGGGGAAGACGCAAAACCGTGCATTCTTCTCATATCGCGCAACCGCGTTCGCGCACAAGCGCGCCGCGTCCACGTATTCCTTATTTTGTATATGGCTATCCGTCATGTATATGAACGAAAACTCTCCCTGCTCTGCATCGGCCGTACGGAAATGCCCTGATTCACTCCAATGCCCCTCATATCCTACGCGATAGGTATACTCCGTACCGGGTTGCAGATTCGTAGCAAGCGCTTTATGACTCACATAACGGAAAGCGGTGTTTTTGTCAATATGCGCAGCCTTGAGAATACCCGAACTCGAAATAGCATAGTGCAATGGCACTGTCGTTGTGGCTGTTGCAGGTATCACCATCCTAGCGTCACGTATGCTTTGACTGTCGGGTGACCGTCGGTTGACCGTCGGTGTTATCTCGACATAACCTTGTTCTATTCCCTCGTTGGTAAACCAGCAGAAACCCATTTGTGTCTTCGGGTCACCATTAATCGTTGCTACCATACAATAGGGCTCTTCTTTCGGTAGCAGTACGGAAGAGTCTTTGGTCAATAAGAATTCAATGAAAGATGGAATAGCGTAATCTGCTGAAGTATAGAGGGTATAATCTGTGAGTAAGTCTTTTCTCGCCGAGCCCGGCATCGATGCGATGCGATGCGTAGGAGAACCTATACTATAATCAGCCGCCAACATAATCGCCTGTTCAGTTTCATTCGCCGGCACACCGACAAACGTAGAAGGATCACGGAAATGCGGGCCATCAGGCGCTTCGTTATCCGTTGATAGCCATGGCTGTTCAAAGAAATGATCTTCAAATCCTTCATCTGCACGACTGATGCCGGATTCGCTTTCATCGGATACATAGTTCGCCGGATCAACAAATCCGTACTCATTGCGGTTGCCCCACATGATACAGTCATAAACCGAACTCTCCGAATGAATACCGCCGTATCGGTCGCCGTAGTTATTGGCAATGACGCAGTTGATCAATGTACCATCGAAATTGGCTACACCGCCAGCGTCCGGCCATTCATGCCCCGTAGCGGTACAGTTATAGATAATACATTCCTCCAATTTAGCGCCCAATGCAGAAGCTTCCGGTAGATCTCCTTGAATCAATACACCACCGCATTGCAGACCGCTACACCCGCGAACGATACAGTTCTTCATCAGCACTTTTCCCCGCAGCCATGCTGCACCGCCCAATTCGTTATGACGCGCGTTTTGCAGCACCAGGTTCTCCACGCGCGTAGGCAACTGACAATCTGCCTCGCAACTGATAAGCCTTGTTTGCTTGCCCGTACCATCGAGAATCGTTTGTCCTTCTTCACCGATGATGGTCACACCATCCTTGAGCGTGATACATTCATGGTACACGCCCGCAGCGAGGAACAAGGTATCTCCAGCCTGACAACGGTTGATTTGAGACTGAATCGTTCCGTAGGCTACATACCACCCTCTTGCTGACACGCCAAGCGCCAGCAAGAGGAGAAGGGATATGTAGATATGTTTTTTCATTAAGACCAGCCGAATCTTTCGCGTCCGATACGCTCTACGTCTTCACGATTCGTGAATGCTGTCGTTCCGCCTGCAGCGGTAGTATTGACAGCACCTGTCATGTTGCCGTATTCCTGGCATTTATCCAAAGGATCTCCAGCCGCAAAACGTGTAAGGAAACCGGAGTTGAAACTATCACCGGCACCTATACAGTCCACTACATTCTTATTAAGCAGAGCTGCTTGTTTGCGGTCGGGTTGGCCTTTGCGCATTAGTATACTGCCTTTGCTACCGCATTTGATAACCGCTGCGTTCGTAAACGGACGAATAGCCTCCAATGCCTCTTCCAAGGTCTGTTTGCGGGTCAGGAACTTCAATTCCGTCTCATTCGGCATGAATACCGATACTAACGGCAACACAGCCTTAAAGTCCAAATCCCATTTCTCTGCAGGATCCCACTGGCTATCCAGCGAAACGGTTACACCGTTCTCTTTGCAGAGTTCGAGGATCTTCATCAAGTCGCGTTTAACGCCACTCTGCATGTAAATCGACGAGATATGGATATGTTTGGTCTCTTTGAAAACCTCCGGATTGATGTCCGCCAAACCCATAAAGTCCATCGCTCCCTGATAAGTCAGGTTAGCACGATCCTCATCATAACTCATGCAGATAGTAGCACCTGTAGCATACTTGTTTTGACGAATGAGATAACGGGTATCTACGCCTTTCGCCTGCAGACTGCTCTCTACCAGATCGCCGAAGCTGTCATCACCGATCATTCCGCAGAAAGCCACGCGTGCTCCCAAAGCCGCAGCGTTAGCAGCAAAAATAGCGGTGGAGCTACCTAACGTGAGCGTCATTTGTTTGGCAAACTTCTCTTTGCCGATCTCCGGCTCGCCTTCGATCTGATTGAGAATCAAATCGACATTCAGCTCACCTAAAGCAATAATATCAAATTTTTTCATGGTTGTTGTATATTTATCTTATTACAAACGTTCTTTGAAGAACGTCATGAGTTTTGTTGTCCATCCAGCGGGGTAGTCATGCTGCATTTCCGGTGCAAAGACGTACTCCTTATTTGTCTTCGGAGTCTTCAGGTTGTTGAAAGGAGCGATATTGGTATGCGGAGGACAAGTGCCATCCTGCAGACCGCTACTGCCCAAAACACCACAGGTAGCAGGGATAAGCGTTGCCAGATTTTTCGTATCGAAATAACTCAAGAAGGCATACATCTGCTCATCGGTCATGGAACCTTTGTTGGCTTTTGCCGTCTCAGCCGGCCATCCTACAATCTTGAAGTAGTCCGGGAAATCACCCAAGAAGGCAACATTCGGAGCAATCGCTGTGAAGGAGTATCCGCATAAGGTACTCAAAGAAGCACATGCATAACTCAACGCGCCGCCTTGACTCGAACCTTCCGCAAACAACTTCGTCATATCGCTCGTCGGACGGGTTGCCATAAAGCGTACCGCCTGCACGCAATCCATAAACGCGCCACGATAATAATAACCGTTTTTATCACCGAAGTTATATGCAAACCAGTCGCCGTAGATATTCACGCAATCTTCCGTAATTCCCGGGTTATATGTGGTAGCGGGACGATTATTGAGGTATTGTCCACGATGTGAGAGGTAGAACTCTGCAAATTGGTTGGATGAACCACCGTAAGGGCACTCGCATTTGCTCTTGCTGCCTTGCGTATCATAACCGTAGAAATGGAAGATAACAGGGTGTTTCTGGCCATCCTGCGGTTCGCAGTAGTAGCCACGAATAATCACCGGATCGCCGGTCAAGCCATCGGCTATTGACTGCATCTGCACCAGATAAACCTTGCGTGCATCGCTACTCCGCTCCGTTATCTCCGTCAACTCCGCTTTCATGTCAACAGCCTCCAGCTGCTCTTTCGTTGCCGTCCAGAACGCAGTAAAGTCAGATTGCATATCCGGAGCAGAGACGATATCAAACGGATCGATACCGAAGATGAATGACCGCGCAGACTTATTATTCACGAAGCAAACAGCACGATAGAAACCCGGTTCGAAATTCTCACTCGGAGTCATGACAAAGTCAATTTTGCCATTACCGGCAACTTCTACGCTGTCGGTAATGGTCATTAATGACTTCTTCTGGTCCGTTGAGAATATGATTTTCGTCTCAACCTTAACGGCCATGCTATTTGCATTCTCTATATGCAGCGTGATAGCCGGTTTGCCGCTCCATATCCAGTTGTCCGTCACAGGAACCGACTGCGTAATCAGCTCCATATCCGGTTTATCACCGGGCTGAGGCTCGTTCGGCTTTTTCTCGCACCCGCAAGCCCACAGCACAACTGCTAACAAAGCGACCAGATAGAATTGTTTTCTCATTTCAGATAGTCGTTGAGGTTAACGATATTAAATGCATTGTAGTATTTATCCATATTGTGCTCAATACGCATTAGCACTACTTCCTCTGCATGGATACCCAGACGCTCAAGGTTATCGTAAAGCATCTGACGAGCCACCAGCGCTTCCGGCTTCTGCCAGATATAACGGCAACCTGTCTTAACCAGCCATTGCTGACGTTCCGGTGTGCATTCGCTCAAGTCTTTGCCAACCTCGTCACCACGCAACCATTTTTTCCAGCGGTTGGAGTCGTAAACGCATTGCCAAAGCACCTTGGTCATGTTACTCAATTGAGCCACCTTACCTTCTGCGTGCAGTTTCTTCTCTTCTTCTTCGAGTTCTGCTAAAGCATCGTACTCGTTCATCGTGAACTCCGGACCTACGTTTGCAGCACCCATACCTGCCTTTGGATAATCCTCTGGATTCTCTACATCATCGCTATAGTGACCCTTAATGTAACTGCCGTAAGGACGAACCTTAGCCGTAAGATCGCGTGCCACTTGCGGATCGAAGAAGGTGGTATGCAAATCTGTTCCTACTTTACCTACGATGAAGCATGGCCAGATATCATCCAAACCAACCTCATGCAGACCTTTCTTCAAGCCCTCGAGGAATGTATCGAAGGTCTTCTCATCTGCCAGACCGCCGTGAACCTCTTCTGTTCCTACTTCGTAGGAAATAGGAGCGATCTTATGTGCTTTACGGAAATCCTCAGCATGCTTGATGAGCTCAACCGTACGTTTAACAACCACATGGATATCAATAATCTCACCTTTCGGCAGGAAGATATCTACCGTCGGATCAACGTGAATTAGGTCATAACCGGCAAGAATAGCAGCCTCATAACTCTTCTTCACACCATTCATGGCACGCTCGGTATCCCAACGCTCTACACTCTGAACGTCTTTCAACCATGGGCCTCCGTGGTCGATAGCTACTACGTACGGACCGGTGTAATGAACGGCTGCAGCCTCACGAGCCAAAATCTTCGTGAAGATCTCCTGGGTCATGCCGGTATAACCGCCGTCGCAGTCCACCTGGTTCAGCGTCGTCGCGAAATAGATCGGCGAGTTATTACGTTTCGCTGCACGGAAGGATGCTTTGATTACTGACAAGGAGTTCGGGCATGCTGCAAAAAGTGTCATTGGAACTCCAGTTGCTTTTTTTCTTTCCTCCATCACGCGGAGGATGTTTTCAGTCTTTGCCATAATTATAAAGATTTCAAGATTCAGATTTTAGATTATTCGTAAATAGTGACGCCTTCTACAACACGGTGGATATTTCCGCTTACGCTCGGTGCGTCCGGATTCAAGCCATGAGCTTTTGATGCATAGAAGCCAAGTAGCTGACCAACCAGTACGTAAGGTACTATGCCGTAGAAATCATTTTCTGCAGGACCGAATGGCATCTTAACTACCAAGTCAGCCTTCACACCCGGCAATTCTGGTTTCTTTCCGGCAATAACAATAATCTGTGCCACCGGCGTATTGTTGGCATCCACTTGCTTTACCAAGTCACGCTCATAACGTTGCACTTCTTCTTGTTCGGTCATCAGATATACGACAATCGACTTGCTGTTAACCACCGCTTTCGGTCCGTGACGGAAGCCAAGGAAACTATCAAACTTACAAACAACGGCACCATCTGTCAACTCTTGCAGTTTCAGATGGCATTCTTCTGCGATACCCTTCAGCGCACCCGATCCAAGGAATACACCACGCTCAAACGGGCGACTTGCAATTTCCTTTAACTTCTCTTCATACTCCGCAATAACAGCCTCTGCATTCTTAGCTGCCTTTTCGATTAGCTCGACGTCCTTATCCAAGGAATCGATGTGACCCAGCATCAAGCAGGTCAGTAACATCGTCGAGAAACTACTCGTCATTGCCAAACTCTTGTCATCGGTCTCTTCCGGCAACAGCAGCAACAGAATATTATCTTTTCCTGCAGCTTGCAGAGCCAGCTTACCATTCTTGTTGCAAGTGATATAAACATGTGCTACATTCTTGCAAACTTTGTTCGCAAGGTTCACAGCGGCAACACTCTCAGGACTATTACCTGAACGGGCAAAGCTAATCAGCAGCAACGGACGTTCTGCATCTAACAGATATTTCGCATGTGTTACGATATCGGTTGTAGGAACCGAACGTACATTGCGCCACATACCACGCATAACCGGACAAAGCGCATCTCCGATGAAGGCAGATGTGCCTGCTCCCGTCAAAACGATGTCGGTGTCGGGGGTCAAAAACTTGTGCATGAATGCACTAACCTCAGCCTTTGCGGCCAGCAGCGCCTGTAACTCTTTACGCCACATAGCTGGTTGCTGATGAATCTCGTTAAAAGTGAAATTGTTCATAAAACAAACAGGTATTTAGATTGTTATATAAAATTTTTGATGTTTCGATGATATTTTGGTGTTTCCAAATGGTTTCGTAATAATCATTTTGCGACGCAAAATTAACATAATTTTCCGAATTATTCGTCATAATCCACTATGCTTTATAGCATATTTTCGAAACAATATTTCGTAACATACTCAATATGAGACATTTATATGTTTCGTTTTTATTTTCGTAACATTTCGAAAAACAAGTGCTTTGAAAGTAGTGAAATGAAAAAAATTAAATATTTATTTGCGTATATGAAAAAAAGGCAGTAATTTTGTCGTCGGAAACGGTAATCCCAAAAACAAAATATCATGAAAAAAATTATCTCTTTCTTTGGCTTCTGCCTATGTGCATCCATTGTTAATGCAGCTACTATCAATGTAACTGCGGGTTCCGGTACCATCAAAACAGCTGTCCAGAATGCCTCTGCCGGAGACATACTGGTTCTTGATGGAGAATACACAGAGTCATCGCACGTCAAGCCAACCGTGGCTTTGACTATCAAAGCCGCTGAAGGAAAACATCCGGTTATTTCTATGTCCAGCCGCTTTGAAGTCAAAGCAGATTTTACTTTGGAAGGGGTAGAGGTCAATAGTACGGCAGAAGTCGTACGTATGATTCCTGGAGAGACTGTTTACAATGTAACGGTTAAAGATTGCGAATTAAGCGGTTGCCCTTCCTATTTCATTCGTGCTTATAACACAGATCAAGAAAGCCCTTATATCGACAAACTGACGGTAGAAAACTGTCATTTCAAAATGCCCGAAAGACAAAATGTAGGAACAGATAATGTTATTGCTTCCCGCGCTATTGCTGCTACAAAAACGCCCCAACAATTAAAGAGTCTACTTGTAAAAAACTCTACTTTTGAGGGCGAAGGAAATGGAACTGGTCGTATGATTTATCTGCATTCAGGCGATGAGGACAACGCTTTACCATTACAAGGTTCATTAGAGGTGGATCATTGCACCTTTTATAATAGCGGGGATACGCGCGGTGTCTATCTCGCGAATATAGATGGAGCACATGTGACTAATTGCATCTTTATGAACCCCACAGAGATTTCCGGAGCGGTCAGTTATGCCCTTTATGGCGCCAACTCAAAAATAGAAAACAGTCTCTGTTTTAACGCGCCTATTAAGTTAGGAACAAGTGCCGTACAAGCCAATTGCATCAATCGAAATCCCTATTTCGTAGATGCAGAAAATGGTAATTTTCAATTATATAAGAATAGTCCAGCAGTAGGTGCAGGAACTGATGATAGCAATCTCGGAGATCCAAGATGGGGCGTTTCTACTGAAGCGCATGATAATAGTAGCGACCCATATATCCCTTACAAACAGCCGTATTCTATGGCTCCAACAACCACTTCCGTAAAAGTGATCTGGCAGATGAACGACGAGACTGCGCCTACTGATGCACTCGTTTATTACGGCACCGATCCTGACAATTTGGACCAACAGATTCAAACCAATTCCGGGTGGAATGTAGCGGACGAAGGATATGTACATGTTGTTACCCTGACCGGTCTGCAACCCAATACACGTTATTACTTCACTGTGGGAGCTAGTGCTACACGCCGCTTTGATAAAGTCTCCAGCACCAAGACAGCACCTGAACCAGGCACAGCCTATCGTATTTTCACCATCAGTGATATTCATGGCAATGCGCGTAATAACTGGTCGAATATGCAGGACTTTATCTGTGGACTCAACTGCGATTTCTCTCTTATGAACGGTGATTTCGTCAGCAGCAAAGGTAATGACCGTAACTGGAATAATTATTTCTTTACTCCGGGTGCGAAATTCCTCAGTCAAGTGCCGATTATCTCATCTGCCGGCAACCATGAGACAGGCGACCCGCGTGGTGTGAGATGGTCATCCTTCTACGATTATTTCCATCAGTTCTCCCACGAAGGAGCGGCAGAAGGTGACACGATTGACCCACGTGGAGAAGCCTATTTCCATTTCGTTTACGGCAATGCAGATGTTGTTGTAATTGATATAAACGGAGAAGAGAGTGCTCCGGAATTTTTACCGGGTAGCAGACAATACGCCTGGACGGATTCTATTCTCGGTGCATGTACCCAACCATGGATTATCATCTGCCACCACGTAGGCGTTCATACCACCGGTTATCACGGCCAGTGGGCAGATGAACCGCGTCAGATGGGTACGCTCTTCGAGAAATATGCAGCCGCTCCGTACAACAAACGTATTATCTCCCTTTCCGGTGACGACCATTCTTTCGAGCATCTCTATAAAGATGGCGTACATTATCTGCGCCCGGGTTGCGGACGCGACGCCAACTACGACCAGCAGAAGCAACTCAATGACTATAAATACTCGATGTTCTATAAACGAATATCGTGCTTCTCCACCCTTGATATGGCTGCTGATGCATCGAA
Organism: Paludibacteraceae bacterium; assembly: GCA_017557345.1. GTDB lineage: Bacteria > Bacteroidota > Bacteroidia > Bacteroidales > Paludibacteraceae > Colicola. The sequence goes on along the minus strand of JAFYZR010000060.1, from coordinate 23,150 downwards.
GATTTCACTCACGGCATACGACTCGGTTGGCAACCAATTCTATACTTACGATTTCTTGCATGACGGCGAAGTCATCAACCCATCCGTCAATTTCACCGTTCCTTCCAAAGAAGTGGATGTGGAAGACTCTATCCGCCTGCAGTGGTTCACTTTTGACCCTGCCGGTGATGCCGCTGTCTCTTTCTATTATTCGCAAACACCAAATGCTACGAGCATTGATGGTATGACACCTATCGTCACAAACCTCCCAAAAACGACAGAGAAATATATGTGGCATACACGTAATATCATGCCCAAAGGCAAATATTATATCTATGCTACCATCACATCCGGAGGAAACACCTATTTCAGCAGCAAAACAGCAGTAGTCAATCTGTTAGAAGATACTACCCCGCCGCCTGCTCCATCTGAACTGAACGGATATAAAAAGGACGGCAAATACCATCTTACTTGGCGCAATCCCACGCATTTAATCCACTTAGATAACCTTCTTGCTGATTTCAGTGATGGAGTAGGAAAGATGCAGACAGACCAAGAAGAAGGAACTACTATGTCTATAAGCATCATAGATGGCGCACTCAAATGTGACTATGGCATTACTGCAGCATGGGCTACCGCATCTGCGGACTATGTTTTCGATGCTGCTACCGATATGCGCCAAACACCGTTTCTCTCCTTTCGTCTCAAAGGAAACGGGACTAACACGGATTTGCGTATTGTGTGTAAAAACATGTCTGCAGGACACGAAGATTGGTGGTATACCGAAAGTGTAGACCTGTCCAAAGCAGAGTGGCAAAATATCACACTCGATTTGCGGACATTGCAATCTTTTGAGTGGTATGCCAATACAGACGAAAAGAACCAACTGGAAGGACTGGTACGACTCTCTTTCGGCGTATCAACCGGCAATGCAGTTAGCGGTACATTCTATCTGGATGATCTCCATCTCAGTGGCGACATCTACCCTGCGCCAGACTATGCGAGAACAGTCATTGTGCGCAAAGATGAGGCTTTTCCTGCTACTCCCGATGATGGCACGGAGATTTATCGCGGTACGGCAGAGACTTGTATCGATGAATCGGCGCAAGTGGGGCATATCTATTACTATGCTGCTTTTGCTGCAGATGACCGCAATAACTGGTCTGCTCCTGATTCCGGCGCGCAATGGAAATCAGAAAACGTTCAAGAAGAAACGAATATAGACATAACAGAAGGAACTCCTGATATGCAGAAATTCCTTCATAATGGCCAACTATACATCCACCGCGATTCTAATACCTATACTGTCTTAGGTCAGCGGACGCAGATTCAATAAGTTAGTTTAACACTATTTCTCCGAAAAATTCCGGACAATGAAAGTTCGGTTTGGGTAATGTAATCGGCTGCCAACTAACAAAATGTGGCTTCTTTGTCATGTCTGCGCACTTATAGAAATTAACACGTAATTTTTGCGGAAATACCGGACTTTTATCTCTAAAAATCAACTTCAACGGAATCGTCAATGCTACATTCCACTCAAATATTCCATCCTGTTCTTCTATTGCCTTGCGTGGAAAAGTACAATGCCGTTGAATAAGCGCCATCTCTTCTTTCGTTAACGGTTGCACATCTTCTTCTCTGCCTAATCGGCGGGAAGCTACCATAGCGCCAATACAATTCGTTTCAAAATTCATATAGTGTTTTTCACCAGGCACTTGGCAGAAGAACTCCACGCATGAATCTTCCCAAACAGGGCCTTGATCTTCTGTCGTTATAGCACGTAATTGCTCACCTTTGACATGGAAAGTGAGATATAATTTCTCATGGTCGTTGGTTACGTCCACGCTTACTTCCGGCTTCTCCGGCCACTCTTTCGGCCAATTGACCTTATCGATTGATAATTTCATGATTTTAGATTACGATAGTTTTTTAATAATCTTCGCCATCTCATCTGCCACTTTCTCTTGCTCTTCCACGAGTCTCAATTGAGCGCGTGTACGAACGAGGTTATGCTCCGGATACGCAATCTTATAGTATGTGTCTCCGTTCAACCAATCGGTAAAGAACCGCACGGTCTGCATATAACTCAGCAATCGACAACCATATGGCAATAATTCTTTCTCCAAGTCTGTCAGGAATGTAGCCTTCTTCAGATAACCTTTTGTATATGCCTCATAAATCTCCAAGTCTACATGGATGTTATCCAAATTCGGATCATCTTCCAGCCCCGTATTGGCTGCAGTACGCATGAAATCGCCGAAGTCGCTGAATACGAATCCCGGCATTACGGTATCCAGATCGACAATACAAATAGGTCGCCCCTTTTCGTCGAACAGCACATTGTTCACTTTCGTATCGCAATGGTTGATATGCTTATGCAGTTTACCTTCTCTAAACAACCTCTCCGCCAAACACATCTCATCTCGACGCTTATTGATAGCCTCGATGATATCCGTACATGCTGCTTTTCTGCCTGCCGCGTCGGCTTCCAATGCTTCATCTAATTCTTGCAGGCGAAACTCCATGTTATGGAAATTCGGAATCGACTCGCATAAGGCATTAAACGGCAGGTCAGCCAATTGACTCTGGAAACGGCCGAACGCTTCACCCGTTAACTGAGCAGACATAGGCGTTACTTTCTCCTGCGATGTTGCCGGCTCTACAAGCACGTACAAACGCCAATATTCGCCTTCAGGAGTCCTATAGAATGTCTTACCTTCTTTGGTCGGAATTAGATGCAGCACTTTGCGTTCGATATTCTCCTCTCTGGCAATTAACAGTTTTTCACGAATGTGAGAGGTAACAATCTCAATATTACGCATCAAACCCTCCACATCCTTGAAAATACGATGGTTAATGCGTTGCAAACAATACGAAGTTTCGCCAACACGCTTCGCTGGAACGACAAAGGAATCGTTGATAAAGCCGATGCGTAGCGGTTGTGGTTCTTCCACTTCATTCCAAATGGCAAAATGTTTTAGAATCTCATTCATGGTATATAATCTTTAATCACAAATTACAAATTTGCTTCAACTCTTCGATGGAAGCCACCGTCTTCCAGCCTGCGAATTGCTCTCCTGCCTTACGGTTTTTCTCCAAATCATCCACATAAATGGTATGTTCCGAATCAATATCCGCTTCGCGAACAACATAGTCAAAAATTTCCTTGTTCGGCTTAGCCATATGCAACTGATGTGAGGCAAAAATACGGTCAAAATAGCGTTCCAGATAGTATTGCTCATAAATAGGATTCCAGTGCAATTCATTGGAATTGGAGAGCAACACCGTTCTATATCCCGCCTTACGTAAAGACACAATATAATCCAAGCGCTCTTGCGGTAATTCATCCAACATACTCAGCCATGCCGCACGGACTTGCTCGATTGTAGTGCCCGGATGGCAATAAGAACAAACGGCACGCAAAAAATCATCCGTACTGATTTGACCGTATTCATAATCATGCATCAACTGTTTCGTAGCGGCACTTACGGCCACAACGCCTTCTCCTTCATCGTCGATGCCAAGGATATTGCGCACATTCTCTTCGCCCATCAACTGCTTGAAATGACCCACACATCGCGGCACATTCAGGTTGATGATCACCCCACCCAAATCAAAAACGATGGTATTATATTCCTTTTCCTTGCGCATCATACACTTTCCCGTTTGCACGAATATAAAGTTGTCCTTCCTTAATAAACTTCTCTCCTCTTCTTTGGGAAGATTCAGAAGTAGGCGTATTTATTCCGTCCGGCAGTTCTCCCGGGTCTAATGGAACCTCTTTCGAAATCACAACAGAAGCGCCTAAATCATTCCAACCCGTTTTCTCATCCCATACATTCTCATCTGCCAAGCGCACTGCATAACGCGGATCGGCTGCAATAGACGCATGCTTATCTGGCAAATGCAAATAGAGATGATAAGTGCCTTCAGGCATATCAGCAGGAATAGTCACTTGCTCGTTGATTGCGCTGGAAGCATAATTCGGCAACCACCGTCTTGGATCCGCTTTGAGAGGCAAGGAATAAGTCTTGTTATCGCCTTTCAGCACCAAGTATACCGGACGCTCGTTATATATCGGTGCATAACCGGCATTGACCAAACGAACCGTGACATTCATCTTACCCGTAGGAGCTGCCTTATCGCTGAATTCGCCATTAATCATCATAAACCGATAACCCATGTGTGCATTCAGTTCATCAAATATACCACTCTCACGCCAACGTTTGGTGACGGCTTGCGCGTACGATTTGCCGCAGAACGACCAGTGATATTCACTCATCTCTGCCGGAGCCTTCGTATAGACCTTCTCTGCAGACGAGTTAGACTCTACGTTCGTCTCTCCGCCATTGGGTACATACAGCGTTTCCTTAGCTATATATTCCCGTACTTTTGGATCGTCACTCAAATCATCGCTCGCATAAGTGCCATGATTGCCATAGTTATTAAGGAAAGCATCGTTATGGCAACCCATGCGGGCTTTGACTGTTCCGCTGAAACCTTCTTCTGCCGTAAGCGGTTCCTCATCATTCAAATACTCCGTTTTTATCATCGGGTAGCGGAAAAGAATAAAGAGTTCAGATGGCACATTGGCAAAAAGTTTATCAATGATGAAACGTCTGTTTTTATTCATATGTTGCGTTTCATTGCCATAATTGGCAGAATAATACCATTCGCCCCATACGCCAACAAAACCAGCTTCTAGGACATAAATCACATCGGTATTCTTCGCCAGATGCGGTTGGAGCTGCTCCATATGACGTTGCGCCCATTCCGGTTTAGCATCTACATTGTCATTCTCATTTTCTGTATAAGCAAAACGTAACACACATTTCAGGCCATGATCACGCAACTCCTGCATATCTTCATCAAACCCGGCAAGCACTTCTTCATCAATATCCTGATCTTTGTAACACCGGAAGTTATATAGTACCACCATCAGTGTCATGTTTTCTTTCTGGCCCCATTTTTCGTCCACGTTACCTTTCACTACGTTCGGGTGAGTTTTACTTACCCCGTAACTGCATTCCTCTGTAAATCCGCGTTCCGGATTCTTGAAGACCGTTGTATTGTCCGGCGTATAGGTCACAACTACCGCATTAGCAGTCCACATGGTTGCAACTAACAGCGTTGCCAAACAAAGAAATTTTGTGGTTATATTTTTCATATCTGTAAATTTTGAATTAGAAGAGGTAACCCATCTTCACATAAAAATTAGCCCACTTGGCATTATCTTGTTTATTAATCGGCATTCCCCAATCAGCGGAAAGAACAAAGTTCTCGTTCATACCTACTTTGAGTCCAAGACCGGCACACATATGCGGCATATAAACATTCATATCCTTTGTCGTGTCGAAATAGTCTTCGTATTTATCCTCCGGTGTCTTGGCGGCCATAATATCCTTCAGACTATGATATTCTCCGCCGGTATGCATCTCCACTAGTTCATCCAATTTATATGGCTGCGTAATGATACCCATATCGAAGAAAGGATTTAAGCCGATATAGAAATGCTGGTGTTTGATATCAAACTCTACAACACGGAAACGGAATTCTACGTTCGCAAAAGCGAAACCATTCGCCAAAATACGGTTTGCCATCATACCGCGAATTGAGTTTCCTCCGCCTAATCCTTCGTAATAAACGCGCTGGATAAAGAGTGTATTCAGGTAGTTATTCATGTAGAATGGCGAACGTCCTGCGATGTTATTTTGCGTTCCTATACGATATGCGAAAGTGATACGATTAATACCATTCTTGTCGTAATAACACGGTATATAATGACGGAAAGTGAAGTTGAATTGCAAATGGTTATATCCCGCTGCTGCCTGCTGGCCATAAGCGGCATTGAAGGCCGCTGAATAGGTAAAGAAAAGGTCTGTATAAATACCTTTGTTCGGACCTTGACGCTTATCGCGCGTATCGTAGGTGATACCACCGCGAAGATAAGGATGCCAACCGCCTTGCTCTTCATCATCACCAATCAATCCCCATGTTTTATATTTCTCATACAAGCCTTGAACGGAAGGATCAAGCGCTTTCTGGGCATAGTGAGGCAAAGATGGGTCATACACATTCTTTTTGCCATTGAGCATATTAATGTCACAATCATCGATGATATAACCAAGTACACCCAAACCGGCATTCCATTTGAGGTCTTGATAAATCGTGCCTTCAATATCTCCCGCCACGCGAATCAAATCGCGTTTATATTTATAGAACACACGGGAAACATACTCTTCCGGGTTCTTCATTTTTTCCGTCTTTTTCTTCCAGAAGTGCCAATCATAATTATATTTCGACTCATAGCCGTTAAAGCCATAGAAATCGCACATGGCATCCGGAAGATAGGTAGCATCCAGCGTCAAGCGATAACCCGGGATGAGATATTTGGAATCATAATTAAAACGGAAAATACCATGATGCTTGGTGGTATAAGCCGCTTCAAAATAAAGCGAATGAATGTATTCCGGATATTGGCTTCCATCGCCATAGAAATAGACATTCGTCAACAAACCACCTTGAAAACCATAGTCTGCATCATACGCCACGGAAGGCAAAATACCGAAATTCCATCCCGTTTTAATCTTCCTTCCCAGCGAGTCTACTTCCTGCGGTTTAGGTTCTTTTTTCGCAGCTAACGGCAGAACCAACAAGACGGCCAAAACAAGAGTTATCAGTTTCTTCATATTCTTTGCTTACTTTCAATTTTTATTTCAATACAAATGCGATGAGTACGCCAAGATACGTGCCAACTGCATAGCCGACAAGACCAATCACAATACCCGAGATTAGTACCTTCTTGTTTTGCATTGCACCCACAACAGGTGGCACGAATGGCGGTGAGCACAATAGCGCTATCTGACTTACGCAGAATAGATCACCACTCACTTTGGCGATACGGCAGAAGATGAGATGCAGTACCGCAGCAATAATCATCACCCATGCCACAAACAGACCTATCATCAGCGAACCGCCGTTAACACTATGGATATCGAACAGCGAAGCTACGATAACCGAGAATATAAGAATGAAAAACATTCCTAATTCAAATGTCTTCGGCAACTCACGCACTTTCTTAAAGAACGAAGCGATAATAGCCAATGTAGTTATTGTCAATATGACCACCAGTTCATTCAATGTGCCAGTGATAAGCAATGCCAAACCGGCACCGATGGCCAGAAAAAGCACACTTAAACCCAAACCGGCAAACATACCTCCTATGTTCTGTTTGGCAAACATACCGCGATAATTCTCCACATCTTTCGAAGCCACATCTTCATCCGTACGGCCCTTGCGCGTCACATCTTCATACGGCAAAATCTTACGGAAGACCTTATATCCGCCACCGATGATAAAGAATATATACGGAGTTGTCAGTACCATCTCAAATGCCAGCACAATCGCCATTAGTGTTTTATCCACGCCGAGCGAAGCACCCAAGGCATTGAAATTCATTGTTCCGCCGGTATAGATACCTGTCATCATCGCCGCTACTTTATTAAATTCCGGCACATCAGGCGTGCGGAAGATGAAGTATCCGCTCACAACGGCTACCAATACCGCCACCAATCCTCCGATTAACGACCATATAGTTTTCGGCAATGCTTTGGTCCATAAACGGAAATCGCAGTTGAACAGCATCAACGGAATAGCTAATGGCACAGCCACCGACATAATCGTTGATTGCAGTTTGCCGAATGTCAAAGCAGCATCTGTTCCTGCCTCAAAATGCACAAAACCTGTCAACGCGAAGATAATTCCTACTGCGTAGGCTGCCACTACGGTACCTATTTTCTGCATCCAGGTCCAGCGCTTGAAACACTCAATAATCAGCACCGGAACTAATACATACAACGCAATAATAATGTAAACTCGTATCATGATTTGTTATTTTTAAATTGCCTTACTTGATACATATATTCCTGCAAGAACATCCAGAATGGCATGGTGATGAATAGCGTCAGCGGAATACAAATCACCTGCCATACATACTGCACGGAATTATGGAATGCAGGGTCTTTCACTTTCCAGCGGATGAGCAGCCAGACAGCCCATAATGGGATTGTCAACGCCAAACTTATCAAAAATAGTGGCGAGAGGAGCACCAAAATAATCAATAATAGCCAGCGAGGTATACGATGATTCTTAAAACGATTAAATGGCGCAGGAGGATTAGCTTTCAGGCGTTCAAAATTCTCCTCATAATGTTCATCGTCAGGCACCCACATTATCTGCCCGCGCATGCGGCGTGTCAACTCTTCACGCAAAGCCATGATTAACTGTGGGCGCTCTAATTCGCTATGATCCTGTACAAACCGTGTCACATTCAACGGCAGACCGATATTAATTGTCAAATCATTCCAGAGATGATAATAATCGCCATATTCCAAACCGACAGGCAAAATATATACCGGTTTTTCCGCACCAAACTCTTCATTCGCACGCAAAGCGATACGGAAAATGCCTTTGCTCAACGGCAACAACGAATGCATCGGACGATGCGTACCTTCAGGAAGAATGCAGAACGGAACACCATCATGCAAAGTCTCTACAGCTTTATCCATCGTCTCGTCATTATGCCGCACTTCATCCACGCCATCACGCATTCGACGGATAGGCATGATCTTGAGCCATGTCAGCAATTTGGCTTGCTTGGGCTTGCGGAAGATATCTGCGCGAGCGACAAACACCTTGCGAGAACGGTCTATACCAAGGATCGCCATCGCGTCACAGAGCGCGTTCGTATGATTCGGAGCAAAAATAACTGCGCCATCGGTCGGGATATTCTCCTTGCCTACATACTGAATATGACGATACGAACGCCTGAACATCCAGTCCACGTACGGACGAAGAAAAGTGTACAATTTGTTCTTGTCTTGTATCGACGACATACTTAATGACCCTTTGCACAAAAAAGTGTGCAAAGATAAAAAAATAATTTGATATATGCAAATTTTTTTTGCTTTCTCTTGCATATGTCAAAAAAAAGCAGTACTTTTGCACCCGATTTTGACGAAAATCACTATTTGCGTCGGTTTTATGCCACGCGCCGCGATGGTGGAATAGGTAGACACGAAGGACTTAAAATCCTTTGGCCAGTGATGGCTGTGTGGGTTCAAGTCCCACTCGCGGTACAGAGAGAGCGACCTTTCGGGGTCGCTCTCTTGTTGTTTAATTGTCAATTATTGGAGTTTAAACACTAAAGGAATAGTGTAGATAACACGAACTGGTTTTCCGCTCTCCATGCCTGGCTTCCAATTCGGCATTAGACTTACGACACGAACAGCCTCGTCGTCAAGGCTCTGTGTGCCACTCGATCTGGCTACTTTTACTTCAGTTACTTCGCCTGTTTTGTCAATGATGAAAGAACAGAGAACTCTTCCTTCTTTTTTTGCTGCTTTTGCATCCTTTGGATACTTCATATTTTCCTGGATAAATGTCATCATAGCAGACATGCCACCCGGATATTCCGGCATATCCTCCGAATTCAGTTTCGGGAGTTCATAAACAGGCTCTTGGCTATTATCACTTGCAGCCTTCACGGTCTCCTGATCCGCAGCGCACACGCTTATAGAAACGAGCAGACAGAGTGCGCTGAATAATACTTTCGTTTTCATTGTTCTTTTGTTTTGAGAGTTATACGAATTATTGTTTCCCGCAGGTCCGCAGCAATGGTACCGAGTTTCTGCGCCGTGCGTGTTTTTTTATTGCTTATGCTATTGGGGGATAGATTCATAATGTCTGCGATTTCTTTGGCTGAAAGGTCGAGCAATACAAGTACCAAGAAGCGAATGTCTTGTTCCGAGAGTTGCTGTCCGGTAGCCTGCAGTTTATCCACTATATTATATAGGTACGCGTTCACTGTTTTGCAGAACTGCGGATAATCCGACCAATGAAGCGTTGCAGCAATATTGCCTTGAGACAGGACTAATTCAATATTGCGCTCTAAGTCTTTGCGCGTTATCGGGAAATCATGAGATTTCTTTCTCTGTCGGATAATAATCGCAAAAGCGATAAGGCTTGCAATTACGACTATTAATAACACCCATTCTAATGATTTCCAACGGTTATTTTCCTTCTTGTCGAGAATCATTTTCCGTTGTATGGTTCGTATTGCCTGTAGCATGGTTGCATTGCCTTCTTCTTGATAGCGCCGCTCTGCTATCAGGCTCATCTCGAGTACAGAAAGCGGATAATAAATAGAGTCACTGGCTATAAGGAATAAATCTGCCGCTTGTGCGTATGACGTGAATGCGAGCGAATCTTCTTCGTATTCTTTGTATGCATTTCCCAAATGGTAGTACGTTTTAGCAGCAGCAGACATGTTGTTTTGACCGATAAATACGCGTAAAGCGCTTTGCAGTAATGCGGTGTCCGCATAAGGCATCGTTGTTTGTTCTAAGGAATCGGCATAATGCAGTGTTGCTTCAGCATTACGAATAGACTCGTTGGACACGTATGTAGTACATCCCACGCAAGCGGAAAAAATAAGTATGTATAAATAAGAGTGTCTCATAAATACAAAATACAGTTTCATTTTCGACTGCAAAGGTACTACATTTTTTTGAGACAACCAAATTTTTTATTGCGACAAATGAATTTATAACTTATTGAATATGAGCAATGACGCAAATAAAATTAGCGACACGTTTTGTCCGGATAGCGACAAACCTTTACATTTTTTATGAATTATAGTTGCATATGTCATTTTTTCTTGCAAATTAGTTTCGATAGTGGTACAAAAAAAGAGGCTCCATGCCTCTCTTTTCTTTTTCTACCTCTCGGTATTTCATCGAGGTTTTGTCGGTATCATTACCTATGCAACAGCTATAAAAACCCGACATAATACCGAGATAACCCCGATATGATACCGATTAAATACCGATTCACATTTCGTTTATCCGACTTGACTACCGTTCTTAACAGGAGCCGAAACAGTTGTTACAACCAGTTTGCCATCGGCATTGACCGCGGAGAGAATCATACCTTGCGATTCGATGCCCATCATCTTACGTGGCGGGAAATTAGCGATAAAAAGCACTTGTTTGCCAACCAGAACCGATGGATCGGGATAACTCTGCGCGATACCGGAAAGAATCGTTCTTCCTTCCATTCCATCGTCGATCTTAAATTGCAACAAACGGTCAGATTTCTTGACGTTCGTGCATTCCAGCACCGTACCTACACGGATGTCATTTTTCTCGAATTCATCGATATTTGTAGCCTCTTTGATGGGTTCCGGACGCCAGTTTTTCAAAGCCTCAGCTTGTGCTGCCGCTTCGTTCTCTTTCTTAATGCGCTCGAGTTTATCGAGTTGCGCCTGAATAGCCGCATCTTCAATCTTCTCAAAGAGAAGACTTACTTCACCAAGCGCTTGACCTTCGTTGAGCAAATCGATTCTGCCCAAATCATCCCATCCGATAGTGGCATCGAGTTGCAGCATTGCCTTCAATTTCTCCGATGAGAACGGCAAAAATGGCTCAAAAGCGATAGCCAGATTAGCTGCAATTTGAAGAGCCAGATGGAGCACAGTTGCCGTGCGATTCATATCGGTTTTTGCCAGTTTCCATGGCTCTGTATCTGCCAGATATTTATTACCGATACGGGCAAGGTTCATTGCCTCTTTCTGGGCATCGCGGAAACGGAAATTCTCAATGAGTTGCTCCAATGTAGCTTTTACATTTTTGAATTCCTCAATCGTCTCTTTGTCATAATCGGTCAATACGCCACAAGCCGGCACACGGCCTTCGAAATATTTATTGGTCAGTACCAGCGCACGATTGACAAAATTGCCATAAATGGCAACCAGTTCATTATTGTTGCGAGCCTGGAAGTCTGCCCAAGTAAAGTCATTATCCTTCGTCTCTGGTGCATTGGCTGTCAAAACATAACGCAATACATCCTGTTTGCCGGGGAAGTCTTCGAGATATTCATTCAACCAAACAGCCCAGTTACGGGAAGTGGAGATTTTATCTCCCTCAAGATTCAAGAACTCGTTGCTCGGTACATTATCCGGCAGGTTAAAGCCTTGCGCTTTCAGCATAGCCGGGAAAACGATGCAATGGAAAACAATGTTATCTTTTCCGATGAAATGGATCATTCTTGTATCTTCCTGTTTCCACCATTTCTCCCAATTACCGAACTTCTCCGGTTGGTTTTGGCATAACTCAATCGTATTGGATATATAGCCAATCGGCGCATCAAACCAAACGTAGAGCACTTTGCCTTCAGCACCTTCTACCGGCACAGGAATACCCCATTCCAAGTCACGCGTCACGGCACGCGGTTTGAGTCCGCCATCCAGCCAACTCTTACATTGGCCATATACATTCGGTCGCCATTCTTTATGATTGTTCAGAATCCAATCTTCCAGCCATGCTTGATATTGATCCAGAGGGAGATACCAATGCTTGGTAGCTTTCTTAGTAAGCGGATTTCCGGTCTCTGCATTATAAGGATTTATCAACTCATCTGGCGAAAGTGTTGCTCCGCATTTCTCACATTGATCTCCGTACGCTCCAAGCGAATGACACCTTGGGCATTCACCGCGGATATTTCTATCCGTCAGAAAATGACCTGTCTCCGGATCATAGAACTGCTCACTCGTCTCTTCTACAAACTGACCGGCATCATACATCTTGCGGAAATAATCCGCTGCAAACTGATGATGGATAGCCGATGTAGTACGAGAATAGATATCGAACGAGCATCCGAAATCAGCAAACGAACGTTTGATCAACTCATGATAACGATCTACCACCTCTTGCGTGGTAATCCCCTCTTTTCTTGCGCGAATCGTAACAGGCACGCCATGCTCATCACTTCCGCACACGAAGAGCACTTCTTTGCCCTTTAAGCGGAGATAACGTGCATAAATATCCGCCGGAACATATACTCCGGCGAGGTGTCCGATATGCACTGGACCATTGGCATATGGCAGTGCTGCGGTAATTAAAGTGCGATTAAATGCCATATTTTGTGTATTTTTTGTATCAATATTCAAAAAAATTTGCGTATATCAAAAAAAAGTAGTACTTTTGCGTTCGCATTTTGGATGTACGACTGCAAAATCGGGTGCAAAGGTACAACAAAAAATCCAAATGTGCAAATAAATAGTGAAAAAACAGTTATCATATTGGGTTTTTCTCTTAGCCTTACTTAGTTGCAATACGCTTCAAGCAAAAGTTAGCAACTATGTTGGCGGTTTCTGCAATATTGGAGAATGGTCGTTCATGCCTTCCAAGAGTAACTACAGCACGAGTTTTGGTGTTGCAGGCGGGGCAGGTTTCCTGTATGAACTCCAAGTTGGTCCGAAAACCGGTTCTGCCAGATTCCTGCTCGATTTAGGTGTGGGTCTGCAAGGCGGAACAACGGCATTTATGCAGAGCAGCAACGCCAAAGTGGCATTAGATGGTATCTTGGATAGCGATGGCGACAAATTCACTTACAATTACATATTGAATAATCGCCATGATAAATATACGGATTTTGCTTTGCAAATACCGCTGATGGTAGGTGTGCAATACCGCAAATTCTACGCTTTAGCGGGTTTGAAACTTTATGCTCACGTTGCCACCAAATCACATACCACAGGTTTGGTAACTACCTACGGGCACTATGAGCAATTTGAGTTTGAGGATTTGTATGATGATCCTGCTAATCAATTCTTTACTGACCTGCCGTTATCGAAGAAAGAACGTACTTCTCTCAAGCCTGATCTCGCATTGAGTTTTGAAGTCGGCGGTCGCTTGGGATTCATTACCGATGCTGTCGGATTCGATGTCCCGAAACGTAAGATCGAATATCGTTTGGCAGGATTCTTTGATTACGGATTGAATGATATTCATTCTGCAGAAAGCCTGGAATCATTCAAGACTCCAACCGAATATTCATCTACAGGAATGGTGGATAATCTGGAGATGAACGATATCATGCGTACTACCGATTTTGCCGAGTCAGTACACAGTTTTACCATCGGTTTGAAGTTCACCATCCTATTCCCAATGCCGGAAGAGGGACGTTGCGTGATTTGTAGCGATAGTTACCGTAGTTTAGCTCGCCGGCACAGTGGTAGTAGAGGAATGAAGTACGAGGAATAATTCGTCTTCTTTCACTTCGCGAATCTTTCCTTCAGCCGCTACGGATATACGACCCGTTTCCTCGGATACAACGATACACGTTGCGTCCGTTTTTTCTGTAAGACCCAAAGCTGCTCTGTGACGAAGACCATAATGATGCGGAATCGTCTGATTCTTGCTGACCGGTAAAATACAAGCCGCAGCCAGCATCTTGGCATCGCGTATAACGAGCGCGCCATCATGCAAAGGCGTATTCTTGAAGAAAATATTTTCTATCAGTCGTGCAGAAACCGTAGCATCCAACCGTTCGCCAGTATCCACTATCTCTTTCAGACTTCCTCCTCCGGCCAGCACAATAAGCGCTCCCGTCTTGGTAGAAGCCATATGACGACAAGCTTGGGTGATTTCCAGAATCTGCTGACGCGATGCGGTATCATCCTGAGGTTTCGAGCGAAATATCTTCCATGATGAGAAACGCGAGCCTACACGATAGAAGAACATACGTATTTCTTCCTGAAAAATAACAATAAGTGCAATGGCACCGACAGAAATGATACGATCAAAGAGTGCTCCCGTAAGGTCGAGTTGGAAAACAAAACTAACAAGAAACCAAACGAGTATAAACGCCAATATACCCCAGAAGAGATTGGATGCGCCTGTCTTGCGAAGCAAACGGTAGGTCTCAAATAAAATGCAAGCCACCAATAGGATATCGATTATATCCTTAAATCCAAAGGAAAAAGCTAAAAAATGCATATCTTATCTTTGTTATTTACCAATTATCATTTCATGTAATCTAACTATTTCGCGCGTAGCGCGTACATCATGCGTACGCAGGATCGTTGCGCCATGCTCAAGTGCATATAATTGTAGCGCCTGCGTGGCTGTAAGACATGTTTCCGGCGTTAATCCAAGCGGTTTCCAAAGCATCGATTTGCGACTAACTCCCACCAAAACAGGTTTATCATAGGCACGCAATTGGTCCATTTTTCGCAAACACGCATAATCTTGCTCTACACCGCCACAAAAGCCGAATCCAGGGTCTAAAATCCATTTCAAATCAGGCATAAAGTCTAGGATTCTAAGGTCATTATAGTCTCCCCGGAATGTATAAACATACGGAACATCATATGCATGCACTATTTCGTACATTGCATCACTACCTCCGGATATATCATTGATGATCATCGGACCAAACTGCTCCAATGCCCGATGGGCGATATTTGGCCGAAAGGTGTCTAACGATAATTCCGCCTGCGGAAATCTAAGCCGAATAACCGTTAGTGCAGGCTCCAAACGCCGCCACTCTTCCTCCTCTTCCACCGGTATGCTATTAGGACGAGTGGAGCAGGCACCAATATCGAGGATATCCGCTCCTTCATCCAATGCATTTTGTGCCCATGCCGCAACAACCTCTTCCATCGTCATTTCGGAAGAGGAGTTAATCAACCTGGACGCAGCATAAAAACTATCCGGCGTCACATTGCCGATGGCCATGATTTGAGCTTTCACGGCACAAAGGTACTGCTTTTTTTGCAAATAATTGGCGTTTTTGCAAGAAAAATGCACTTTTTTTTAATTTTTTGCGATTTTTTTTGGTGTGTTTGAGAAAAAAATTGTATCTTTGCAGGCTGAAACGTGTGTGCGAACATATGCGCATGCTCATAATTGGCAAGAAATAAGACAAAAAAACGATAACAAAAAACACATCTAAATAGTATGAAACACGTATTTAAGTATCTATTGATTGCTTCAGTAGGATTGGTAGCAGTTGCGTGCCAACAGCGCGAACTGAATACCCGCGTGAGTAACACGACCGGTTGGAACTATTTCGACCAACAGACAACGAATTTCCAAGCTAAAGAAGGCGTTGGAAATGTTAATCCCGTCGGTATGGTGCCTATCCAAGGTGGTTCGTTTACCGTAGGCGAGAAAGATGAGTTCGTTACCTCACCGCGTAACAATGAAACCCGTACATTGACCGTTAGTTCTTTCTATATGGACAAATACGAGGTTACCAACCTGAACTGGAACGAATATCTACATTGGCTGGAGTATGTCTTTGGTCCTGTAGCTCCTGAATTGGTTGATCAGGCTCGTCCGGATCATACCGTTTGGCGTGAAGACATGGCATACAACGATCCGTATGTAGACAATTATTTTGATCACCCTGCTTTCTCTTTCTACCCTATCGTAGGTGTAACGTGGGAGCAAGCAATGAAATATTGCCAATGGCGTACCGACCGTGTTAACGAGTTGGCGCTTATCAACGCAGGTGCTATCGTTGTTCCTCCATTCGGAGACTTACAGCCTACCGATGATGAGGCATTTAAAGATGAATGGGAACAGCAAACGGGCTATGAGATGTTCGCTTATGAAGAAGTAAGCCCGGAGGATCCTACGCAATCCGTGACGATGTATCGTCCGAGTTACGAGTGGATTCGTGATAAGTTTGTATTCAATACTGAAAAATACTTAATGGATGAGACCTATATCCCTGATTTTGGTCGTAAACCGCAACTGGATAGTTATGGCAACGAACGCAAGGTGACGAGAGCAGATGGTATTTTTGTTACCGGTTATCGTCTGCCGACGGAGTCCGAGTGGGAATTTGCCGCTTATGCTCCGGTAGCCGGAGAGGATGGTTTGACCATCGAGGGTAAGGTTTATCCGTGGAGTGGATATCATCCGCGTGACATGACGAAAAAGAACCTCGGAATGATGCAAGCCAACTATATTCGTGGTCGAGGCGACATGATGGGTGTGAGTGGCGCATTGAATGATGGACACGTTATCACCAACCCTGTGGATGCTTTTGAACCCAACGATTTTGGCCTGTATAACATGGCAGGTAACGTGAATGAATGGATTATGGATGTATACCGCGAGACTACTTTCCAAGAGACAAGCGAGTATAACTCCTATCGTGGTAACATATATAGCCATCCGGTATTGGACGACAATGGCAAATATGAACTTGACTCCGTTGGTTGCATCAAGATATCGTGGGGTAAAGAGGATGATAGACGTGATGTATTGGATGGTGATTTTGCCAGCCTTATTGATACCGATTATCCGCTGGATACAGTAGGTGTTGAGAACTTGGCAGAAGTAAAAACCGACCCAACAGATATCTTGGCTCCGCGCGTAACGAATAAGAGCCGTGTTTACAAAGGTGGTTCGTGGGCTGACCGTATTTACTGGTTGAACCCGTCTAACCGTCGTTATATGGACCAAGACAAAGCTTCGTCTAAGATTGGTTTCCGTTGCGCTATGTCTACGCTAGGTAACCAGATTCCAAGTGGTTCGGGGAAGAGATAAATAGTTAGTATTTAAAATTTATAGATATGAATTTTCCTGAAAATATTCGCTATACAAGCGAACATGAGTGGATTCGCGTAGAGGGTGATGAAGCTTTTGTAGGTATCACAGACTACGCACAATCAGAGTTAGGTGAGATCGTTTTTATCGATGTTCCAACCGTAGGTGAGACTGTTGGTCAAGGTGAGGTATTTGGTAGTGTAGAAGCCGTTAAAACTGTTAGTGACCTTAATATGCCTGTATCGGGTGAGGTGCTGGAGGTAAATGAGGCTTTGGATGCACAGCCGGAATTGGTAAATAATGATCCGTACGGTGAAGGTTGGATTATCCGCATCGCTGTTAAGGATGCTGCTGAACTTGATAGCCTGATGGATGCTGCTGCATACCAGGCTATACTCTAATATATATACAATATATTATACAATAAAAACTCGCACGCGCATACGTGCGAGTTTTTTTACCATCATGAATGAGAATTATCGTTTATAGTTCTCCCACTTCGTATTCCGCATATCACCGGATTTGAGGAACTCCTCATGCATCGCGAGTGCACAACTGAGCGTGTGCGGTGTGTGAGCCGTTTTACTCATCTCCAGATATTCGCGCAACAATGGACGATATTGCGGGTCTACGCAATTCTCAATTATCTCATGCGCACGCTGAATCGGACTCTTGCCACGCAAATCGGCTATTCCGTGCTCTGTGATGATAATCTTTACGCTGTGTTCGCTGTGATCCAGATGGCTCACCATCGGTACAAAAGCCGAAATAGCTCCGCCTTTGGCCGTAGAAGGAGTAGTATAAATCGATATATACGCATTACGAGTAAAATCGCCACTACCGCCTATTCCGTTCATCATCTTCGTACCGCATACATGCGTTGAGTTAATATTGCCGTAGATATCCGCTTCCAGCGCCGTATTGATGGTTATCAATC
Source organism: Paludibacteraceae bacterium (assembly GCA_017557345.1). Taxonomy (GTDB): domain Bacteria; phylum Bacteroidota; class Bacteroidia; order Bacteroidales; family Paludibacteraceae; genus Colicola. The sequence continues at coordinate 4,832 of JAFYZR010000060.1, read as the reverse complement.
CCATACGACGAGCCAATTCAGGATTATTGCTTATCTCTTGCGGACGAAGAACAATCTTATCACGGAAGAAATCGATATGATCCATGATATGCTGCAGTTTATCCGCGCCGATTGTCAGCGAACATCCGGAAGCAAATTTGATACGTCCCTCATCCATCAGACCTACTACGGAATCTTGAATAACCTCCGTGTACATCTCAAACGGCGGGATATGCTTATTCTCTCCAAGCGCTCCAAGAACGGCATTTGCTACGTTACCCACTCCACTCTGTATAGGAAGGAAGGATGCAGGAATACGTCCGGCTTTCATCTCTGCTTCCAGAAAAGCAGCTACGTTCTCGCCTATCTTCTCGGTCACTTCATCCAGCGGAGTGAACTTACCTACCTCGTTCGGACGGTTTGTTTTTACTACTGCTACCAGTTTGCTTGCAGGAATAGTGATACAATCCGTACCTATACGATCAGAAGGCTTATAAACCGGTATTTCGCGGCGTTGAGGAGGATCTGCCGGCTCGTAAATATCATGCATACCACGCATCGTTGCCGGCATGGCTTCATTCAATTCCACAATCACCTTGTCCGCCAAACGACAGAAAGTAGGCATATTACCCACACCGGCCGTTGGAACAATCTCCACCATCTCGCCTTTCTCTACCACCTGACAACTCTCGATAATCGTAAAATCAGGCTTTGGCATAAAGCCATAACGCAAATCTTGCGCCAGTTCACTCAAGTGCATATCGAAATAGTGCGCTCCCTGGGCGTTCAACTCGGTTCGAAGGTCTTTATTACCTTGATAAGGCGTACGGAAGAGAATAGCATGTGCACGTGCCAATTCGCCATCGCACGAGTCTCCGGTTGAAGCACCGGTATACATACCGATTTTAAAGGGTTTACCCTCGGCATGTAGTTTTTCTGCTTTCTTGGCAATGGCCGTAGGAACATCCTTCGGTGCACCGGCAGGGGTGAAACCACCCATGCCGCATATCGCACCATCAAAGACGAGAGCCGCAGCTTCGTCTGCTGTAACAAAGTTTATCATAAAAATGTCTTTCGACTTTCAACGATTATGCTTTTCCGTCGCTACCAAGCACGTTGATAATCTTATGCTTGTAGAGTTCCTCCATCAAGTCACGTGCCGGACCGCAGTATTTACGTGGATCGAACTCACCCGGTTTCTCGGCAAATACTTTACGAACAGCTGCTGTGAAAGCCAAACGGCTATCAGAGTCGATATTGATCTTGCAAACAGCACTCTTGGATGCCTTGCGCAGTTGCTCCTCAGGAATACCTACTGCATCTGGCAGTTTGCCGCCATATTTGTTAATCATATCTACATACTCTTGCGGTACACTCGACGAACCGTGCAGTACGATTGGGAAGCCCGGAAGTTGCTCCATGATAGCATCCAATACATCAAATGCCAATGGAGGAGGAACGAGTTTACCTGTCTTCGGGTCACGAGTACATTGCTCTGGAGTGAATTTGTATGCTCCGTGGCTCGTACCAATAGAGATTGCCAAACTGTCGCAGCCTGTACGGGTAGCAAAATCAACTACCTCTTCCGGCTTGGTATAATGGCTTACTGCAGACGATACTTCATCTTCTACACCTGCCAATACGCCTAACTCAGCCTCAACGGTTACATCAAATTGATGAGCATAATCTACCACTTTCTTAGTCAAAGCAATATTCTCCTCATAAGGAAGCGAAGAAGCATCAATCATAACGCTTGAGAAACCAAAGTCAACGCAACTCTTGCAGAGCTCAAAGCTATCTCCGTGATCCAAATGCAAGCAGATCTGCGGATGCTCCCAGCCAAGTTCCTTTGCATACTCTACTGCACCTTGAGCCATATAACGCAAAAGGGTTTGGTTTGCGTAGTTACGAGCGCCTTTCGATACCTGAAGAATAACCGGACTCTTTGTCTCTGCTGCAGCTTTGATAATAGCCTGCAATTGCTCCATGTTGTTGAAATTGAACGCAGGGATAGCATAGCCTCCCTTGATTGCCTTTGCAAACATCTCACGGGTGTTCACAAGGCCTAATTCCTTATAACTTACCATTGTTTAAAAGTATTAATTGTTGTTAAAATGTTAATATATTAATCTGATTCTGCATTTCTCCAGAATTTTGCCGCATGATGGCCTTTGATGAGCACATGGTGGTTTGCAATCGACGCTGTCAAGAAATACTGGCATACAATAGGTGTTGTCTGAATCCAAACCTGCGTACGGCATAGGTTTTTCTCGTATTGGCAACGAGTCAGCTTCACATTCACAGCCAACAAACGCTTCATGTCGCTACTCAACTTAACTAACGTATAATCTCCCGGTTCTAACTCGCCGTGAATAGCTACACCTATTCCTGATTCAAAATGCGTCGTATACTCATGACTCTTCGTCATCTTCAATGGAATTGTACAATGAGCAAATAATATCTGACCGTCGGGTTGAATACGAGCAGGATTAACCATAAAGCCCGGCTCACCTGTTAGTTTCTTGCATGCCATCATCGTCAGCAATACAGGTATATCACTCTCACAGCCTGCAGGAATACCTTCATCGTTCAACTTACTCATAGCGATACATCCGGTATTCTTCACAGTCTTTATTAAGTCGAAGCAACGCATCGTTACTGCATCCAGCTTATATTTTGCAATCAGCTCTTTTATGCGATTATAGATAGCCTCAGCACCCTTCATGCCCGGATCTACTTCACCTAAACTGCTTACTTCCTCTATTGGCACATCCACTAATTCAAAATTCATCACTTTGGCTACTTGTTTATAGTCCACTTGCGATGCTATCAACCAGTCAGATGGAGCGCCTATAATGCCCAACCGTTGTTTTTTCTCATTCTTCAGCACTTTCTCTAACGGCACGCGAGTTAACGATTCTGTCTCATTCTCCTCCGGGAATACCGTATCCTGCGCATGCTGCATAATCTTTGCTATGCCTTGGCGCTGACGAATGAAGCTAAGTATCTCTAATGCTGCGGCCATCGAGTTACTGTAACCGCTGACCATTAGAAATATAGGGCGTTTTAAGTCTATTTTCTTTGCACGAATTAATTCGACAAACTGGGCTTCTGTGCCGCCGGATAATACAGCTACTACCTGATTTTTTTCAATAAAGTAATTCGACACCTTGAATGGCATTCCGGATACTTCAGTGTGGTGCTGTGAACAGAGTGTGTATAACATAGAATCAAATATTTAAGGGTTTATTTTATGCCTATAAAATACTGGTTTTAAAAATTCGCTGCAAAGATAATAAAAAAAAATGACATACGCAAGCACGCACGGCATTTTTGTTATTTTTACTATTCATTTAATGATTGCTTATTTACTCTAAACGAGTAATATTTCTGCCCAAAATAACTAATAGCTATCGTCACAACGGTTATTAGCATCTTGCTTGGAGTAGGATACCATCCGAAAGTCTCCACGCATAACTTTAATCCGAAATAGTTTACCGCCAAATTAACTGCCACTATCGTTATATAGCGCATTAATTGCCGCCAGCCATTTAGTCTGGATGCCGTAAAAGTGACATATTTCTGCAGCCAAAAACCGGTCAATAATGTTATCGGAAAAACAATACATAGCGTAGCTATATGCGGAGTAATGGCCTGAGTAAACTGAATACTGAATACTGAAAACTGAAGATTTACTATCTCATGGCCTATAACAAAGTTATAAATCAGAAAATACAGCACCCAATCTAAAACCATGTTTCCTCCTCCGCATGCCGCATAACGGAATAGCTGTTCCGATATCCATCGGTCAAACGGACGATAGAAAAAATCGATGATTTTCGTTATTATTTGAGCTAATTTCTGCATTTTTTATAACTATAACTTCATAAAATTGCGTGCAAAATTACAAAAAAATTCTGACATGTGCAAAAAAAATGCCCAAAAGTTTGCGTATATCGAAAAAAAGCAGTACTTTTGTCGTCGATTTCGACGACTAATGACTTCGTTGCTTACAGCAACTCGTGTAATTATCGTGAAATCTCCTCTCAAATTAAAACAATGGTTCATCGTTTTAATTTGGTATTTTTGACTAAATTACCATCATCTATGGACGATTATCACGCGGACAATGCAACAAGTACATGCCAAAAAGTTTTTGGGGCAGCACTTCTTGACGGACTTGACAGTCGCCCGGAGAATTGCTGAGACCATAACCTCGGGACGAACGATTGAAATCGGACCGGGTATGGGTGTGCTTACGCAATTCCTTCTCAAAAATCCTGCTATCAACCTTACCGCTATTGAACTCGACAGAGAATCTGTCGCTTATCTGCGTGAGTGGTATCCGGAATTACATCTTATCGAAGGAGATTTCTTGAAGATTGATTTGGATCAGCTAATCCCGGAAGGAGATTTCAACGTCATTGGTAATTATCCCTATAATATATCCAGCCAAATTTTCTTTAAAGTATTGGATTATAAAGACCGTATTCCTGTTTGCTCAGGTATGATTCAAAAGGAAGTAGCAGAACGGTTGGCATCCAAACCCGGTAACAAAGCTTACGGTATTTTATCGGTATTATTACAGGCTTATTACGATATAGAGTACTTATTTACAGTTAATGAAAATGTATTCAATCCGCCGCCTAAAGTCAAATCGGCTGTCATTCGAATGACGCGGAACAAACGACGACGATTAGATTGCGACGAAACGCTCTTTAAAACAGTTGTTAAAACGGCCTTTAACCAGCGACGAAAACAGATGCGCAATTCTCTTCAGCAGCTGGTAGGTAAGGGAAATCCCATCCTGGAAGAGAATATTTTTACGTTGCGCCCGGAACAGCTGTCAGTTG
>JAFYZR010000059.1 GCA_017557345.1 Paludibacteraceae bacterium | reverse complement strand
TACCTCCGGGTTGTAACACGGTTACAGTGCTTTTGCCCTTCGAGACGTCAATTCCGACTGCATTCAGCATGTCTACATACCTCCGTGAGAGAATTGCATAGGTACCAGTGGCTTTCCATTGCTTATTCCATCTCCTGTGGTTTTACACGGACATGCACAAGGCAGTCCAACCTGCTAAATCGAACAGCTGCAAATGGAAGGCTGGTTGACAGGCTTTAGCTTCGGACACATAAAGGTCCCAGTAGGATAATGTCACACCCATGCCTTCTCATTGTACAGCTTAAGCAATGGTAATGTTAGTCCTAACTGGCTGTTAAGAACCAACCACCATGCTTATATTGTAGGAGCAGGATAAACGATTGATATCGTGACCGATATCAAATCGAGGTCACATCTATCGGCAGAGCCGATAGAATAAGGGCTTTCGTGAGATATTGTTTGCGATATCTTTTTTCATAGTCGTGATATCAGAAGGGATAAAAAGCACAAGAAAACATTAGCAAATTAAGAAGATTGGAGGTGATATCGATGGCTAAAAAGCTACGGGCGATTCATTTGGATGACGAAATCTACGAGAAGATTTCCGCGGTATACAAGATCAAGAATTTTCGTACCATCAGCGAGTTTGTAGAAAACGCGATCAAGGAGTGGTTTGCGAGGGATGCAGGGCAGGAAGTGTCTATGTTCATGAGTAAACAACTGGTATCGTTGGTGGAAAATACAATCCGAATGTCGGAGCAGCGAATCAACCGGATTCTTTTCAAGATAGCAGTCAGCGATGCAGAGATGAAGCATGTGCTGGCAGAGTATTTTTCGCTGGATGAGGGCTTTCTGGATGATGCCCATGATCGGAGTGTGCGGGAGGTTCGGCAAAACAATGGCATCCTAAACCTCAGCCAGGTGATGAGTGAGGCAAGGGAAGGGGAGAAAGAATAATGAATTTGCTTTTTGGATTCCGGCAATTATGGTAGAATAGTTCTTGAACTTGAGCCCTTCAGGGAGGAGGTCTATCATGGGAATCGGTTACAACTACAAATGCAAACGTTGCGGAAGAAAGTATTCCGTCACAGTTGGGTTGCCATCTCTGTACCCGCAGGCATATCGTGAATTGCGACAGCAGATCTGGGAATATCGGCAGGGACTTCAACCAGCAAGGGCATTCCGTTTGATGCCAAGAGCTGCTGTAAAGGCAGAAAGAATTGTGTTGTACTGTGAAAACGAGGGCCATTGGCTTGCGGGATATGATTGCACGCTGTATCTTCCAAATGATCCTGAAAGCATCCCGAAAGACGAAGTCCCATTTCCAGATGATCTGGAGAAAGACTACCATGTAGCGTGGGAGTATAAGCACAGGTGCGGCATTTGCCGAAAGTATATGCACACAGCAACGGACGAAGAGTTGCAGCATCTGCAGTGTCCCGGCTGCAAGATGGAAAATGAGGCAATCGGGACATTTAACTGGGATTGATTCAGACACAATCAAACCAATCAAGGCGAATGCTTCGCAAATGCGCGGCATTCGCTTTTTCTTTAAAGGAGGAACCTATGGCACGCTTAATTCTACACGCCCGCTACTTTGCTCCGAACGCGAAGAAGCGTGCAGCTAGACTGTCCTATCTGATGAAATACTACGCCACCAGGGAGGGCGTGGAGAAGCCAAACCACAAGCAGGAGAATCATTTTCCGGCGAGTGAGAACCAGCAGGAAACCATTCGGAAAATGCTCGAGCAGGTCCCGGAACTTACGGACACCCACGAGTATGAGGACTACACCGAAACGCCCACTGTGGCAAATGCCTCCGAGCTCATCACCCGCGGAGCGGAGTATCTGCTGCACATTGGCAAACCAGACATTTATCTGCAGTACATTGCGGAACGTCCCCGCGTGGAGAAGATCGGCGACCACGGCCTCTTCGCCCAGACGGACGAACCAATCGATCTGCCGAAGGTGGCGAAAGCTGTCTCGGAGCATCTGGGAAATGTGTGGACGCTCGTATTTTCCCTGCGACGCCCCGATGCAGAGCGCCTCGGTTACAACAACGCCGAAAGCTGGCGCACCCTCTGCCGTGCCAAAGCCGACACAATCGCGCAGGCGATGAAGATCCCAGGGCAGGATTTGCAGTGGTACGCCGCCTTCCACAACGAGGGGCACCACCCGCACATTCACATGGTCGCCTACAGCACCGGCACTGAGGGCTACCTCACCCGGTACGGCATCGACGACATCAAGAGCGCATTTGCCTCCGAAATCTTCCGACTGGACTTGATGGAAATCTACAAGGAGCAGACGAAGCTGCGCAACGACCTACGGCAAATGGCCGACGACTACATGCACAAACTCCGCGACCTTCCGCAGTCTGCCGGCGAGTTCGCTGATCTCATCCCCATGCTGTCGGAGATCCATCGCCGCCTCCCACAGAAGGGCAAGCTCAAGTACGGCTACATGCCGAAGGATGTGAAAAACCTCGTGGACGAGGTTGTTGACCGACTCGAGAAGCATCCAAAGGTTGCGGAACTTTACGAGCTTTGGTACCAACAGAAGTGCGCGATCATCGCCACATACACGAATAACTACCCGCCGAAGGAGCCGCTTTCGGAAAATGAGGCCTTCCGGCCGATCAAGAATGCGGTGCTGGAGGCGGCGAAGGAGATGGGGGAGATGGTGGAGATGACGGAGATGGTTGGAGGCCAGGAGATGGTGGCCGAATCGCCAAGGTTAGGGACCGGAGGTTCAGGTGAAGAGGGCGTGGATATGGATGGTCAGCGTGCGTTGGAGGAGGCGATTGCGAGGATTGAGAGGGAGCACGGTGGAAACGGAGAAATTATGCCGGGAGCATCCGGAGGTAGCGAAGACAGTTTGCCATCGTTTCGGAGCATTGAGAGTTTTCTTTATCGTGTAAGTAAGGTGTTCGAGGATAAAAGACCGGTCGGGAATCAGGGTCAGGCAATGGATAGGAAGGCGTATGTGAGACAGGCGGAAAGGAAGAGGGAGATGGGGATGCAATGATAGATTGCATTTTTTGCACAAAAGCGAGCGGCGCCCGCTACACTACGTTTAGCGGGTATTGGTATACCTTGACAGGTATACCAATAAAAACCTTTACCAACACGGAAAAGAGAGGTGACATTGCATATGAACATGAATTTTCGTTTTGACATTCCTACCAAGTTGTTGTTTGGATGCGGTGAGTTGAATCGGTTGCCAGAGGAGATTTCGCAAGGAAGCGACAAGAAAGTTTGGTGGAAATGCAAACTTGGGCATTCGTGGATTGCTTCAATCAGTAGCAGACAACGCGGCCGTGGATGCCCTTATTGTGCAAACAAGAAGATACTTCCCGGGTATAACGATTTGACAACTACGCATCCTCAGGTAGCATCAGAATGGGATTATGAAAAGAATGGAGCATTAACACCGGAGGGTGTAACATCTGGTAGCGAACACAAAGTATGGTGGAGGTGTACTAACAATCATGAGTGGCACGCCACGATTTCTAACCGTGTTCGTGGCAACGGTTGTCCTTACTGTTCAGGCCGAGTTGTAACAGTTGGGGTGAATGATTTGGCCACTTTAGCTCCGCAGTTAGTAGATGAATGGGATTCAGAGAAGAATGGCGAAGTCTTACCTTCGATGGTTCTACCTGGAAGTAATTTGAAAGCATGGTGGATTTGTGGTAAGGGTCATTCTTGGTTGGCAACGATCGCGAGCCGTGTGAGTGGCAATGGATGTCCATACTGCGCTAATAAGAGCGTATTGCCTGGGTATAACGATTTGGCGACAGCGGAACCGATGATTGCTTCAGAATGGGACTATGAGAAAAACAAACCACTATTGCCAACGGAAGTAGTCTCAAAAAGCGGGAAAAAAGTGTATTGGCGTTGCGCTAACGGTCATTCATGGAGCGCAATAATCAAAAGCAGGACGGAGGGAAATGGTTGCCCTTATTGCGCCAAAAAGCGAGTTGACGTTGGGGGTACTGATTTGTTAACATGTTTTCCTGAGATTGCTTCAGAATGGGATTTTGAAAGAAATACCATACGACCGCAGGATGTTACAAGTGGTAGTAGCAAAGAAGTTTGGTGGAAATGTAGCAGATGCGGCTATTTGTGGAAAACAAAGGTTTATCACAGAACAAAGGGGCACGGATGTCCAAAATGTGCTAAGCAACAAATTGGGAAAATAAACGGTAAAAAGGTGATGTGCATAGAAACCCAAATGATTTTTGATAATGCTGCAATTGCCGGAAAAGCCGTTGGAGTAACAGCAGGTGCAGTCAGTGCCTGCGCCAGAGGTGAAACAAAAACAGCGGGAAAGTTTCATTGGAAATATGTATAGCGATACTGATTTCTAGAAGTTATCAGAATCAAAGAATCAAAGATGAGATTATTATGCGAGGGGCCCTTTTACAAGGGCTCCTTTTGCATTGGAGGCATTATGGCTAGATTGATTTTACATGCAAGATATTTCGCCCCGAACGCAAAGAAGCGCGAGGGGCGTCTTTCGTATCTGGTGAAATACTACGGCACCCGCGAGGGCGTCGAAAAGTCGCAGGCGGAAGCGTGGAAGCAGAACCCGGCGACGGACCATCAGCGCGAAATGATCGAGCGTATGCTCGATGACATCCCGGAACTGAAGGAAACCCACGAGTGGGAGGACTACGTGCAGGAGCCCAACCAGGGAAATGCATCCGAAGTAATCACCTGGGCGGCAGAGCGGCAAATGCAGACCGGCAAGCCTGACATTTACCTTAAGTACATCGCCGAGCGGCCGCGCGTCGAGAAGATCGGCGACCACGGCCTGTTCTCCCAGACTGATGACGTGATCGACCTGAACGAGGTCGCGAAGACCATCTCCACGCATCCGGGAAATGTCTGGACGTTTGTTTTTTCCCTGCGACGCGAGGATGCGGAGCGCCTGTCGTACAACAATGCCGCTGCATGGGCAACCCTGTGCCGCGCCAAATCCGCCGAGGTGGCGAAGGCGATGAAGATCCCGTACGAGGATTTTCATTGGTATGCTGCGTTCCACAACGAATCGCACCACCCGCACATCCACATGGTCGCGTACAGCACCGGCAGGGAAGGGCATCTCACTCGGTACGGGATCGATGACATCAAGTCGCAATTTGCCGCGACCATCTTCGAGATGGACCTGACCGCGATCTACGAGCAGCAGACGCAGTACCGTAACGAGCTCCGCCAAATGGCAAAGGACTACATGCAGAAGCTCCGCGACCTTCCGCAGGCCGTCGGCGAGCTGCAGCACCTGATCCCCATCCTCGAGGAGATCCACCGTCGGCTCCCGCCAAAGGGCAAGATCAAGTATGGCTATATGCCGAAGGACGTGAAGAACCTCGTCGACGAGGCCGTGAACCGGCTTGAGAAGCACCCGAAGGTCGCGGAACTCTACGACCTGTGGTACAAGCAGAAGTGCGCCATCATCGCAACCTACACCACCAATTTTCCACCGAAGCAGCCTCTTTCGGAAAATGAGACCTTCCGCGACATCAAGAACGTGGTGCTTCAGGCGGCAAAGGAGATGGGGGAGTTGCTGATGCGGGAAATGAGGGCAGAAGGGTCTGGCAAAGGGGAGAGTCGTGATGGGATTGGTCAGAGAGCGGATACGGATGGTTCTGAAGAATTGGAACAAGCAATCGCTCGAATTGAACGGGAGCATGACAGTTCGGGAGAGATTATGCCGATAGCATACGCGGAGGCCGGTCCATCACTTCGGAGCATCGCGAGCTTCCTGTATCGTGTGAGTAAGGTGTTTCAGGATAAGAGACCGGTAGGGGAGCAAGGGCAGGTGATGGATCGGAAGATGTATGTCAGGGAGGTGGAGAGGAAGCGAGAACTTGGATTGCAATGAGATATTACATTTTGGGACCAAAAACATGGAGGCGCCCGCTACACTACGTGTAACGGGTATTGGCATACCTTGACAGGTATACCAATACAAAACCTTTATCAACGATGAACGGGAGGAAAATTCTATGAAAAAGTGTCTATTAGCAATGCTTTTATGTTTCTTTGCTGTTGCTTTTGCCGTAGGTTGCGGTGCAGATAATCCCAGTAGTGATGGCGAAAAAAGCAATTCGAATGGAACTACTGACGTGAATGGTAAGAACGATAACTCGAATACGGAAACACAGAGCAAGTTAGCTTATGAAATAACCGATACAGGGTTTAAGTTCTATACTAATTCGCGGGAAGAGGTTGTGTACTCGGCTTATGTAGAAATTGCTAACACTGGTGGTTGTGATATATACATGGATAAGTGCGTTTTTGATTTTGAAGATAACGATGGGCACCTATTACAATCGGATGACAATGTGTACAGCTTTTCCTCCGTTGTTAGCCCTGGCGAAAAAGGCTACTTCTTTAACTATATTGGTTCATCGACTATAGACAAGGGAGTATCACTCGATAATGGAATTAAGCTTGTTCCACAAGTAAAGTTAACAGAGGCAAAAGATAAACCTGTGTCGTACCCTGTCAGTGATGTTTCGGTACGTATGGGGGACTCGAACGAAATCAAGATAATAGGAAGAATCGAAAACACTTCGGATAAGAACGCCGATTATGTTTTTGTAAATGTTGTCTTTTATGATACCGCGGGAAAAGCAATTGCGGTTAGCGGTGGAAGTGTTAAGAATATTGAAGCAGGTATGAAAAGTGGTTTTGAGGTTTCTATTTGGGGAACCGATGGAATTTTAAAGTTGGAAGACATAGCGGATACAAAGGTAGTTGCAGAAGAGATATATATACAAAAATAAACAGATTGTTTGATAAGGGGTGTTGCCATGAGCAGCACCCTAATTCTTTTGTTCGACATTTCACCGTACGCAAAGCATGAAACTTGAAATTCCGTAAATGAAGGTTAAATAAGATTCTTTCTTGAATAATGTCTATATATTTGTCACAGCATGAATAAAGATGATGAATTAGCGGGAGCTTGAACAATTATGGTAACTTGATGGTAACTTGAGGTAACTTGATATGAACTGTATACTGTTCATAAATACTCGACCTGTGATATACTTGTTTGAAAGAAAAAAGCATGATGGAGGTTCGTATGAGTAGCAAGAATTACAATACGCCTAATCCCCTATTAAACAAAAAAGAACTGGCATCCCTTGAAGATTTGACAGAAAGATACAACAAGTTGCTTGAGCCAGGTATTATCTCAAAAACAGGAAGCAGAGTGGCGAAGTTGATTCCTCAGCGCGTGAGAGACATCAGTAAATCGGCACAGGAGAGCATTACGCAGAGAGAGCTGTTCAAGCAGTGCATGAAGGTTGTTTCAGAAGGATTTGTCACATTGGAAAAATACGCATCCAAGACAACGGTTCGAGAAGAGACAATAATATCAGAGGTTAATGAGGCTACAAAGCTTAATGAGATAACTTCCCTCGATGAGATCTGTCTTGTTCGAGGGTATAACGTATCAAAACTGGTAGAGTCCAGAAAACTGGGGAATATGCTTCTAGCATTAGGAGAAGGTGGAGCAACTGGCTATTTCGGCTTTGTTGGGTTGCCATTTAATATTGTTTTAAGCACGTTCATTTATTACCGAGCAGTACAGTCAATTGCCATGTACTATGGATATGATACAAAGAATGATCCTTCCGAACTAATGATCGCAAGCGAGGTTTTCATGAACGCATTGAACCCGGATAAGAAGGGCGGCGATGAGATTGGAGGCATAATCGGGAAGATACTTGTGTTTTCCGAGACAACAGCGATTAAGCAAACAGCGAAGAAAACATGGACAGAAATGGCTTCGAGGGGTGGGGTTGGATTATTGCTGACGCAGATGCGTGCGCTGGCGAACAGATCCGCGCAGAAGGCTTTGGAGAAGGTTGGAGAGAAGGGACTTGAAGAAAGTGTGTTCCGAAGCGTGTTCGAGCAGATTGGTAGGAAACTGTCGATGAGAACTATTTCAAAGGCAGTGCCGGTATTCGGTGCGATAGTCGGAGGTCTGTTTGATACGGCCATTATGAATAAAGTGCTTGAATATGCCGGGATATTTTATAACAAGCGCTTCCTTTTGGAGAAGGAAGTAAGAATTAATACGCTTATATCAGGTGAACCGGAGATAATTGATGTAGATTTTGAAGAAAACGTTGATGATTCGAACCCTGTGAGTGAGTAAACGGGTACTTTCAAAGATTGTATCAATCTGTGCCATAGATTGTAAACGGCATATTGTCGTAATAGATATCAGGATGTTACTATGTTGGAGTAATTCCAATAGTAAAGAGAGATTTTATCACAATTTAATGCTACAAAACTATTGCATTTGCTACATTAATGTGATATTATTGCAGCACATAGGAGATAACAATCATGAAATCATACAGTGTTAAAGAGATTGCAGACATGCTGAAGACGAACCCCGAAACGGTTAGACGATGGATCCGAAAAGGGAAACTCGAAGCGATACAAGATTCGCGTAAGGAGGGAAATCTTGTATCCGAGCAGATGCTAAAACGTTTTCTTAGGGTATCTCCAAAGTATGCTGCCATTCTTGCGTCGCCTGCATTTTTGGGACCTGTGTTTGGCATTGGGACAGTTGCCACAATCGTGAGTGAAATAATGATGAATAAGCAGCAGAAGAACGCAAACGGAAGTAAAACACGTATTAATATCAGTGAGATAAAGAAAAAACTAAAGATTGAAATTGACGATAAAAAACAGAGCATTAGACGGAAGGAGGAAAGGATTCGCGAGCTTCAAAGTGAGATTGAAGCCGAAAAGGCTGAATTAGAGGAGGTTCAGCAATTATTGAGAAGCATGAGCACGAAAACAGATGATGCAGAGAAGTGAGAAGTGTAAGGAATGCACTTCAGTCAACGGCATTTTAGTGCCGAGAAAGGGATGCAGAAAGGAGCATATAGTATGGATCGTAAAGAGAAGAAGGAAAAAAGGAGCTTTATCGGAAGTATAATAAATTTAGCTAACGGTAAGTTCAAAGACGATGAGATTGATACATTATATGATTTGGCAAAGAATTGTTCGGATTATAATGGCAAGAGTAAAACATACAAAAGCAGTTTTGACAGTTGGTGTTCGGATGGGAAGTATACGCGTGATGAAGAAACGACATACACTTTCCGAAGTGATGATCGGGGTGTTCGCATTGAGGAACATTATCAATATCATGATGATGATGGCCAATCCGGAAGCAGTAATATTGAGCACGATACTGCACGGGGGATTTTGAATTTATTGAGTAAGATATTTGGCAAGTAAAGATTCTGAATTCACAAATACAGGGAAGAAGAATTACACTTCAAGTTACGATTTGTTAAACCAGAGAGGAGACCATATGGGAAAGTATCAGATTGTTTTTCACTGGACAGATGGCACTGACGAAGTAGACGACAACGATGGCGCATACTACGATTCCGAGGAGGAAGCGGAAGAAACGGCACTGTATTACCTTAGCTGCTGCAAGCAGGGTGCAGAGACGCTTGAGATGTCTAATCCCGGGGATTATCCGTATAATGAGGAGGATTTCGAGGACGACGAGTTTGATGTCGAAGAGGTTGATTAATGGTTTTTGTGGGGCAGCCATAAGCTGCCCCACAATATAGCTTGCTGTTTGATAAAGCTAGTCAAAGTGGAAATGTCTATTTGTTTCTCTGTGATAGTATAGAAAATCCTATATGGATTTGTCAGAACGTAGAAGAATTCTTTTCATTGCTACAAAATAATTGTCAAACTAAATAAGTTTTAGCTTTTGATAAGAAAAACTAATTTTGGTTTGTTGGGCTAGGGACACATTTGAATTTGGAGATTGGTTATGCTTGATAGAACCATTCCGTTCTGTAACACAATTATGAAATGCTCCGATTATGAATATAGGAACGTAGAACTGCCGGATGGTTTTTCTATTGCTTC
>JAFYZR010000058.1 GCA_017557345.1 Paludibacteraceae bacterium | reverse complement strand
TACTTAAAGATCGAATCGGGATAATAAACAGCAATATCAATCGGGAACTCGAGTGTTCTTTCACAGATAGGATCTTCAACAGCAATCGTTGCCTTGTATGTTCCCGGATTGAGATTATCTGTCGGCACAAAAACTGAGTCGTTTTCAAGCGTTACAGATGATTTCTTGCCGTCAATAATCACCGTTGCATCACCGATATCACCTTTTTTGTAGTTATACTTGATGGCAAAATCTTCCCCGTAGCAAACATGTTGATTCACAGAATCATTCGGGATTTCCATATTGAGGCAAGTGATGATTTTAGCATGGCAAGTAATGACAGAGTCACACTTAGTACTATTGGCGCCTTCCAAAGTCCAGGTAATTACGCCATCCGACGGTAGCGTTTCAGGGAAATACCATTTGCCATTCACTTGTACACTATCCCATCCTACTTCGTCATATTCATACTCAGAATCCATGCCATAAACGACATATTTTACTTCAATCGGATCGTAACAGTTCTCGCGTTTAGCCCATGCGGTATCATTGGCTCCGTATTTGAGCAGATTGGCTACCTGAGCATCGGTGAGTTCTGTGCCATCATCCAGTTTATTGCCCTTATGGATACATTGATGCTCCACTCCGGCAAGTATAGTATCCGGCGCAACGACTTGGAAAGAGATACGCATGGTTTCATTATGCCTTTGCTGTGTACAAGAGTTCACATAGACAGCAGATACCTTCAAATCATACCATCCGGGTGTGTTGTATACATGATGCGCTTTCTTTTTCTCTTCGTTGGACGTATAAACGGACGGAGAATAGATAACACCATCGCCATAATCCCACTCAATCGTCTCATACTCATTATTACCGATATTGAGTTTCATATCAATCGCTTCCCCGACGCAGAATTTACGAGGGCTGATGCTATCAATAAGCACGGGAATATCATTAAAGGAGACGCTACGAGCGACAGTAGATGAGCCGCAAGAATAAGCGTAAGATTCGCGTTGGCCATACCCATACACATGTGCAAGAAAGCCGGCATAGCCTTTCAGATTATGGTTACCAGGCTGAATCTCGATACGAGCATACGAATATTCGTCATTTCCTCTCAGCGGATGGAAAGAGGATGCAATATTCGTCTCTTTTCCATTCTCATCCGTCCAAATCATATCCGACACATTAGAAGTAGTTGTCAAAATATTCATGAAATGACGATCCACGCCTTTATTATATGTAGAGAAATTGATTTCCTTGATAACTTGCTCAATCGGACTAATCCATAACATAGCAGGATCGCTGATTAACGTATCTGATTTTACCGTTGGTGTAAGATTATCATACCTGTTAGAAACCATAAACAAGTGTACCCCAGCCGGGCAAGAGGTAGTGAGATAACAAGACGAATCTATCACTAATGGTTCAGGTAGTAGACCCGTATAAGGAGATTCGCCTGCTTTATCAGCACAATATGCCAACTCTTCACCGATTTCAAAGGTCCAATAATGTTTCTTATCTTTGGAAAAATCAAAGGTATGCACCAGAAGCTTTTCTCCATCCTTCGCATTAACATATACTTCCGTTCCGTCATTAATTGCCATTACAGCAACAATATCACGTCTATGGCATCGTGAGGCAGTAATACCGAACTCATTTCCCCAATATGCGATAGGCATCGCTTGCGAGAAAATATGGTCTCGATCTCGTACCATATATGGTATATTGGTATGCGGGCAACCTTGGAATACCGCGATTTTCTTTTCGTTACGTGCCTTAACTGTAGTTCCACTGAGATCTGCCGCATCTCCAGCACCTTTTCCCGTCCAAACATAGAAAACTTGTCCCTTCTTGAGCGTTACAGATTGCTCTCCTATCTTACCCTTACTCGTTTTTGCCGTTAGGTTATAATCCACAACGGTTTCTCCATCTTCCACAGCCACGATTGCAAAGTGACTTCCTCGCGAATCACTATCTCCATCATGGTCTGAAGGCGGATAAACTTGAACGAGATAATCATCCAGCAATGCAGAAGTAGGCAGGATATTAGCCGCATCAAAAGTTTTGGAAATATAGTTTCCGGCAAACAATGAAATATCTTTCGTGGATGTAACATGCAGAGCAGTATACATAGCCTGCTCACTTGTGGCGCTATAACAAGCATTACGATTCGTGATAGTAATCGACGTACTACTATTGGCAGTAACCGTCCTCTTAACAGTGAAATTGGCATTTGTATTTTCAATAGTGACATCACAAGCCTCTTTCGCTGAAATAGTAAGGATTAACTCAGAGGAGTTTGTCTGAGCCTGCAAGAATGTTACCCAGAAGTCAGAGCCTTCGGTTGACGGAATAGCTTCTCCCCATGCGGGAAGAGTCATTGCGACAAAAATTGTTGCCAGTAATAACGATTTAATTCGTTTGTTCATATATTCATTTTTTATGTTTTCCAAATCACGATATAATACCGATATAATACCGATGTGATACCGATAAGGGTATTACAAGATCTCTATCTCGACACGTCTGTTGTTCTGACGGCCTTCTTCGGTATCGTTCGTATCTATAGGTTGCGTCTCTCCGCGTCCCTCTGCTTCAATACGATCAGCTGCTATACCACGCTCAATGAGATCTTGCATTACGGCATTAGCACGACCGTCAGACAGCTTCTGGTTCGCTTCATCCTTACCTACATTATCCGTATGGCCGACAATCTTGATACGCACATTCGGGTTACGATCCAGGTACATAAAGAGATCGTTCAGCGCGCTTTCAGAGCGAGGCAGTATACGTGTCTTGTTGGTTGCGAAATGGAGGTTATGGACAATGAATACTTCACCCTTCTTAATCGGCGAGAGAGCAATATTCATCGAATCGCCTAAGTTTGCGATAGCCATCGCCACGGAGTCATATCCCATTTGGGCAATGAGCAGCCGATACGTCTGTCCTTCTTCTAACATCTGCCGCGCAGAGCCGTTAACTGAATCTGTAGCAAGCGTATAAGCCGGTACGGTATCATTCTTAAGAATCTGCACGTTAGCCGGAACCGGTTGCCCTGTCTCTGCATTATACACGCGAACGCGGAAGAGCGGACACGGGCGCAGAGCAATCGTGACATATTGGGTAGAACCGACACTTTCGATAGTAAACACCTCCGAATTAGGATAATATCCATCTGCCTTTGCCTCTGCCGTGAATGATCCGACAGCATGTCTTTGCTTGAAGCCCTTCGGTCCGATTTGCTTCTCACGCATAGCAATCTTGCCAGATTCTGTGCCTCTTGTCTCTACGAAAGCAACTTGAAGCGGTTCGTTCGTATTGACATCTACAACGCTATAGATAGCGTATGCAGGAGGTGGTGGCACAGGACGAGTCTGCCGGCCAGGCACTTCGAACTGAACAGTAAACTTCGCGCCCACAAAGAGATTATTCAGTTTGGTATCTCCATTCATAGCAAGGAGCGTATTGGTTTTTTGAACCTCAACAGCATCTGGGCTAAATACCGTAGGATAAGCAGCCGGTGTAGCATTGGTGTTGAGCACACCATATTCGGCAAATAGACCTACGCGGTAATGGATATGTTCGCGTCCAAAAGGCAACCGTTCGCCCGGTCTTACTTTCGTTTTCTTTTTCGGATCCGGTTGTGCCTGCAGCCATTCATCAAGGTCTATTCCGAACTCCGCTGCAAGACTCAATTCCGGTTGGCGGAACTTAATCGGTTGCTCCGTTTCTCCGCTAATTTCGTGTATTCCCATGCCGTAAGGCTCAAGGAAAGCGGGATCCGTTACAACGATGTCATAAAGACCTTTTTGCTTGTAATTATTCCAAAGAGTAACTCCTACTTTTGCTCCTAAGAGGAAATAGAATTTATCAAATTGCGCACCTAACATGATAGGCAAGCCGAGTTGCATCATATTACGCGTCTCCGTCAGTTTATCGAAGAGATACGCGTACTCTGCGCCATAAGTCTTATCCTGACGGATAGCTTGGAATCCGTAGTTCGATGTCGAATTAAGGAAGCGGAAATCCAGTCCGGTAACAAAGAGAAGATGTCCGTATTCCATGTTATATGTCACATCAAGACCTGCTCCACCGCCGCCTGTAAGCTGCTGGAGAGCATTTTTCTGATTAAGTGTTCCGGCACCCCACAATGATCCATCAGCAGCAGGCTGAATCTTATCCATCATCGCCGAATAACCGGCACGCAAGCCGAGATTAAAGAGCGAAATGACTTCCGTTTTTGGATTCGCTTGGTTTGCTTGATATCTCTCGTAATCCCGAATAGCCTTTTCTTCTTTCTCCTTTGCTTCTGCCTCTCTCCTTGCAGCAGCTTCCTGGCGCTCCTCTGCTTCTTTGGCACGCGCTTCTGCGGCTTTTTCCTTCTCTGCTTGGGCTTTTTCGTTCGCTTTCTGTCTTTCCGCTGCCTGTTTTTCTTTCTCCTTGGCCGCTTTGGCTTTTTCTTTCTCTTTAGCAGCCTTCTCTTTTTCTTTGGCTTTGGCGGCTTTTGCTTTCTCTTTCTCCTTAGCCGCTTTTGCTTTTTCTTGCTCTTTCTTCTTCTTTTCTGCAGCTTTCTGCTTATCGGTTTGCGAAGCAGGCACAGGGCTTGGCATTGCATTAACCACAACAGGAGCGCAATTCAGACTAAAAACAACACTTGCAATCAGTATATATCGAAAATAGCGTTTCATCTTCATGTCCTCCTCCTATTATTGGTTAATAACAAATTTAAAACTCCGACTTCCTTTTCCCGTTATCACACGGAGCAGATAGAGCCCATTCTCTTTCGGCGCAGGAATAGTGCAACCGCCATTTGGAATATCAAATCGCAAATCATTGTATATTTTTCCGTTTGCGGTAATCCACTGTGCGTAACACTCGATGTCCGTTTCTCCCTTATAATCGGCATTGACATATACCATTCCTCCGGCGCTAACCAAATAATTAGCGATAATTGTCAAGCCATCGGCATCCGGCACAAACTCATGCTTCTTTCCTTCTGCTTTAAACGTTACAGGACATGTGCAATAATTCATCGAACTGCCATCCTCATATTTGATATCGAAGCACAAGAAATATTCACCGGTATTATCCGGATTTGTTTCATCCAAATAGAGAACAGAACTTTGCTCTTTCTGTGAAATCGGTTCTCCATTGTGATGCCAAACGAAATTACTCAATTCTTGTGTCGGGAAAGAATCTCGTAACAAACCCAGAATATTATCATACCGCTGTGTCAAAACCGGAATATCGAAAATCAATCTAAAGCCCATGATTGTATCTACTACATTATTCGGGCACTCAGAACCAATACGCAGATGCAATCCATAAGGCTTGCCTCCTTTTGCGGTACTCGGCAAATGAATAATGAGTGTAGAATCGTTGGCTATTTCCAGTTTATCCGGAGAAAAACCATCTTCTATAGCTGCATTATCGAACGCAAGCGAAACACTATCACCTGCAAGCGATATTTGCGAGGGATTATAAAGATCAATCGTTAAATCTGCCTCATCGCCTTCTTTCGTACAATACGGCAATTTGATTCCTTTAATATCAAGCTCATAATTCCCGATAGTTACGCGAATAGGAATACTATCCACCGCATTTTGACCAGCACACAGATTACTGCTCTCGCGATAAATGAGAACGTAAGCAAAATAGGTTCCCGGTTCTGTATATTCATGCAGCACAGAGTCCTTGTTGCTCAAATCGTTTTGCCCGTCTCCGAAATACCATTCAATCTTATTGTATTCATAGTCGGGGTGGCAAGCAAAACGTATTATATCATCACCGCACAATGTATTCTCTGTATCCGGTGTGAAGATTTTGCCGTTTATGGTTATATATTGCGTGAGCGGTTTGGTGGCACCACCGGCAGAATAGCCGTAGGACTCATTTTCTGTAAAGCCGTACACGTGAGCAATGAAATTACTCTTCGTGCTCTTCAATGTATGTGAAGCCGCTACACTACCGAGCGAAATTTGTGCATAATAGTAATTTTGTGAACCTGATACTTGCTTAAATTGGTCTTGTATGGACGAACCATTCCAGAACATATATTCCGGTTTATCGGTTACAACGTTTACATAGTGATGTGTCGTACCGTTTTGACTGGAATAGGTAGCAAACGTTACTTGGTCTATTTGCTGTTCAATCGGGTTCACCCAAAGCATAGCAGGATCTCCATCGGTAACGCCATCCGCCTGTTTTGATGCCATGAACAAATGCGTTGCACACGGACAAGAAGTTTTTACAATACAACTGCCTGTTTTGGCATAATCTCCATTTGCTCCTATTTTGAATTCCCAATATTGCTTTGGATTTTTGGAAAAATCAAAGGTATAAACCGAATCACCATTAATACGTACTTCCGTACCATCGTTGAGCGCCAAAATACGCACGTAGTCTACCTTTCTGCCGCTAGAAGCGGTTAGCACAAACGTATTGCCCCAATATTTGGTAGGCATGGCTTGTGAGAAAAGGTGATCACGCTCTTTCACTTTAGTAGGGATATTGGTGTGCGGGCAACCTTGGAATACCGCAATCTTTTTATTGGATGTGATGTGCGTACCGCTCAAGTCATACGGGGCGCCATCTCCCTCACCCGTCCATACATACCATACTTGTCCGGCTTTGAGTGTCTCCGTTTTAACCGTTTCTCCTTTGGCATGACCGGTTGTTGCCTCTGTCGGCACATAGGTTACTTCTGTCCCATCCTCCACGGCTACGATAGCAAAATGCGTTCCTTGAGCCGTTCCTCCATGGTCGGAAGGAGAATAGGACTGAATGATATATTCATCGAGCAACGAAGCCGTTGGCAAAACATTCGTAGCATCAAATGTGGCCCTCTTATAATTGGTTGCGAAAAGGGAGATATTTTCCGTTGCTGTGACATGTAAAGCACACGTATCTGCTTGCTCCGAATTAACCGCATAGCATACTTTGCCGGTAGTTGCCATCGCAGCCCGTGCTTCGTACGTAACGGGATGACCACCATAAACCTCCACCAACTTCATCTCGTTAGCCTTGACGTCAACTGTCTCTTTGTAGCCCGTAAAAGGATTAGAAATCGTAACCTGACAATTTTTGCGGGAAGAGATAGACAGAGATAGATGCAAGGAATTATAGTTTCCCATATCCGTATTCTTGCTACTTGTCCGTTGATCCGCTTGCAGGAATGTTACCCAGAAATCTTTGCCTTCGGTTGATTGTCCGGCATCCACAGTACTTTGCGCCTTAAGATACATAGGAAGCATCAACAGGCAGCAAAGCATGGTGTATAAAAGTGTTTTTTTCATGTTATATTTTGTGTTTACAATTCGCAATCTAAAATCGACTGCAAAATTACACAATTTTCTTCACGCGCGCGTGCAGATATTCACGAAAAGTGTGTAAAAATTGACACACCTATCGAATGGTTTGACCTAACGGTGTATAAATTGACGTATTTCGGATGATAATGAGTTGTCCGTTACGCAATTCTTTGCGAACAGATGGATTTTCCACAGGCATATCCGTTATGCCGGTAGGCATATCCGGATCATATATCACACTTACCGGCATACTGGTTCGCAAGCCAGCCGGAGTAATGGTATAGTAAACTGGTGTATTTTCCGGCATAACATGCTCAACATAATAATTCGTTCCTGTTACTTCTTTAGGATAACCATCAAGGGACGTATGGGTTGTAGTAAGATTACCGGTAATGACAAATAACTGCTGTATGTTGAAATTCTTGCCATTACCTTGCTGAATGACTATTTGTTGTGCGCCAGCTGGAATCAGGAAGGAATAATATTCTTCGTCATGGCTAAGAGTTTGTGCGGCCAGTTCTGTTCCGTCCGCGCTTATTTGCATTTGTGCATCATCCGTATCATTGAGTTTCAGAGGAGCCATTGCCCGCACAACCAGACGGCTGTTAGTCGGAATAGTTAATCCCTGAATTGTCAGGACAAGCGGATTAGTATTTGTACCAAAAGTGACAGATCCTTTACCAATACCCGTTGTGCCAAAGGCACCCGTGTAACTGAAATGCTCTGTATCTGCTTTTATCAAAGCACTATTAAAAACAGGCATGTTCAGAAGTGTGTCATTCGAGCCTATCGTTGTTGTTGTGAACACATCCAATTCGTAGTTATCTTTGCCTGCATCTTTCCAATTGGCAGTAAAACCTGTGCTTTTGATTTGCGTAGCAGGATATGCACGACTTACCATAGTTTCAATAGGTAGGTTATAATCGTTACTTCCGGTAAACTCAAGAGCATTCAAATCCACGGCCATATGCATTTTATCACCCCAGATATATTCGACAAGTTCAGGATAATCAATGAAAGGATTTCGATTGTGTTGAATATCACTCACCCTGTTGTTGCGTGTAATCTCTTTCTCGCTCACAGGATCCAGCCGATGCCATTCAAGCAGTACTTCTTGAAGCCATGGTTTAAATTCCAAATATGAAGAGTTATCCAAATAGTCACATTTCCATACAAATTGCTCGTAAGCAGTAACGATGTAAAAATAAGCGCGCGCAAAATCACCCTTATATTCATCGCATGGCTCATAAACATAGAATGTGCCGTAGTCACTATTTTTGCCCATCTTGAAAACCCCATTGTCTATCTTGAGGTTTGTCTTAACGTATCCGGGAGGATAGTCACTTTTGTTGTTATTGGCACGTGCATTGGCAGGATTCAAGTGATGTAAATCTCGATACGCATCATTTTCATTAGAGGTTGAACCGCCCCACCAGCCTTTTGGAAAGCAGTGCTCAATCTCTAAATCCGGTATGCTGACAGCTCCATACATGTCCGGAACCATATAATGTATATAATTGGAATACATATCCCACACCGAACCATCTTCGCGCGTGTCCGTAGAGAGAAAAGCATCCCATGTATATTGATGCGAATGCTTCTCGTTCACAGCACGAGTGCCATATTTGCATCGATTACCTGCATCATATTGAGCAAGAATAGCATTAGGCTTGCTATCTGTTTGAGTCATTGTATTCCAATCCACCGGATAGATAATTTGGCTTAGTGTGGATTTGAGGACTGAATCTTTTTTGCCATTTATGGCATCGTAATAGTTCGCAGGAATCTCCTCTGCCAGGAGGCTGAGGGAGAGAAAGAGAGCAAATAAAGTGAGAAGTTTTCTCATGGTATCAAAGTATTAAAATCTTAAAAATCGTATATTTTTTGCACGGGTTTTGCATAGGTAATAACCTCGACTTAATACCGATGAGACACCGATGAAATACCGAGCACACCTGATAAGGGCAAAATCTTAAAAATAGTAAACTTTTACTTCTTAGCAATTGCCATTAAAATATTCAAAGCGACATACCAAATAATAACCGCTGTTCCGCTAAAGAGAGCAAACTCAATATGCTTGGCAACGATGGCTTTCGCCACGCAGAAACCAATCAATATAAGACAGCCTCCTAAGAAACAGATTATCAGTATTTTATCCTTTGCAAAAGACTTAAAACTGAAGAACGGTATTTCGGCAATCAGCAGATAACAGCTGACGATCGAAAGCCCGAGTAACGCCCATGCCATCCAGTCATAAGCCAACATAGCATACGGCATGCAACAAAATGCGCCCCAGAAGATAGCATTAGCCGGTGTAGCAAGGCCTATGAACGATTCATGCTGGCGTTCATCGACGTTGAATTTTGCCAAACGGACAGCCGAAAAAGCCGCCATCATCAAAGCAATCAGAGCCCACCAGCCCAGCAACGGACGCAGATAACAGAAAAGAATCATAGCCGGTGCCAGACCAAAAGTGATATCATCTGCCAGCGAATCCAATTGAATGCCTATCGGGCTTGGCGCCTTGAGCAAACGGGCACTCAGACCATCAAAGAAATCAAAGAATGCTCCTACTAAAATAGCAACAAATGCCCAGACAAAAGCACCTTGTGTAGCCAAAAGAATAGCCAAAGCGCCACAAAGCAGATTACTGCAGGTTAATGCGTCAGGAAGGATGCGTTTACAATTCATTGTGATTTATGATTTAAGATTTTTATATACAAAATAGGTTATAACAAACGTGGTTATACTGCATGCATTTGCTATCCAGAAGAAAGCGGAATAACCGACTGACATTTCAATGGCACCCGCCACAAAGCCCGGAATCATCATCGAAAGCGCCATGAAAGCCGTGCAAATGGCATAGTGAGCGGTTTTGTATTTGCCCTCGGAGAAATGCATCATAAACATCATATAGGCGGTAAAACCAAATCCATAGCCGAACTGCTCAAAACTAACGGCTGTGCCGATGAACCAGAGTGAATCCGGCTGAGCCATGCTGAGGTAACAATAGACGAAACTCGGCAAAGTCAGCGCGGCTGCCATGAGCCATAAGGAATGCTTCAGACCTTTGCGGGAGATATAGATTCCGCCTAATATTCCGCCCAGCAACAGACATGCGACGCCGATGGTGCCGTAAAGTAATCCTACCGTATCGGTATTCAACGCGAGTCCACCACCGATGATTTGTCCATCGCGCAAGACAGTGGTTCGGGCATCCACGAGGAACGGCTGACAGAGTTTGACCAGAAATCCCTCACTTAAGCGAAACAAGAGCATGAAAGCAATCGCCAACCCTACTCCGGGCTTGGTAAAGAACGTGACGAAGGAATCCTTCAGTTCGCGCATAGCCCCTCCGTAATCCTTCACGTCACGAGGCAGATCCTCCTGAGCACGCGGCAAAAAGAAACTATGGTAGAGCGTGACACAAAGCATGATAATACTTGTGACGCCAAGTGTCACTTGCCATGAAAGCGGGATATCACCCGTTTTGTTCTCTATCTGCCCGGCAATATACACCAGCACGCCTTGCGAGAAGACGGAAGCGATGCGGTAAAACGTGGAACGGATACCCACAAAAGCCGCCTGACTCTTGGTGTCATGCGCCAGCATGTAATAGCCGTCCGCCGCGATATCATGCGTTGCCGAAGCAAATGCAGCAATAATGAAAAAGATCAATGTCCAGCGAAATAAGCCCGCGGACGTGGCTTTGGCAGCGATAGTCTCTGCCGCAGGATGAGGCAAAGTGAGCGTCAGTAATATACATAAACCCGTCAACAATGCCTGCATCGCGATAATCCACCATCGTTTCGTGCGCAATATATCAACGAACGGACTCCAAATCCCTTTTAGGAACCACGGGAAATAAAGCAACGTGGTGAAGAACGCGAGCTGATCATTCGGAACTCCCATTTTAGCAAACAGCATCACGGAGATGCTGTTTACCAAGAAATAAGGGATTCCCTCTGTGAAGTACAACGTCGGTACCCACACCCACGGTGATATGTTCACCTTATTTATATTACGCACGCGCGCGATTATTGGAAGTTAGCGCGGTTGTCAACTACCTCGGCCTTATCCTCAATCAACTGAATAGCCTGATACGGCAGGTAAGCGAAACGGGAAGCCAATTGTGCTTTCTCGCTGTCTGCATTGAACTCAGCCTCAAGGTTATTAGCCGCACCTGTTCTAACAACAAACACGCCCATGTTACCTTTGATAGGCTCGCTCAAAGCGTTCTCGCCCAAGGCAATCGCCTTACCGATAACAGCAGGCTCCATTCCGGCATTTCCGAAACGGCTGTCAGCCAAGCTGACGCGCTCTACATTCTGGATGCGTTGACCAAGCACCTCAGCAGCAGCCTCCAGGCTCTCAACGCCCTTGAGTTGCTTCTTGAGATATTCAGCCTTAGCGTCATTCAAAGCCTCATACATCAACTCCGAACGAACAGATGCCAACGGACGATATTCGCCGTCATTAACCTCTGTCAGGGCAGCCACAACAAACTGCTGACCGCACTCGAAGACATCAGATACCTGACCTTCTTTCGCATCGAAAGCCCAACGAACGATAGGACGGCTGGATTTCAGTTGACCGATTTTATCGGTATTCTCCGTAAGGTTATATTGCGGAGTAACAGCCATTCCGGCCTCTTGTGCAGCCTCTTCAAATGCCTCGGCGTTATTGTTCGCAACGATGAACTGCTTTGCGCTGTTATAGATGATCGAATAGGTCTTGCTGGACGGAGTAACCTCACGCGCCAGGATAGCCAGTTTTACTTTCGGTGTCGGTTTGCCGATCTCCATGATCTCGTATGTCTGCTCGCCCATACCTTGAGCTACCGTGAAACGTGTGCCACGTTTGCCGGCAAAAGCAGGCTCAGCAATATTCTTCGGCAGATCAGCAGCCTTGAACCAACCTAATTCCTGATCTTCGCCACCCTCAACGATAGCTTTCAGCTCAACGGAATCCGGCAGAGAGTAACCGGCTTGCATGATACGAGCCATAGCGTAGGTGTTATTCTCGAAGAGAATATCCGTGCAATCGCCAGCCTTTGCTCCTTTAGCAAAAGCAAAGTCCTTGAATTGTGCAGGAACGGTCTCTATGGAATAATCACGGCCGTCATACATGATATCCGAGTTGGTATTTACCACGAGACTTACGTCCTCTGTGGTCTTGAACTCTTCCTGAAGGTTGGTCAGCAAATCTTGCGCAGCCTTAAAGTCATCCTCGCTCGGTACGATATCAAATGCCACGTACTTGATGGCGCGGTTCGGAGTCTGCTTGAATTGCTCTTTGCGTTGCTTGTAGAGTTTCTTGATGTCACCGTCACTCACTTTTACCAAGCTGTCAGCAACCTGATAGAACGGTTGCATCACATACTCTGCACTCAAACCGTTCTGACGGCCGTTGAATGCATACTCTGCCTCCAGCGAGTTTGCCTTAAGCAGATGTTGCAGCAAAGCTGTGTATTTCTCCTGCATATAACTGATGCGAACAGCTTTCTCCCAGTACAGCCAATATGTCTTGGCCTGCTGGAGGTTCGCATTTTGTGCAGCATCTTCGCTATCGTCATTGATAGCAGCGATCAGGTTCTTTACCGCGTCACGGCTGAACTGACCGTTCTCATCCATAAATGCACGACGGCTACGGAGAATCTGATGCACGTTCTCGCCGATACACAATTCGCTTAACTCATCGGTCGTTATGTCCATTCCGATTTTCTTTGCCTGAGCGCGCATCGTGTAATCCATCAGGAGCATGCTCCATACCTGGTTACGAATCTGCGTGTACGTGTCTTCGTCAAAGTCCGAACGACCGGATTCAATCTTGTAAACTTCTGTCAACTGTTCCTTGGCAGCCTCATACTCCGTATAGTGAACCTTCTGACCTTCGATAACGCCGACATTCTCGCGGCTACGGTTGAAGAAACTACTACCGGAGTTCAAAAAGTCTCCGAGGATAAACGCCAACATGGCCAAACCCACAATAGCAATCAACAGGGCGCCATGGTTTCTAATTCTTTGTAAACTTGCCATTTTTTAATATTGATAATTTTGTATTTGTTTTTTTCGGTTTCTTACCAGTTCTTGTTGGTGGTTTTAATAATCATCGCTCCGTTAGCCTTGGTCTCTGCAATGCCGCCGTAGTTATAGAGCTTGGTTTGAACAGTTATCGTATCATTTACCTGCAACTGATTTGCATTGGTAAACTTGTTGCCGTTCAAGCCTTTACCACGATAAATATAGAAGAATGATGTACCATCCGAAATAATCCACTCGGCATTGCCGTAACTTCCGGTATCGATACTCATAATCTCCGTTACCACACCTTTTATCTTGTATGTCTTACGAGACTCTGTCTTGTCTGCCAACTGCGTTGCGATATTTACCGCATAGCTTACGCTTACTTCACCTTCATCCGGATCAGGACATCCCGGGAACGGAGGAGGAGCCACCATCGAATCGATACGTACGATGAATCCGCTGGTAATCTCCGGTGTTGTTCCTTTGTAATTGGTCAGCACGCCACGAACGGTAACACGCGAACCGACACGGGGAACATCGCTATTATTACGGAACTCGCGATTGCGCAAGTTATTCATATAATAACAAGCTAGGCTGGTCGCGCCGCCGTTGTCCGAGAGGTTGAAGTTGATATTCTGATATCTGCTCGGCACGTTGAGCGGGTTGGTGGTATTCTTGGTTATCACGCCGGAAATCTTGTATATCTCGGCCGACTTGACGTCCGCATCCATTTCCTTGCAAAGAGCTATTGCCTCGTCAACGGTAATTTCGATTCCGTCCGTATCTGGCATAATCAGCGGGATTGAATCCAGGTTATGTGAATTCTCACCGGGAGCGTCGATATATGCACGCTCTTTGCAGCCTAAGAATACCATCGCGACCAATGCGGTCAGCATTAAAATTTCTCGTTTCATTTCTTTATTTATTTTTATGATATTACAATTCAAGGTTCGTGTATATACACATTTTCTCAAAATAGCGTGCAAAGGTACTCATTTTTTTTAACATACGCAAATATTTTGCATTTTTTTTTCAAAAAATTGCATATATCAAATTTTTTCTCGATTTTGTTTGGTCTATAACCTCTCGGTATTTCATCGGTATCTTATCGGTATTATATCGAGGTTTTATCGGTATTATGTCGGGGGTTTATCGGACATCTTAAAGCATCTCTCGAACGGAAAATGACAAAAAAATATCAATTTATTGATTTTTTTCGTCCTAAATCTTGCATATTCCAAATTTTTGTTGTAATTTTGCACGCTTTTTCGATGGTAGGGTGTATTGTGCCCGCACGTGAAGTAATTTTAATTAATTAACCAAAGGAGGAAAAAACTATAGCAACACCTCAACCCAGACCGCGTGGCGGTCGTGTTATCAAAGAAGACCCGCATCGTATCAACGATAAGATCCGCGGAGTCCAAGAAGTGCGTCTGATTGGCGACAATGTAGAGCAAGGCATCTACTCGTATCAACAAGCTATGCACATAGCTGATGAGCAAAACCTCGACCTGGTCGAGATTGCGCCAACAGCCAACCCACCGGTATGTCGCGTGATTGACTATCAGAAATTCCTCTACGCACAGAAGAAAAAGCAAAAAGAGGCTAAAGCCAACCAAAAGAAACAAGAGGTGAAGGAGATTCGTTTCGGTCCGCAAACCGATGACCACGATTACAACTTCAAACTCAAGCATGCACAGCAGTTCCTTAAAGAAGGCAACAAAGTGAAAGCCTATGTCTTCTTCCGCGGACGATCCATCGTCTTCAAGGAACAAGGAGAACTGCTGCTTGCTCGCTTTGCAAATGATCTCGAAGATTATGGCAAAGCTGACAATGTGCCAAATCTCGAAGGAAAACGAATGATTATGTTCGTTAGTCCTAAGAGCCAAAAATAGTTTAGAGTTTAGGGTTTAGAGTTTAAAGAAACCGCCCGAAGGCCTACCTTTACAGCGGCGCCGAGTGCGTCGGGCTGCCTGTCGGACGAAGTATTAACAATAATTAAATTTTTTCTACAAAATGCCAAAGGTAAAAACGAACTCCGGTGCTAAAAAGCGTTTCACGCTTACCGGAACCGGTAAAATTAAGCGTAAGCACGCTTACAAAAGTCACATTCTGACAAAGAAGACTAAAAAGCAAAAACGCAACTTGACTCATGTTGCTATTGTTGATCAATCGAACACACGCTCCATCCGTGAGATGTTGTTGCTTCGTTAAGTACTAACCATTAAAGTGAAAGGACAGAACACATGCCAAGATCAGTAAATCACGTTGCTTCGCGCAACCGTCGTAAGAAGATCATGTCGCTCACCCGTGGTAACTTTGGTGGACGTGCTAATGTATGGACCGTAGCAAAGAATACATGGGAGAAAGGTTTGCAATATGCTTACCGCGATCGTAAGAACAAAAAACGCACTTTCCGTGCTCTCTGGATCCAGCGTATCAACGCTGCTGCTCGCCTCGAAGGCCTGAGCTACAGCCAACTGATGGGCTTCCTCAAGAAAGCCGGTATCGTCATCAACCGCAAAGCGCTGGCTGACCTCGCTATGAATCAACCCGCTGCTTTCAAAGCCGTTGTTGACCAAGCTAAGAAAAAAGCTGCGAAATAACTTACGAAAAAAAATGAAGAGCTCGCAATCATGCGAGCTCTTTTTGTATTTTTTCCTGTAATTCCTTGCTTGCAGGAACAAGCGGAAGTCTCAGATGATTCTGAATGATGCCTTTTTGTGCCAGAACGGCTTTGATGCCAACAGGATTGCCTTCGGCAAACAGCAAGCGTATCATCTCTGCGTATTTGGCCTGTCTTACTTGGTCCTTTTCATGCACAATATGCCAGAAATCCTCTGCAAAAGCGTTACTTGCCACACTTATCAATCCTGCTCCACCCGCTTCCATCACATCACACGCAATTCCATCATCGCCGGAGATAACGTGTAGAGCTTCGCGTTTATTGCCTTCGGCGTTTATAAGGTTTATTAGGTGCTTGATTTGTTCGACGTTGCCGCTGGCCTCTTTGATGCCTATAATCTTCTCCGGATGCGCTTCATAGATACGTATCACCGTTTCCGGCAACAGATTCACGCCCGTGCGCCCGGGAACATTATAAAGAATAACAGGAATCGGACTTGCCTCTGCTATCGCACAGAAATGTTGGAATAGCCCTTCCTGATTCGGCTTGTTATAGTACGGACATACGGAAAGGATAGCTGTAAAGTCTAGGATTAACTCGTTCCGCATAGCCTGCAGATCCGAGATGACCTGCGCCGTGTTGTTTCCTCCCACGCCCAAAACCAGCGGCAAACGACCGTTCACGTATTTCACAATAAACTGCCGTACTTCGCGCTTCTCATCGGCTGTGAGCGTAGCCGCTTCGCCGGTTGTACCGAGTACGACGATATAATCTACATAACCCATTAACTGCGTGTCTAACAATCGCGCAAGAGCCTCATAATCAACGCTCCCGTCTGCTTTAAACGGCGTGATTAACGCTGTACCTAATCCCCTCATCTTTAAACTTTTAACTTTAAACTTTCAACTAATCCATACTCCGTATGGTTGTGATATACCGCATAATCTGGTCGTAGAGCCATGTTGCTTCCAGACCTGCTTCCTTACCTTGCTCTGCATTGAAGTTCGGAGGAGAAATGAGCATATCGTGTATTCCTTCGCCGAGATTCAAACCGACCTTAAAATCTGCGTTTGTATAAAGTGCCAGATACTTCAATGGCCGCAAAGGACGAGTCGTCAGATCCAGCAGCAAATCAAAATGCTCGGCTTTCAAATCAGCCAATTCGTAATCTCTCGGTTTGCCGAACATATTGAAATCCGCTAAACCGAGAATACGGCTCTGGGGCAGAACAAGCGATACAATCTCTTTCTTCTCAACAAATCCCCACATCGTTACATCCATCTGGCGGCGCAACAGATCTTGACGGATAGTTTTGATGGCATCATTACGCTCCAATACATCACTTTCGTAAAGCAACATGACCTTTAGCGGTCTGTCTAGATGCGGAAAACGTGTCTCTCGTGAAGCCTGTTTCCTTAAGGCACGCTCAAATATACGTTGTTTCAAACTCATAATCCACTAATCATTTGCAGGAATTCTTCCTCACTCTTAAGAGGTATTCCCAACTCTTCTGCTTTCTTGCGTTTCTCCGGCCCCATATTCTCTCCGGCGAGGATAAAAGATGTTTTTTTGCTTACAGAGCCTACATTCTTTCCTCCGTTTTGCTCGATCAGCTCTTTGTATTCATCGCGGCTGTGATGCTCAAACGTACCGGAGATGACGATAGACATGCCTGCCAGTTTATCGCTGGCCGGTTCTTCTGCGGCCTCGCCTTCCATTTGTACACCGGCCTGACGGAGACGTTCCAGAATCTCGAGATTACGGATATCTTCGAAGTATTTCACTATATTCTCCGCAATCTGCGGTCCTACATCATCGATGGCACATAACTGCTCTGCGGTTGCCCATTGCAAGCTGTCAATAGAGTTATATCTCTTGGCTATCTTTTTCGCTGTCGTCTCGCCTACCATGCGGATTCCCAAGGCAAAAAGCACTCTTGCCCACGGCACTTGTTTGGATGCCTCGATACCGGCAAGCATGTTCTGTGCAGACTTATCGCCTAGCCGTTCCTGCGTGGCTATATCTTCCGCCTTCAGGTCATAGATATCCGCTATATTGTGCAGCAATCCTTGACGGTATAGCAAATCGATGGTCTCTTCGCCCAGACCTTCTATATCCATCGCCTTACGGCTCACGAAATGCTCTATCTTACCTTTTATCTGCGGCGGGCAGCCACTCTCATTCGGACATCTCCATGCCGCTTCTCCCTCTACCCTTACTAACGTCGCTCCGCATTCCGGGCAAACAGTCGGGAAAGAATAATCGCTAATCGCTAATCGCTCATCGCTAATCGGCCGGTCTTCTCGACCGGTTATCTTCGGAATAATCTCTCCGCCTTTCTCCACCCAAACTCTATCTCCCGGACGGATATCCAGCTGCTTGATGAAATCTTCGTTATGCAGCGTTGCACGCTGTACAATGGTTCCGCTCAGTTGGACCGGTTCCAGATTAGCCACAGGCGTCACAACACCCGTTCTGCCCACTTGATAGGTAATCTCTTTCAGTAAGGTCAACTGCTTCTCTGCCGGGAACTTGTATGCAATCGCCCAACGAGGCGTCTTGGCTGTAAATCCGAGTTCCTCCTGTTGCGCTAAGTCATTCACTTTCAGCACAATACCGTCCGTTGCAACCGGCAGATTCTTACGCTCCGTATCCCAATATGCGATATAGTTCATCACCTCATCCACCGAGTGACAAACCTTTATTGCCTCGCTGATATGGAATCCCCACTCTTTTGCCGTCGCTAATCGCTCGAAATGCGTCTTGCCCGGCAGATTCTCGCCTAGCATGTAATACAGATACGCTTCTAATCCTCTGCGGGCCACCTCTCTCGGGTCTTGCAGTTTAAGCGTTCCGGAAGCAGCATTTCGCGGATTGGCAAACAGCGGTTCTTCCTGTTCCTCACGCTCTTTGTTAAGTGCCTCGAATCGTTCCCATGGCAGCAATACTTCCCCGCGCAACTCAAAGAAATCAGGCACGTCAGCACGCTCGATGCGCCAAGGGATAGATGCAATGGTTTTGATATTCGCAATCACATCATCGCCTTGCTGCCCGTCGCCACGCGTCAGCGCTCTGACTAACACGCCGTGCTCATACCATAAGGATATCGAAAGACCGTCATATTTCAGTTCGCATACAATCTCCACGCCTTGAGGCAGTTTACGCACCCAGTCTTCTATCTCCTCGCGCGAATAACTGTTGGCCAGCGATAGCATTGGATATTTATGCTTAACCGTCTCGAAGGACTTGCCGCTTTTCTCTTTCGACTTTTGACTTTCCACTAAATCACTCCCCACATGTTGGGTAGGCGACTTAGCATCATACATATCCGGAAACATCGCCTCTAGATCTTGCAAGCGATGCATCTTGAAATCAAACTCCTGATCCGATAGCGTAGGCTGGTTAAGTACATAGTACTTATAGTTCGCCTCCTCCAGTTCTTTTCGCAACGCCAGTAATTCCTCGCGTTCCGGAGCTTCTATGTCTGAAAACAAATCCACTATCTGACTATCACTTTTCGTTGATAAACCTGCCCGTCCGCATAGATATAGACTACATACACACCCGGTGTATCCGGCAATGCCGCCTCATGATACATCGACATGATTTCCTCCCTGCCCATTAATATACCGTCTATGCTGTAAATGGCGAAATAGCTCTTCTGCCCTTCGCTGTGTGCGTTGCGTATGACGATGGTGTTCGCCTCACCCCGTATGATCTCGGCTGAGTTGATCTGCGGCGTCGGGTCATATACAAGCGTGCTATCCAGTTTCAAGCCTACTAACACCGGGTCGTGATCCGAACAACGGAACATCGTTCGGTCGGAGGACTTGTCGTACGTATAATAGTCTGACTCATCCGAGTTGATATGATATGCCGCCATGCCTGTTATCTGATTATACAGCGTGCTGTTGCATAGCGCATGGTCGATATAGCTGGCCAGGCCGCCGTACATATAGCTGTAACTGCTATCAGCATGGAAAGCCCTGTGCAAATCAATCAAGCCATAGTCTGTGAATACTTTTATCGGGTCGGTAAAAGCATAGGTATTCAGGTCACCCATCACAAGCAAGTCTTTGTCTCGCACACTGGTATTGCTGCTATAGGAGTTATAGAAATTCAGCACGGCACGTGCCTCGTTGGTACGCCTTGCATCGCTGGCAGCCGCACCGCCAGTCATCGCCTTGAAATGGTTGATGGAATAGATAAACCGCTCACCCGTCGCTTTCTCACGGAAGCAGACCACACGCTTACGGTTCTGCACCTCGGTATTGATGACGGTTGGCGTGCCGATAGGCTCCACTTTATTGGCATCATAGACAAAATCGGACTTCTGGTATGCAGCGGCAGACGCACTCTCGTGGAAAAAGACGTAGTTACGTCCCGGCAGGTTCGCATTTAGGTCATTAACTATCTCCTGAACCGCCTCATTGCCTTGCTCCAGCTCCACCAGACCGTAGATATCCGCATTTATCTTCGCTAAAGCCTTACTGATCTTAGCGCGTTGACCCTGATGCTCCTCGATATCCTCTGCACCCATGCTGCCCATGTTAACTACAAAGTAGTTCTCTAGGTTAAAGCCGCACACCAGCAGCCGGTAATCGCCTAAGTCAGGAATACCTTTCTCCAGGTCTTCCCGTGTGTTGCCTTGCCATTCGCCGCTGACAAACGTCAGATTATTCGTAGAATTGACCACCGCTTGCAGATGAACGATCTTCTCACCGCAACGATGGTAGTCATAAATACCCTCGAGCGTAAAACTGCACGAGCCGTTGATACGGTTGGCCAGAGAAAAAGCGGCAGAACCTTCTGCTCCTTGACTCTTAGGCTCGAACATACGCCACGGAGATACTACCAGCCGATTCCTGTTGGAGCAGACGACCATCGGCACATCAAACTCCACCGTTTGCCCTACATAGGCCGACAGGGTTTTCACGGACCATGTCTCCGGAGAACCTACCGATATAGTTTGCACTTGAGCCACCAAACAGAGTGACCAGCAAACCATTATATAGAGCAAAATTCGTTTTTTCATCGGCTAAACGATCAAATCGGCAACAAAGGTACAAAAAAATTTGCACATTTGCAAAAAAAATCGTAACTTTGCACGAAATTTTGAAGGAACACGAGGTTTAATATGAATTTTTCGGACTTTTGGGAACTGATTAAGATACGCAAATGGGGTAAATACGTCATTACCCTCGTTGCTTTCTTGCTTGTCTTTCTTTTCATCGGAGACCAAAGCCTTATTCAATTTGTGCGCCGGGGACGGGAAATCCGGCATCTGGAGGAGCAACGGGATATGTACCGTGAAGGCGAACAGAAAGCACAACGGGAAATACAAACGCTCCATCATCCTGACAGCCTCGAGCGTTACGCACGCGAACATTATTTTATGCATACCCCTAATGAGGACATCTATTTAGTAGAAGAAGAATGAAACTATCCAATATCATATTAATCATCGGCATCGTTATTCTCGCCGTAGGCGCAGGATTAAGCATCGCCAAGATTGAGCCTTGGGCTGACTACGTGCTCATCGCAGGTGCAGTAATCGTCATTATTCGCGGCTTCATCCGCAATCACGAGAAAGATTGACGTAAATCACTAATTCGCTAATTCACTAATTCGAAAATCATGCAGGACTCCGTCCGAAGCGAACACATCATCCTTGGTGTCGACCCCGGAACATTGTTCATGGGCTATGCTTTGTTGCATACCGTCGGGCAACAGGTGGAGATCATCGATTTCGGTGTGCTTGATGTACATAAGATTGACGGCCAGTACCCGCGCCTGCAGAAGGAGTTTTTCTTCTTGCAGGAACTCATCGAGAAGCATCATCCTTCCTGCCTGGCTATCGAGACGCAGTTTGTGGACAAGAATCCGCAGACGATGATCAAAATCGTGCATGCGCAAGGCGTTTCTATCGCTGCTGCGCTATCGAAAGATGTGCCTATCTATGAATACTCGCCGATGAAAATCAAAATGGCTATCACGGGCAACGGCCATAGCTCCAAAGAGCAAGTGGCAGGTATGCTGCAGCGATTCCTCCATATCCCCGAGGAACAGATGCCGAAGAAACTGGATGCTACCGATGCTCTCGCCATCGCTTACTGCCATTTCCTGCAACTCGGACTGCCGGTCAATCCCGATGCCGGTGCGAAGGACTGGACTACTTACGCTAAGCGTAAAGGACTGACCGATAAAGGACTGACAGGACCCAATGCACAACTGTTGGCGGCGCTGGCTACCGCAAAAAAACGAAAAAAATAAAAAATCTGGCACCAATATTTGGTAGTATCAAAAAAAAGCACTACCTTTGCACTCGAAAATCGAAATCATAAATCACAAATCATAAATTACGAAGTACTATGGCTTACAAAATTTCTAATGACTGCATCGCTTGCGGCACGTGTATTGACGAATGTCCACTCGGAGCTATCTCCGAAGGAGAAGAGCATTACACCATCGATCCGGAACTCTGCGCTGAGTGCGGAACATGTGCGGATGTTTGCCCAAGTGGAGCAATTAGCTTGTAAAAAAGTGCATTTTTTAACAAAAAATGTGTATTTTTAGGGGATTACGACTTGTAGTCCCCTATTTTTTTCAAAAAAATACGCAAAATCTTGCAAATATTAATTATTTTTTGTAACTTTGCGGCGATTTTTGAACAAAAACCTAAAAAAATGGAGAAAGAAGACCTAAAATCTAAGGAAGAACTGCAATCTAATGAAAAAAATCTTCCCGTAATTCCTGTAGAAGAACCTCAGGTAAACGTACTGGATGCTTTCTTTAAAATTCACGATTTTCTCGTCGCGCACGCCTTCATGCCTATACGCAGGCTTTTGATGGATGAAATCAACTGGGATGACCGTCTCATCGCCATCAAAGGAGGTAGAGGTGTCGGAAAAACAGACTTCTTGCTCGTGCGGGCGAAAGAAATAGAGACCGAGTGGTATAGCATGCCCGAGCCGGAACGCAAAAAAGGCCAAAGACGCCCGCGTAGGTCGCATAAAGACATCCGTCCGTGCCTCTTCGTGAGCATGAATGATTTCTATTTCACGGAGAATACCTTAGTCGATCTGGCCGGGCAGTTCGTGAAGCAAGGAGGAAAATATCTCTTCCTTGACCAGCTGTTCAAATATCCTAACTGGTCGCGCGAACTTAAGCGCTGCTATTCGAAGTATAAAGACCTGCATATCGTTTTCTGCGCTACGCCCGTCATGCCTATTGATGAGGATAATAACGATCTCAAGGGCATCGTCAATACCTATAACCTGCGCGGATTCTCGTTTAGAGAATATTTGAACCTGCAGACCGGGTTGCGCCTGCGCTCCTATACGCTCGAGGAATTGCTGCAGAGGCATGCTTCTATCTCACGCGAGATATGCGAGAGAGTGCACCCGCTCGATTATTTCAAAGCCTATCTCAAGCATGGCTATTACCCATCCTATCTGGAGAGTAAGAGTTTCGAGGCAGAGCTGCTCAAGACCATGAACGGACAGCTCGAGGTGGATGTGCTGATGATCAAGCAGATTGATGTGGCATGTTTGCATAAGTTACGCAAACTCCTGCATATACTGATGCGGGAAACGCCTTGCGCGCTGAATATAAGCAACATGTCGGAAGATATCGGCCTCAGCCGCGCCACTACGATGAACTATATCAAGTATCTCAAGGACTCGCGTCTTATCAACCTCCTCTATCCGGAAGATAAGAATTTCCCGATGAAGCCGACCAAGGTCTATATGCATAATACGAACCTGGCGCTCATGGATTTCACGCGGAATATCCCGACGTCTGACCTCTATGAGACGTGCTTCTATACCTTCATCCACGGCGGACACAAGGTCAATGCCACCGACCGCTCGGCGATGTTCATCGTCGATAACAAATACTATTTCGATGTCAAAGAGACGGCTTCGCTACGCGATACCATCCGGCCGACCGCTGTAGGCGAGATGGAACTCGGACGTGGCAACCAGATGCCTCTCTGGCTACTCGGCTTCCTATATTAATTTTGCATGGTTTAGCCAATCGTAAGAACTCATAAATTACAAATTATAAAATTTTTATACAATGTCAAAAGAAAAAAAATTCTTAACCCTTGATGGTAACGCCGCTGCGGCACATGTGGCATACATGTTTACCGAGGTAGCTGCCATCTATCCTATCACGCCGTCATCGCCTATGGCGGAGAACGTGGATGAGTGGGCTGCTGCCGGTCGCAAGAATCTCTTTGGCGAGACCGTTCTCGTGCAGGAGATGCAGTCGGAGGCAGGAGCCGCTGGTGCTGTACACGGTTCGCTCAACGCGGGTGCGCTGACCACCACTTTCACGGCTTCACAGGGCTTGCTGCTGATGATCCCGAACATGTATAAGATTGCCGGAGAGCTCATCCCGTCCGTCTTCCATGTATCGGCTCGTACGCTGGCTTCACATGTGCTCTGTATCTTCGGTGACCACCAAGACGTCATGGCTTGCCGTCAGACCGGTTTTGCTATGCTCGCTGAAGCATCCGTACAGGAGGTGATGGATCTGGCCGGCGTAGCACACCTCGCTACGATCAAGAGCCGCGTGCCGTTTGTTAACTTCTTCGACGGCTTCCGTACCTCCCATGAGTATCAGAAAGTAGAAGCCATGGATATGGAAGACCTCCGTCCGTTAGTGGACTGGAAGGCTCTCCAGGAGTTCCGTGAGCGTGCGCTCAGTCCTATGCGTCCGGAGATGCGCGGTATGGCAGAGAACCCGGATGTCTTCTTCGCACACCGCGAGAGCTGCAACCGTTACTACGACGCCGTTCCGGATATCGTGAGCGATTACATGGACGAGATCAGCAAGATCACCGGCCGCGAGTATCGCCCGTTCACTTTCTACGGAGCTAAAGATGCTGAGAATATCGTCATCTGTATGGGTTCGGCTTGCGAGGCTATCCGCGAAGTCATCGACTACGAAGCTGCCAAAGGCAACAACAAACTCGGTATGATCAACGTTCATCTCTATCGTCCGTTCAGCCTTAAGTACCTGCAAGAGGCACTACCGAAGAGCGTAAAGCGTATCTGTGTGCTTGACCGTACCAAAGAGCCGGGTGCTAATGGCGAACCGCTCTATCTCGATGTTCGTGACGCACTCCTCGAGCTCGGTCTGAAAGATATCCTCGTCGTAGGCGGACGTTATGGTCTTGGTTCGAACGATACGACGCCGGCACAGATGCTGGCTGTCTTCGAGAACCTCGCCCTGCCGCAACCGAAGAACCACTTCACCGTAGGTATCAACGATGACCTCACCTTCACCTCTCTGCCTGTCGGCGAAGAGATCGCTATGGGTGATGCATCGCTCTTCCAGGCTAAGTTCTACGGCCTCGGTGCTGACGGTACCGTAGGTGCTAACAAGAACTCTGTCAAGATCATCGGTGACACAACCGACAAATACTGCCAGGCTTACTTCTCTTACGATAGTAAGAAATCCGGCGGTTTCACCTGCTCGCACCTCCGTTTCGGAGACGAACCGATTCACTCGACTTACCTCGTTACTACGCCGAACTTCGTGGCTTGCCACGTACAGGCTTACCTGCAGATGTATGACGTGACACGCGGTCTGCAAGACGGTGGTACCTTCCTGCTCAATACCATCTGGGAAGGCGACGAACTGGTTAAAAACCTGCCGAACAAAGTGAAGAAATACTTCGCTGACCATAAGATCAACGTCTTCTATATCAACGCCACGAAGATCGCACAGGAGATCGGCTTGGGCAACCGTACCAACACCATCCTCCAGTCTGCTTTCTTCCGTATCACCGAGGTCATCCCGGTAGAGAAAGCCGTTGAGGAGATGAAGCACTTCATCGTGAAGTCTTATGGCAAGAAGGGCGAGGATGTCGTTAATAAGAACTATGCAGCGGTTGACCGTGGTGGTGAGTTCCAGAAACTCGACATCGATCCAGAGTGGTCGAAACTGGAAATAAACAGCGAAGCGATAAACGTTCAAACGGACGAACCTGAGTTTATTAAGAACGTGGTTCGGCCTATAAACGCGCAAGACGGTGATTTATTACCGGTGAGCGCCTTCAAGGGCATCGAGGATGGTACATGGCCAGCAGGAACGGCTAAGTTCGAGAAACGTGGTGTATCTGCCTTCGTACCGGTATGGACCGCTGACAACTGTATCGAGTGTAACAAGTGTGCGTACGTTTGTCCTCACGCTTGTATCCGTCCGTTCGTCCTTGACGAGAAA
Organism: Paludibacteraceae bacterium; assembly: GCA_017557345.1. GTDB lineage: Bacteria > Bacteroidota > Bacteroidia > Bacteroidales > Paludibacteraceae > Colicola. The sequence continues at coordinate 6,032 of JAFYZR010000058.1, read as the reverse complement.
GAGCTCGCAGGAATAAACGCTATAAACAGCGAAGCGATAAACACCCGTGAAATGAAGGCGCCAGCCGCAATGAAGGGTCTACACTTTAGAATGCAGGTCGGCGTCATGGACTGCCTCGGCTGCGGTAACTGCGTCGATGTATGTCCGGGTAACCCGAAACAAGGCAAGGCACTCGCTATGGTGGACCTCGAGAGCCAACTCGGCGAAGCTGCCAACTGGGACTACTGCGTAGAGCACGTAGCTACCAAGCAGCACCTCATCGATATCGCTGCCAATGTCAAGAACTCGCAGTTTGCGACTCCGCTCTTTGAGTTCTCCGGCGCTTGCTCCGGTTGCGGTGAGACACCCTATCTCAAACTCATCAGCCAACTCATCGGCGACCGCGAAATCATCGCTAACGCTACCGGCTGTACGTCTATCTACTCCGGTTCCGTACCTTCGTCGCCTTATACCAAGAATGAGAAAGGACACGGTCCTGCTTGGTCCAACTCCCTCTTCGAGGACTTCTGCGAATACGGCCTCGGTATGCAGATTGCCCACCGCAAACTGCGTGAGCGCCTCGCTAACCTCATGACAGCCGGTCTCGAGTGCAAAGACTGCTCCGATGACCTCAAGGCGATGTTCAAGGAGTGGCTCGAGAACAAGAACTCCGCGGAGATCACCAACCGCCTCTTCGAGCCGATGGTGGCTGCGATGGAGAAATGCGGCTGCGACACCTGCAAGGAGATCCTCAAGGCCAAAGATCATATCGTTAAACGCAGCCAGTGGATCGTCGGTGGTGACGGTGCTTCCTATGATATCGGTTACGGCGGACTCGACCATGTCATCGCTTCCGGCGAAGATGTCAACATCCTCGTGCTCGATACCGAAGTGTACTCCAACACCGGAGGACAGGCATCCAAGGCAACACCGCTCGGTGCTATCGCTAAGTTCGCTGCTATGGGTAAGCGTGTGCGCAAGAAAGACCTCGGTATGATTGCTACCACCTACGGATATGTATATGTGGCTCAGATCGCGATGGGTGCTGACCAGGCTCAGACCCTCAAGGCTATCCGCGAGGCAGAGGCTTATCCCGGACCGTCACTCATCATCGCTTACGCACCGTGTATCAACCATGGTCTGAAAGCCGGTATGGGTAAGAGCCAGGCGGAGGAAGCCAAGGCTGTTGAATGCGGTTACTGGCACCTCTGGCGCTATAATCCGGAACTCGAAGCCGAAGGCAAGAACCCGTTCCAACTCGACTCCAAAGAGCCGCAGTGGGATAAGTTCCAGGACTACCTGAAGGGCGAAGTCCGCTTCGCTTCCGTAGCAAAACAGTTCCCGAAGGAGGCTGCCGAGCTCTTTGCCGCCGCCCAAGAGAACGCCCAGTGGCGCTACAAGAGCTACTTACGTATGCTCGGAACAGCGTGGTAATACATATGCATTTTGAACAGAGAGAAGGGAGCCCAAAAGGCTCCCTTTTCTTGGGGTATAGTGTACGGTTATTGCACAGTCTTCATCAGTTCCAATTGGGTGACGGATAGCGAGCTCATGTGCTCGATAGCACCAGCTACGTTCAGCATCAGTCGCTGGTCACTCACATCCCAATGGTATGTGTTCTCGTCGCTGTACTCTTTTGTTTCATATGCAAGACTTATTTACGTTTAACCGGTAATACTTCCGCTACTGTCTTTACAAGCAGGGAGACATAGTCTCGGTCATCGACATCTGTAATCACATAGTGCGGCTTGGCGCCATCGTATGGCGGTTGCATCTTTTTGTCGCAGTCATGTAAAAGCGGCTCCAATTGTTTCAGAGGCTTTAGATATAGATAATCGTCACAAATCAATCCGACCGGTTTGCCGTCGCAATAGAGACAGTAATCGCCGAACATCTTTTTGGCACTTACTTCACCGGCTTGTGCCGCTTGCTCTACGATATATGTTACTAAATCAGGGTCGCTCATAAATATCAGAAAAGTTTGCGCAAAGGTACTACAAAAATCGCATATGTGCAAATTTTTGATGATTTTTTTGTGTATATCAAAAAAAAGGTGTAATTTTGCAGTCAAAACAGGTACGGTTATGATTTACAAGCAATTGAGTGAACTCATCGGTCGGACGCCGATGTTGGAGATTAGCGGCATGGAAGGCCAGCAAGCACGAATCATCGTGAAGATGGAGTATTTTAACCCGGGCGGAAGCGTGAAAGACCGTATCGCCTTGGCCATGATAGAAGATGCGGAGCAACGCGGTATTCTGCGTCCGGGCGCTACGATCATCGAGCCGACAAGCGGTAATACAGGCGTCGGTTTGGCATGGGTAGGTGTATCCAGAGGATACAAAGTCATCCTGACGATGCCGGAAACCATGAGTGTGGAGCGTCGCAATCTGCTGAAAGCATATGGCGCTACGCTGGAGCTGACTCCCGGTGCAGAAGGCATGAAAGGCGCTATCCGTCGTGCGAAAGAATTGCAGGACGCTACTCCGGGTGCTGTCATCTTAGGCCAGTTTGTCAATCCCGCTAACCCGGCTATTCATGAGCGTACGACAGGCGAAGAGATATGGGCAGATACAGAAGGAAAAGTAGATATTCTCGTGGCAGGTGTAGGTACCGGCGGCACGGTAAGCGGAAGCGGCAAAGCGCTGAAGAGACACAAGGCATCGGTAGAGGTAGTGGCTGTAGAACCGGCATCTTCGGCTGTGTTGTCCACCGGCGTGGCAGGCAAGCATCGGATACAAGGAATAGGTGCAGGTTTTGTGCCGGATACATACGATGCGAAAGTGGTAGATCGTATTGTGCCGATTGAGGATGACGAGGCTTTTGCGGCTATGCGTCTGCTAGCCGGAACGCAAGGCCTGTTAGTAGGTATCTCGTCCGGTGCCGCTTTTGCAGCAGCACTCAAATTGGCACGCGAAGAGAAGAACCGCGACAAGGTTATCGTGGCTATTCTACCGGATACCGGAGAGAGATATCTGTCGATAATTAGCGATTAGCGATTAGCGATTAGAGAATTAGCGAATTAGCGAGTTAGGGATTATTCTAAGGTATTGAGGTCAATAAGTTTATTGACAATAGCATAGATAGTGAGGCCCGCAGACGAATGGATATTGAGTTTGCGGGCTATATTTTTACGATGCGATATAACGGTGTGGGTGGAGATACAGAGCACATCGGCAATTTCTTTATTACTCAGTCCGCGTACGACCTGAATAAGAACATCTTTCTCGCGATCGGACAGTTCTTCCGTTTCGGGCATCTGATGGCGGCGATGGTGCAAAGCTTGCATCTTCGTCATAGCCGGTCTGAGGATATCATCTTCTATCGCGCAATGGTCGGAAAAATCCTGCTCGGTATGCCATAGGTCGGACATGACACCTATTAGGAGATAGGTGATGTTCGATTTTCGATTTTCGATATTCGAATTTTGGGATGGGGGATAATACTTGATAATAAGGTTTTTAATCTCCGTCAGTTTATCGGTTATACGCTGGTCATCATGCTCATGCTCATCAAACAGACCTTCATCCTCATGCTCGATATGGGTACGAATCTCATCAACAAATTCATCATAGCAACGGAGAATAAGGTTTGGGATTTTAGTAGCCGGATCTGCCGGAATAATCGCTTCAATAAGTGCCCGGCGCAGCCTAGGAAGGCGGAAATCGAGGAAATAAGTATGGGCATTCTTCAGATACGTCTGCAACGTAGGAACGTCAATCTCTTCGGGTAAAGCCCGCTGATGGAAAACCTTATAATTGACAATAGAAAGGAACGTGGGCGTATGCACATTATGCGCGAGGCAAGCCTGCTCAATGGTTTGCTCCCCTACTCCCATCTCCAAACCGAAGCGGCTGATAATTTGAATAGCGTCCTCTTCGTGCGACATCAGGTCGCATATTTTGTCGGTTGCTTTATACATTCTAGCGATTAGCGAATTAGTGATTTTCGAATTAGCGATTTCAAAATCGGGTGCAAAATTACAAAAAAAATACGATATGAGCAATAGCGGGAGCAAATTTCACCATTTTTAGGTATTGCGTATGTCGGAGAAAAGCAGTACTTTTGCACCGGATTTTGAAAATGAGGGTCAAAAGATTACATATTATCCCCATTTTTGGGGTGCTGATATGCGGCAGTATATGGGCACAGGAGGCGAGTGACTTCCAAATCGAGGAAGTGACCGTTGTTCAGCGCAAGAAGGGGAAAGTGAAAAGTCGCGTGGAAGCCTTTGATACGGAGAAACTCAATTCAGAGGAACTATGCCGTGCGGCATGCTGTAACCTGAGTGAGGCCTTTGAGACGAACGCATCGGTAGATGTCGCTTATTCGGATGCTGCGACAGGTGCCAAACAGATTCGACTGTTAGGATTGAGCGGTACGTATGTGCAGTTGCTGCAAGAGAACACACCGGGTGTGCGTGGTTTGGCACAGAACTTCGGCCTGGAATATATTCCCGGGCCATGGATGAATTCGATTCAAGTAAGTAAAGGCACTTCTTCCGTCATCAACGGCTATGAAGCGACATCCGGACAGATCAACGTAGAATTGCTTAAGCCCAATACGCAAAACCCGCTGAGCATCAATCTGATGTTCAACAGCGATGTGATGGGAGAAGCGAACATCATGGGCGGTTGGAAAATTAAAGACCATCTCTATACCGGTATCTTAGCGCACTACGGTGGAGGGTTTATGGCGATGGATGGAAACAAGGACGGCTTTGCGGATATGCCGAAAGTGCAGAATGCCAACATTGCCAACCGCTGGTTCTACAAGCACGGCGATTATACCTTCCAGGCGTTTGTACGTGGCTTATACGATTATCGCTTAGGCGGACAAGTCGTCAAGCATCAATCCCACATCCCCAATCCGTATGAAATACAGCTAAACACCTGGCGGGTAGATGGATACATGAAAAACGGCTATGTATATGACGAAGAGAGCGGTTCAAGCATAGCGATTATAACGGCCGTCAGTTATCATGATTTGAATAATATCTATGGATCGCGCGCGTGGCAGGCTGACCAATTGAATGGCTATCTAAACGCTATCTGGCAAGGTAATTTTGATGGTTCCGGAGAGGTGGATAACGACCATCGCTTAAGCGCAGGAGTGAGTGTGAATTATGATGCGTATAATGAACGAGTTAGCAAATTAGGGATGAGCGAGTTAGGGAATTTGGATCGATGGGAAGTGACGCCGGGAATCTTTGCAGAATACAGTTTGAAATACGAAGATATGCTGTCTCTGGTAGCAGGCGTACGAGCAGACTACTCCACCCGATACGGCTTCTTTGTTACTCCGCGCGCAAATATCCGTTACACACCGTTTGAATGGTGGACTCTTCGCGCGAGTGCAGGGATGGGCTATCGTTCGCCCAATGCGATCGCGGAAAATGCGTTTATCTTACCTTCCTCCCGTAAGCTGGACCTGGCTGCGGATATCAAGCAGGAGCGAGCCGTTAATACAGGTTTGAGTACGACATTCTATATTCCGTTGGGCAGCAAGGAGTTGCAGTTATCGATGGAATATTACTACACGCATTTTTTGAATTCGCTTATTGTGGATATGGATAAGGATCCGCATGCCGTTTATATCTATAACCAAACAGATGTGCCGGGTGCGAAATCATATGCTCATAGCGCACAGATAGAAGCCAGCATAGAGGTTCTGCGCGGATGGACATGGACAGCTGCTTTCCGCTGGACAGACGTGGAGCAGACGACATTTAATTCGGCCAAGAATGCCTATGAGTTACGTCGGAAAGCGCTGACTAATCGTTTTAAGGGACTGATTACAACCAGTTATCAGACGCCACTCAAGAAATGGCAGTTTGACGTGACAGCACAGTTCAATGGTATTAGCCGCATGCCTGACGGATTTACAGCATATGGCGATTTCTTAGGCGGTTACGGTACACCGAAGCCCATCACATGGTATCCGCAACTGATGGCTCAAGTGACGAAGTATTTCCGCACATGCAGCATCTATGTGGGCGCAGAGAATATGACGAACTTCCGTCAAGATAGTCCTATCATCGGCGCAGAGGATCC
>JAFYZR010000001.1 GCA_017557345.1 Paludibacteraceae bacterium | reverse complement strand
TGTCCGAAATCCGGACAACGTTATAACGATAAAATCATTAAAACGTGCTAAAATTGTTACAAAATTTGCATATGTAAAAAAAAAGTTGTAAATTTGCAGGCAAATTTGCGAACTAATCAAAATCCGATATATTATGAGTAAGTACAAATGGACATTTGCAAGCGTAGGCGGCACAACTCGCGTACGTATTCATTCCGGCGAAGACATCCGTCATCTCGGAGAGTTAGACAAGAAAATGTGGACCGTGCTTTCCTGCCCGGTGAATGGTCTGGAGATCAGTGCAGACTCGCTGAGTCTGATTGACTTCGACGGCGACGGCAAGCTCCGCGTGAAAGAGGTAGTTGGCACGGCAAACTGGCTGTGTGCTACGCTGAAGAAAGCCGACTCGCTGCTTGAGCAACGCGATGAGATAGCACTCGAGAACATCGCTGACGAGTCAATCCTGGCTGTGGCAAAGAAGATAGCCGGCAAGAAGAAAAGCATTTCCTTGGCGGACGTACAGGCAACCTTAGACGCCATCACGGTAGAAGAGCAACCTATTCCTGCAGCACCGCTGGAGGCAGATGTCATTGCTGCTTACAAAGAGAAACAGGCAGAGTTTGCCGCTTATTTTGAGCAAGAGAAACTGCAGAAACTCGGTCTGGCCGTTATCCCTGAGGATGCAGCCAAGCCCGGCATGACCAAGGCTAAATGGGATGCTATGGGTAAGCAGATAGCCGATTGGGAGGCCGCTAAAGCCGCTGCAGAGACAGCCAACGCTGATGCATGGGCTGCTGCCAAAGCAGAATATATGCCGCTCCGTAAACTGCTGCTCCTCCATCGTGATTTCTACCGCCTGCTGCGTAACTTCGTTACGTTCGAGGATTTCTATGACGGCAATGACGCTACTATCGCTTCGTTCCAGGCAGGAACACTCATCATCGACCAGCGCGCTTGCCATCTCTGTATCCGCGTAAACGACCTGCCAAAGCATGACGTACAGGCTCCGCTGTCCGGAATCTATCTCATCTACTGCGACTGCGAGAGCAAGAAACTGGGCAAGAAGATGCAAATCGTAGCAGCCATGACGCAAGGCGAGGTGAAGAACCTGGCCGTAGGCAAGAATGCTATTTTCTATGATAACGAGGGTAATGACTACGATGCAACCGTGACGAAGATTATCGATAACCCGATTTCTATCCGTCAGGCCTTCTGGACTCCTTACCGCAAGTTAGGCAACTGGATTACCGAGAAGATCAACAAGTCCGCAGCCGAGAAAGATGCAGCTGTGATGAGCGACGTGACCACGAAGATAGAGACCAAGGCAGAGGGCGGCGAGGCAGCTCAGAAACCTGCCTTCGACATCGCTAAGTTCGCCGGTATCTTTGCTGCCATCGGCATGGCTTTAGGCATGATTGGTACCGCTTTGGTATCCGTAGCAAAAGGTTTGAGCGGTTTCACATGGTGGCAATATATCGTTCTCTTCGTGGCTATCCTGCTGGTTATCAGCGGCCCGAGTATGATCATGGCATGGCTTAAATTGCGTCGTCGTAACCTGGCTCCGGTATTGAACGCCAACGGCTGGGCAGTCAACTCTGACGCGTTGATATCTGTCATCTTCGGCCGTACGCTCACCGAGCAAGTGGCTTTCCCTGTCGTTAAGTTACCGAAGGTAAAGAAAGGTCTGAAGGCATGGCATAAATGGTGCATCGCTATCGGTGTCATCGTTATTCTTGCGCTCGGCGCATGGGGCATCTACGCCTACACCCATCGCAATGTTCAGCCCGAGCAAGTGGAAGCCAACGCTGATACAACGGCTGTAGAGACGATTGAAATAGACGAAGCCATTGAAGCAGAGGAGGACGCTGAATGAGAAAGCCCGCAACGATTCTTTGCGCTTTACTCTTCGCGCTATGCTCTCCTGCGTTCGCAGATAACGTGTTCACAGAGGATCTGGGCCTGAACCCGCCTCTGGATACCGCTGCGGTAGATAGCGAAGGAGATGAGTTGGAGGAAATGGACGATTTGGACGTACGTGCGTCTGAGTTACCCGAGTGTCTGGCAGGTCTTTTCTCGCACGACACGCTTATTTTGGGCTGTGAACTGGATGTGCTGCCGCGTAAAATCATTGTGCGTACCAAAGACGGGGAAGTGGTCTATAAGATGGCTCCGCAGTTCATGGTGGGCGATTCTACGTTGCTGACCCAGCACCCTGCTGATAGCATTTATCATCGTATATGGACGGATGAGCGCGTGAACCCGTACGGCAATCTGTTTGACTCGCTTCAAGACGACGTACATATTCCGATGGCAGGTTTTCGTCTGCCGGCTCCGGGATACGTGACCAGTCCTTACGGCTGGCGCCGTTATAGGATGCACAAAGGTACGGATATCAAGGTGCAGATAGGCGATTCGATTCGTTCGGCATGGAGCGGTCAAGTGCGTATCGTAGGTTGGGATCCGCGTGGCTACGGTTATTATGTAGTCGTTCGTCATGATAATGGACTGGAGACTATTTACGGCCACTTGAGCCGTCCGATGGTGGATGAGTATGAGAAAGTGCTGGCAGGCGATGTAATCGGTTTAGGCGGCAATACAGGCCGTTCGACGGGCAGTCACCTCCACCTCGAGATTCGTTATCTGGGCGAGGCAATGAACCCGGCATCCTTCATCGATTTCGGAACAGGCGAACTGAAGAACAAAGAGGAATACGTCATCGGTATCAAGGCGATGAAACAGGCGCGTGCGGAACAGGCTGCCATGAAATGGCATAAAGTGAAACAAGGCGACACCCTCTCCGCCATCGCTAAGAAATACGGCACTACAGTCAAGCGCCTCTGTCAGTTGAATAACATCAAGGAAACGAAGATCCTACAGATAGGAATGAAGCTAAGAGTAAGATAAATTGACAAATTGGACGATTGACGAGGTACGATTGATTGACAAATTGAAAGGGATTGACGATTTATGACTACGGATGAACTAAAAGAGCGATTCAGAAAATTTTCTATAAAGATTATTAAGCTTGTAAATATAATGCCTAATAATATAGCAGGAAATGCTATCGCTAAACAAATTGTCCGTTCAGGTACTTCTCCTGCCGCTAATTATAGAGCTGCTTGCTTAGCAAAGTCGAATAGGGATTTTCTTAACAAACTTAAAATGGTGGAGGAGGAAATTGACGAAACGGCACATTGGTTGAGTGTTATTATTGACGCTGAACTTCTTCCTTCTAGTCAAGTAGAGGCCTTATATGAAGAATGTGTAGAGCTTCGAAAAATTGTTACACGATCTATACTAACGGTGAAACAAACCATTGACGCAAAAGAGCGTCAATAGTAAATAAATTCAATCGTAAATAAATCGTAAATCGTAAATTAGTCGATCGTCAATAGAATAAAGCGGCCCATCGAAGGTCGCTTTATTCATGGTGATAAGGCTCATTTCGAAGAATGGTCATTGCGCGGTAGATCTGCTCGATGGCCATTATTCGTATCATCTGGTGGCTAAAGGTTAATCGGCTGAGTGACCATTGTCCGTTAGCGCGCGCATAGACCTCTTTGCTGAAACCGAACGGTCCGCCGATGATGAGCATTAAGTCTTTGCCGGAATTCATCTTTTTTTGCAGCCAGTCCGCTAACTCGATAGAGCGAAACTCCTGCCCGCGCTCGTCCAGCAGCACCACATCCATCGCAGGCGTGAGTCGAGAGAGGATAGCCTGGTCATTCTTGCTCTCCGGTACCACGACGAACTCAAACGGCACATAGTGCTTGAGCCGCTGCTGATAGTCCTCTATAAGTGTCTGTAAACGTGTGTCGGTCGTCTTACCGACCACCATAAGCGTGATTTTCATAGGCCAGTGTTTTCCTCCAGCACCGATTCCTCTTCCGTGAAATAGTGCTCATAGTCCTCTGTCCAGGTGAACTTATACAGCACATGATGGTTGAATGAGCCATCGAAACCGGAGAAATACGTATAATAGGTGTGCCCTTCCTGGAACTCCAGGTATGAGTCATAGCCGTCGTTTTCTACCGCTTGCACGCCATAGACAATACGTGCCTGTTCAGGGTGCTGCACCAGATTATTGTACCAGAAATCGAAATACATTGTTGGTGCATCGCCGGAAGCTACCACCTCCAGACTGTCGCGCGTCGTGCCTACGTACGGGTAATGATTAAGGATATTACCATATATATCCATTGGGTATGAATAGTCCCATCTACCTTTTACGCGGTATTCGAAGCGGATCTCCGCCGTACTGCCCACGGAGGTGTACGCATTAATCAGATGCAGTTTGCCTACCGGCATCATCGTCTCCGGATTCACCACAAAGGCATAAATCCAGTAATGTGTGTCCGCCTCCAGAGCGGTGAAGATATAATTCACGGCACCGTACTGCAAAGCGTGACTCGCGAAGGGAGCAATGTTGAATTCGCCCTGCCTGAGCAGCTTGTTACGCCATGCCAGGTACTCTACATTCGCCGAGTCAATGGCCAGCATCATGAACTGCTTCTGGTGTTCCATTGGATTATATCCTTCCTGCGCAGCCTCGATGGCTATCAGGTAATACGCTTCTTTATTGGTCTCAAAACTACATTCAATGAAGCCCGCAGAGATGTTCTCCACCGTCATCGTGATCTCTACGTTTTTAACATCCCACTTAGCTTCCGGGTCGCAGGAACAGAGACTGCCTGTAAGCAGAATCAACGTCAAAAGGACGCCAAGGCTCATAAAGGAAAGTTTCCGACTATTCATCATATTGTTTCCTTTCTTTCTCTTCCTCCTGCAGGAGTGTCTGGACGGAATAGATAAACCGCAGAGCAGTCTTGACATGCCCGCCGTAATGCCCGAAATTGTACGTGATATTCGCATCCGACCACTTGGCTTTGGCATTGGTTGCATTCGTATAAGGTACCGTTTCATCGTCCATCGAATGCATGATATAAACCGACGACTGCGGCTGCCAGTGATAGTTGACGACGGAGTTGACCGTCATCGCCTTATAGAGTTCAGCTACTTTATCGGATGTCTGTTTCATCGCCTCTTGCGTCAGCAACTCATGGGTTACCGTTGTGCCGATGAAGGAATTGATCTGCGCGGTGGTATAGCGCTTGCTGTTAATCCACTCGTCCATCTTTTCGCATAGCCAGGGCTGCATCATATCCGATAACTGCATATTCAGGTTATTGCCTTTGATCATACCTTGTAATACCAGTGGAACAGCGACAGGGTATCCCGATAAATCCGTATTGATAAATCGTTCAAAAGTGGCTTTGACGTCATAAGGTCCGCCGCCTGCAAACACGCGATGGAGAGGGATATACAGCGGGTCTTCCGGATCGCCATACGCTACTTCTGCCAGATACTCCACGGCCATGGTAGTCGCTCCGCCTTGGCTGTAACCCATCAAGTAAATATCGTTGTATTCAGGTGACATATCTACCGCCTCTAGCCATTCTCTAACTGCAAAATACATGTGTATCACATTATTTGCCGTTTGCATCATTACCAGGTACGGGTGTATCTGGTCGGCCGTGATACCATAACCCATGTAATCGGGAATAATCAGTCCGTAGCCCAGTTTGACGAGCACTCCTTCGAGCGAGAAGCAGTTACTCGGAGCCTCCGCATTGCTGCCTACCGTATAATGGCTGACGAGAATAAGACGTTTCGGCTTGCGGCCCTTTGGCAACATGACTTTTCCGGAAAGGGTAACCTCTTCTCCATTACCATCGAAGCTAGGGTAGGTGCCGACAATCTCTATCACTTTGTGCTGGTTGCCGTACTTGAGCAATTCCTGGACAATAGCCGTACCGGTTACGCTGCTTGTCTTGCGCGGACCGTTATTAGGATTGGCGGGCTCATCAGACTCGTCCGTGTATTCCGATACGGGCGTGCCATCCGGCAAGAAACAGTTATAGGGCAAGCCTTCGCTCAAATCTGTCTCATGCTGGCTGATTACCTTGAATGACAATCCTTTAGCGGCCTCCATATCCATGAAATCGACGAACTCGTCATTACGGAACTGGCAAGCAGTTAAAGCAACTGCAGCAAGAAGTACTATGTATTTAGAAACGCGCACCAACACTAAAATTAATCATTCTAGAAGCCGCCATAAAGACGGTGTTTTTGTTCTTTAAAGCCGTTAATCCCCCTAAATCAAACGCCATAAACCATCTCTCATAGTTCGCACTCACCCCAATCAAGGTGATGTTGATAGCCATGCCGACATCGGTTTTGTGCCCCAAACCGTTTACTTCTGTACCACCATTGATATCCATGCCGAAACCCAGACCGGAATAGAGATTGACGTAGGGATGGAAGAAATAGGTGAAACGTACCGTTGGCATCAACACGAGATTGTAGAAAAACTTACGGTCACTCCGACTGAGTTCCGTTCCCGCTCCGTTACGCGTCACTTCGCTCCAACCCACCTCGCTCATGTCATACATCGCACCAAAGGAAATCCACTCTAAGTAACGCCATTGGTATTCCATCCATATATGTTGCCGATGCTTGAAATCCTCACGATAAATATGCTGCCAATCCACAGGCATCGTTGTAGCAATGTTGGTCGGATTATGCCACATCAGACTCTCGAAGAGCTGGTCTCCCCAACCGAGCCGCACCTCATGCCGCTGTTGGATATAAGCCCACCTCTCTTCGCCAAACATACTCAAAGAGACGCATGATAAAACGATAAGTATGTAAAAAATACGTTTCACGCTGCAAAAGTAATAAAAATTTTGCATATATGCAAATTTTTTTTCGATTTTCGATATTCGAATTAGAGATTAGCGTCCATCGAGGACCCCAAATTAAGGAAAAATTGAACATTTTGGGGTGAAAAAATTAGGTCAAAACCTCGACATAATACCGATGAGACCTCGATGAACCGTAAAATTGAACATTTTAAGAAAAAAGGTAAAAAGTAAAAAGTATCGACATTGAAATTGTACATTGCACACTTACATGATAGTTACATAATAGTTACCACACCTGGTCTTTTCTTGAAAAATGTTGACTTATTATTTTTCTCCACAAATGCTATAAACCCATTTGTTTGCGCTTTTTTAGCAGAATATACTCGAAAAATACGTTTTTTTGCATTTTTCCATAAAATAATTTCCATAAATTGGAAAAAAGTTGTATCTTTGCAGCGTAATTCATTAAAACTATGGACAAACAAGAACTACGTAAACTAATCGCTATTTGGTTTGAAGAGGATATCCGCGACGGAGATCATACCTCGCTCAGTTGTATTCCTCCCACGCAGATGGGTTGCCAGCAGTTGATTATCAAAGACACCGGTGTGCTCGCCGGAGTGGAAGTGGCCAAAGAGATTATCAACTATTTTGACCCGGAGTGCCGCGTGGAGCAGTTCCTGGAAGACGGAGCGCACGTCAAACCCGGCGATGTGGCATTTAAGGTGTACGGCAAAGAACTCAGTCTGTTGCAGATTGAACGTACGATGCTTAATATCATGCAGCGTATGTCCGGCGTAGCAACCACGGCGCATAAATACCAGCGTTTGATAGAGGATACCGGTTGCCATGTACTGGATACCCGTAAGACCACACCGGGACTGCGTTATCTGGAGAAAGAAGCAGTACTGTTGGGCGGAGGAATGAATCATCGTATCGGCCTTTTCGACATGATTTTGCTCAAAGACAATCACGTGGATTTTGCCGGAGGTATTACCAATGCGCTAACACGTGCCCGTGACTATTGCAAGGCAAAGAATAAACCGCTGAAGATAGAGATAGAGGTACGTAATTTCTATGAGATTAACGAGGCATTGGCAACCAATATCCCGGATCGTATCATGTTAGACAATTTCACGCCTGCGAAGACGAAAGAGGCCGTGGATCTTATCCGCACATGGGAAAAGACAGCCGGTCGTCATATGGAGATTGAGAGCAGCGGAGGTATCACGATAGAGACGATTCGCGACTATGCGCTGCAAGGTGTTGACTTTGTCTCTGTAGGCGCCCTGACGCATAGTTACAAAAGTCTTGACATGAGCTTTAAGGCTGTGAAATAGCTTGACTTAACCAGGACTTAGGCGTAAGTTTCGTGCCATCGGGTAGAGTGGGTTTCCTTAAAATGGAGACCCATTTTTGTCTACCGGCAGAACCGTCTTGAGATTTATACTCATAACTATTCGGGCAAGGGTTCTCAGGATTAAAATCCGGTCGTTTTTGTATTAATCCGAGATGCCATCCTTCGGGATTCAGAATACCGTTTTCCCAAGTGGTGTATGCCCAAACCGTCTCACCCCACGGACGCCAAGGTCTGGCGAGCCAGACCAATTGACGATTAGACGATTGACGATTGATGATTTGTAATTCCTCTTCGTTCGCCAAGCGGATATGGCATTTATAGAATAGCAGACCTCGCGTGTGTGCGGTGGGTTCTTGATCTCCGCCTGAACGTCCTGCAGCAATATAGCAATGATCTCCTTTTTCTCCATTGATATTCGCTACAATAGTGGCATGTTCTACAGCCATGGTCATAGCTCCGAAGATGAAATCCACACCGCCTTGCAAAATACCTCCTTGCCAATAGATAGAAGCACCTTGGTCTCCGTATAGCACATCTTGACGTCCAACAACGCGGCAGTTAATCATGCGTGCATTCTTTGCCGTTTCCGTAAAAGAAAGAGCAGCCGCCCGTTCCCGATAAACTTTCTGCTGTACCACCGTAGACCCCGCTTCTTTCGGGCGTACAGGCATTTCATGAGCCGTGTATTCGGGGATGATATAAAGGCTGTCGGTAGCTTCGCGCTCAGAGACATAGAGATTAAAAGAGTTCTCAAAGATAATATCCTCTGCCGTGAAATCGGGTGCTGTAACCAGTACCGAAGCATTCCATCTCCGCGTACGGCTGCCGCCGTAATTGATTGTCTCTCCCATAGAGCGGTATTGGTATCCATGCCCGTAATACCAAGTAATACGCACGGCATTTTCATCGCAGTCCAGCCCTCCGTTTAGAAGTGCGATAGACGGTTGTTTGGAAGCGTTTTTTAGTGTCAAACCGGGTACATCAATTGTCAACTCCTCTTGATATGTCCCGGGGGCAATGAATATAGTTGTCCGTTCATTATGCAAGGAGTAGACTGTCCGTGCGCTATCCAAGGCATCGTTAATGCTTTCACCTGAAGCCACATGTAATATAAGCGACAAAATAAGGACTAACATTCGTCAATCGTCATTTGACAGTTCTTGCAATCAAAATGGAGTGTCAGCACTTTACCCGTTCGCAAGCGCAGATAACGAGGTTCCTTGTCTTTGGGATAAGGATTGATCTTGCGGCAATGGCCTAACTCAAAGAGCAGGCAGTATTTGCATGTCATCAGATGAGCGTACTTCGTCTCCATTCATTCAAGACACTAATAGGTATAAAATAGGGCTTGCTATCTATGCGCACATTGCGGGCTATATAAGGTGTATCGCCTAATTTGGTCAGTTGCGTATGGATGGTTTGCAAGGCTTTCTCTTCATTCTTAGCGGGTTCTTTTGCATAAACGAATGAACGCTCTTTATCTCCTATACGCAAACTGAAACCATCATTTGTTTCGCTGAACACGATATCTATCGGAATACGGCGTTCGGAGTGCAGATTCTTCACAAATTCCACATCTAAGTTCCTGAATAATTCTCTTCCCTTTAGGGAGGAGATAGAGGTAGGTTGCTTATTGATCTTCACAATATTTCCGTTCACGCCATTGACGTTAAACCCTTCTGAACCCATTGTTAGTCCATCTCCGTTATGAAGCGTGATGCCTTCATTGAGACGGACACGCAAACTATTACCGTGAACTTCTATGACTTCGCCGATATATTCGCCGGTAGATTTGGGCGTTTCCCAATTAGCCATTGGTCTTGTGCGCCCATGCAAGAAATAGTCCGTTGCTCCGCGATGAAATGTTTTCTCGGGATTAGGGGTGAATGATGAAGTGATGAAATGAGAGAATGACGGATTTAGTTGATCTAACTTTTCTCGATAATATGCAGTAATATTGGTCACATAGTCCGCATCTTTGAGTCGGCCCTCTATCTTAAAAGCCGTCACGCCTGCATCAATGAGTTCTTGCAAATATGCAGAGCGATCCAGGTCTTGCAAAGAAAGCACATATCGCTGGTGAATAGGATTTCCTTGGTCATCGAGCAGTTCGTTCATCTCTGAATCCAAGACATCATAAGCCATTCTGCAGAACTGCGCACACGCTCCTCTGTTAGCGCTTCGTCCGGCAAGTACTTCGCTCATATAGCAACGGCCGGAATACGAAACGCATAGTGCTCCATGCACAAACACTTCCAGTTCAATATCCGGCACCGCTTGGTGAATGGCGCGTATTTCTTCAATGCCCAGTTCTCGCGCCAAGACAACGCGCTTAAAGCCCAAGTCGCGTAATTGTGCTACTTGTTCCGGGGTACGGTTGTCGCATTGTGTGGAAGCATGCAAACGAATAGGAGGAAGATTAAAATCCAGCAGATGCAGATCTTGAATGATAAGCGCATCCACTCCGATTTTGTATAACTGGTGCGCGAGAGCAACCGCTTCGGGATATTCGTCTTCGTGAAGAAGTGTATTAAGTGTTACGAGCACTTTCACACCAAAGGTGTGAGCATAGTGTACCACTTCCGTCAAATCCTCCAAACTGTTCCCTGCCGCTTGCCGAGCACCATATGCAGGTGCACCGATATAGATAGCATCCGCTCCTGCTTGAATAGCAGCAAAGGCTACTTCTTTGTCGCGAGCCGGAGAGAGGAGGCTAAGCGGTATATCACTATTCCTGCTGCCACGCTCACATTGAGTGAGTGCTTCGTCCCATATTGTGGTATCTCTATGCATTGATTACAGATGTCAACGACTTCTTGTTGAACGCCGAATACCTCGTGACCCAAAACAACAGCTATTTTGGCATCAGCAGTCTGTTTTTCTGTGAATTCTTCCAGCGAAATGGAGTCATGTGCCTGTTCTACGGCATAAACGCTGTATCCTGCTTCTTTGAGCGCTTGCACAGCTTCTTTTGTGTCCTTATAGTATTGCCACTCCACACTTTCCTCTGCGCCTAATGCCGTTTTGTGAATTTCTTGATTAGGCGGGCAGCAGCAAATACCGCATAGCACTACGCGCTCGATTCGCATGGCATCGGCTGTGCGAAAAACAGCACCGACGTTATGCTGACTACGTACGTTATCCAGAACAACAACCAAAGGCAGTTTATCTGCCTCGCGGTATTGGTCCACATTCATGCGGCCCATTTCTGCGGTTGTTAATTTCTTACTCATAGTGCAAAGGGTAGATTGACGTGCAAGACACGCGAGTTCTCGTCTATGTCTATGATAAAATCTTCATGCAAAGGAAGCAAGCGTCCGTCATTCAGCGTGGCTAAGGTATTTATCGTACTTTCGTCTATATTATCTATTGTGCCCAATATTCCGGATGATTCATCTTCAATCGTCCAACCCACCAAATCCTGCCAAGTCAGCGCGCTATCTTCCTCTCCCTGTATATCTGTCCGCAAAGCAAAGCCTTCTTCTCCGATTAATTCTGAAATGTTCTCAGAACGGAAAGGAACAAACAGTCCATCGCGTTTCACGAAGATAAACTCCGGCAAATCCTTGTAATGTGTCCGACGGATTATGCCGAGAGATATGAAATCTTGCGTGTTAAATGCAGAATTGCTCATTGCTTTTGTGTGATAGTTAGTTTGCCGTCTGAGTTAATGATATTCAATCGTCGGAGTGTCTCTTTAATCATTCCTTTTTGCGGAGCAGCAGTGCCGGAAGCCACATCATATTCCTCGTGGCAGTTTGGGCACACAGCAAACGCTCCGTTTATTTCGCACGGCTGTTTGAGTCCTCTACTGGCGCAATAAGGGCAAGCCAAATCGTATGCAGCATAACCGAATAAATCCACATACACTAATACTCCTCCATAACCGCAAGCATCGGTCACAGGGAAGGGCAGAACATAACTCCCGTTTAGAAAATAGCCGTCTTTATTCGCTACTACATATTCACCAAGAGAAGTCTCTTGAAAATGCACAAATGCACCGACTTTCGTATCAATCGATACACGTACAGGGTAGGTCGGGACACTCGACTGAAAAGACGTTCCTTCGCAGGAAATTAGGCAAACAGCACAAAATAATATGAAACTTAATCCGAAACGCCGCATATATGAATAGTGTAGATGAGCACAGAGTAGGGTGGAATATAGGCTTGTGTGCCTTCGGTTCCGTAACCTTCCGCCTCTTCGTATTCATCAGAATCGTATTTGGTCTTGTCGTAACCCAGATATGCAGGGATAAATAGTTCAATATCGCCGTTATTGTGAATCTTATGGCAACCTTCCGCAAAACCTTTGATACAACTGGATAGGCTGAGCGTGACGTATTGTCCGCCATCTATCTGATGACCATTAATCAATTTGACCGTGTAGTCACAAATGATAGTGCTATTAAGGTTTGGACGTGCGTCTTGAGGAGTAGGATCGGCAATGATACGATATTGCAAACCATCGTCACACACTACTACGCCCGGATTGGATTTGTTATTCTCCAACCATACTTCATTTTGCACTTTCCAGTCAGCCCACTTGTTTTCTTTGCAACCTGCGAGTGATAGGGCAATAATTACGATATAAATAAACGGATATTTAACCGCTTTACTTATTTTGCTATCCATACTTCGGGATTTAAAATGTCTCTGTCTTTATATATCTGGAAATATAATTCCGTCTTCTGATCTTGTTCTGCATCGGTAAAAATAGTACCGATTATTTGCTTTGGTTCTACTTTATCGCCTTGTTTGACGTTCAGTTTGCTGAGATTCGAATACACGGTTCGATAGTTTCCGTGCTGAACAATCACAGCATACGTATTTGCAACCAGGAAACAACTCGTCACTTCGCCTTTATACACCGCACGTGCCTTGCTGCCTGCTACGGTCTGAAGATAAATGCCTTTGTTGTCAATTGTCACTTGCGAATATACGGGGTGTTGCTGCTTGCCGAAATGACCGCTTATCATTCCTTTTTCCACCGGCCATGGCAAACGGCCTTTATTGGCTTCAAAACCGCCTGCAATCAGTTTCTGCTCTTTGGTTAAAGTAGTCTTCGAGGCTTTCTCCGTTTGTTTGCGGATCATATCATCGATTTTCTTGTTGAGAGCAGCCACTTTCTTCTGTTGTTGTTTTAATTTATTACTCAAATCTTTCTCTTTCGACTTGAGTTGGCTAAGCATATTCTGCTGTTTTTTCTCGTCGCGTTTGAGGTTCTCTTGTTCTCTCTTACGACTGCTGAGTGCCGTTTGTTTGTCGTTCTTGTTCGCTCTCAGCAACTCATTCTGCATATCTATCTCTGCTTGGGTACGCTCAATTCGATGTACTTGTTGCTGACGGAAATGCGCAAACTCCTGCAAATAACGTGCTCGACGCGCTAATTGCTGAAAACTATCGCTGCTCAATAGAAAGAGTAGAGGCGACTGTTGCATACGGGCATAATGGCTGTCACGCACCATTTTGGCATAATCTGCTTTATAGCGTTCCAATACATTTTGTAGCGAATCGCGAGTGTTGTTCAAGCGGTTCATCTCGTGATTTAGAGCCACAATCTCGTTATCCAGCGTACGGATAAGTTGTTTCTGATTTTTGATGTTTTGGTTAATCAGTTGCAACTTATTCATCGTTGCTGTCTCGTCTTTTTTGGTCTGCTTGAGCATTTTGTTCGTTTGCTCGATTTCTGCTTGCAGTTTCTTTTGCTTCTTCTGCAAATCTTTCACGCTATCTGCGCCAAATGCAGACAGGCAGAATAAGGAACAAAGAACGATGATGATATGTTTTTTTATAGCCATTTGCTTATATCCACTTTGTTATATTTGTCGAGTCGTTGGTGAAAAACGCGCACGGGAACATCTAATTTCCGAGGCACATAATCAATAACCAATTCTATTGTTTCGTCATTAAAAATGTATTGTAATCTTGCTTTCTCGCTGCCTGTGGGAAGTTCTGCACTACATAATTGCTGCAAAATATCCCAATTCAAAGTTGGTGTCAACGAGCGGTTCAGTTCTGCATAAGTCGCAACGGCATACTGCCCGTGAATCTTGTCAATTGCCGTTACTTCTGTCGGTGTTGCTTCGATGCGTAGCATTTCCATGCCCAACATAGGCGTTACGCTGATAATGAGCATCGAGTCACGCACGGTTTGCATCGTGATGGTTGATGCCAATCGGTCTGAACTGGTTGTGATGGTTGCGCGTGCACTTTGTATCAGACAAGTATGCCATGATGGCACTTCAGGCGTTGTACTCACCAGTTTCTTCTTCGTCCCGCAGCCTACTAATACCAGCACGGCGCACAAAAGCCATATGTATTTATTTAATCGCTTCAAGGTGTTTTATGATTTCTTCTTTTGTCGCGTCTTTGGCGTTCCATAGCGCTTTTTTTAGATAGAACTTAGCCAAGTCGTCTTGCTGTTGCAAGTGCAAAATCCATCCGTAGGTATCCAGATAAACGGGATTATTCGGCTCTTCGCGAATCGTGATGCCACTCATCCGTTCGGCTTCCTTCAAATCTCCGCCATGCGTTGCCATGTGGTAGGCATAGTTATTTAGAACCATTAGATTGCGCGGATCGAGTTCAAGAATCCTGTCATACATGGCATATAATTCTTTCTTCTTTGCACCGGTCTGTTCAAGCAGTTCCAGGCGGAAAAGCAAAAAACGCAAGTCTGTCGGATCATGTTCTAAATAAGTGTCGATGGCTTTAATGGCATCTTTCGTTTTTCCCCACATCGCATAAATGCGATAACGCGTTAATGCACTATAAGCATCGTATTCCGTGCGATCGTCAATCTCATCCTGCATCTTCAGCGCTTTTTCCCATTCGCTGTTGGACATATAAATCCGCTTGAGTTGTTCCAGCAGATTTTCGCTTGCTGTGCCTTTGGGTTGGGCTTTATATGCTTGTTCAAAACATTCTCTGGCTTGATCGGCATGACCTAAACTCTGCTGAACAATACCCAGCTGGTAAAGCGTTGTGCCATCGTTCGGTTTTATCCATCGGCAGAACTCCAGCAACGTATAAGCTTCTGCATAACGTTCGTCCGTGATGGCTTGACGCGCGGCATACCAATAGTACTTAAACTGCTGTTCTTGTTCGGCAGAAATGCTTGCCTGCTGAGGCTTTTTAGCCGATAATGGAAGAACAGCAAAAAGTGCTACTAAAAGGACAATATGTTCAATTTTTCCGCTCAATTGTTGATCGGTATTTCATCGGTACCTTATCGGTATTATTACCTTATCATTACCTATGCAATACCTATGCAAAAAATGTTCATTATTTCCGGCCGCTGTGACCAAATCCTCCGGCTCCGCGTTCCGTATCGCTCAACGCATTTACTTCCACAACTTCCGGACTTTCATGCTTAGCGATTACCATCTGACAAATACGCTCTCCCGGTTCAATCGTTTGCGCTTCGCCGCTTAAGTTGATGAGAATAACACCCACTTCGCCGCGATAGTCTGCATCAATCGTTCCCGGAGTATTCAAAACCGTTAAACCGCGTTTGAGTGCCAAACCGCTACGCGGACGAATTTGCGCTTCATAACCTACAGGAAGTTCAATGAACAAACCGGTAGGAATAAGGCGTCTTTCCATCGGTTGAAGCGTGATAGATTCGCTAATGTTACAGCGGATATCCATTCCGGCTGCTTGAGCACTTTCATACTTCGGAAGCGGATTATTGCTCTTGTTAATTATTTTCAAAACCATAAATCGTCAATTTCTTTCAATTTGTCAATCAATCGTACATCGTCAATCGTCCATTCGTCAATTAGAATCGTTTTTCAACGAGGACTCTTAGTCCGTCCGGAACGATTTTGATATGAATATCTTTCTCCATCTCTACCGGATCACCATCAATATGGAAAGGCGCGGCACTCTCGCGTTCTAAGGTCACTTCTTTGGCACGCAAAGTATTCATAAAATGACTGTCATCTATACTTCCGGCAAACAGCCGTAATGCCAGACTTGCGCTTCCTAAGATAGCATGACTTGACATCAGCATGATATCCATTTTCCCGTCTTGTACGCTCGCTTTAGGTGCTATAAGTGCTTCGTATCCCCATTGATTCGCATTAGCGAAAGTAATAAGAAACGCTTTGTGAGTCACATCTAATCCGTCGCCTACAATATGATAGGTCTGCGGCGTATAAGAGAATACCTCATGCAAAATGTTCTGCAAATACGTAGCAAAACCGCGTTTGTTACTTCCTGCAAAATGATCTGCTATTACTGCATCAAAACCCGTGCCACAGGTGCTGACGAACAGTTTCCCGTTCGCCAGACCGTAATCGACACTTATTGGTTCTGAATGATTAATCATCTCAATCGCTTTATTCGGGCGAATAGGAATATTCAAATGACGCGCAAAGCCGTTTCCGCTACCCATAGGCAAAATGCCCAGAGCCGTTTGTGTTCCGCGGATACCTTGTGCTACTTCATTTACCGTTCCATCTCCACCGACTGCTACAACGGCATCAAAGCCCATACGGGCAAACTGATTTGCTAATTCCGTTGCATGACCTGCTCGTTCGGTAAAAACGATATTCGGTAGCCATTGTTCGCTATCCAAAGTCTGCATGATCAGCTTTGGCAGCTTACGCTTGGCATTTTGCGTCTCCTTCGATCCCGAAATAGGATTGATGATAAATGCTATATTTTTCATTGTACTGGAACGCCTAAAACGTTGTATATTTTGCCGTCACGAATAATCAATACTTGTCCGTTACGCAGTATTTTATTCGTCTCGGGTTGTATTGTGTTATTCTCAATAGTTGTACCGCCACAAGAAATAACCGACGAATAGTATGTCGTGCCGGAAATCTCCACTTGCTGCTTGTACAAGTAAATCGGGTCTCCGGCTGTGGTGTAAACCGAGAAATCGCTCTTGCTTCCGTAATATTGCATATATCGATCGGTATAAGTAGTGGAAATAAATTCCCAACTACCGCTATTTACAGCGTAAGTGAAATAGATACCGCTAGTTTCGCTCGTAAATTTGAGATTATAATGTGTGTTATCCTGTAATATGTATAAGTATTTACCAATCTCTTCGTTATAGAATGACAGATTATCGCCGTTCACGGTAATTTCCCAAATAATACCTTCATCATTCGTTGTGATAATATCCGAACTCGGAGTTACTTCTTGTTGAGCAACATAGTAATTACTATATACTTCGTTCTTCATTGCGTAATAGCCTGAGTTGTAATATCCTACAACAATATAGTTAGCTGTCGATAGTTCACTCTCAGAAGTTATCTTTTTATATGTGTTGGTAGGAACCAAACTGCCGCCATCTTCGGTTAAACTATAGATTGCATAATAATCTTTTGCTTCGGTTACGGTGAAGTTGGTAATCCATGCTTTGGCGTCTTTGTTGTTTGCAGGAAGTTCTGCAGTCCACCATCCGACAAAGGTATATGCATCGCAAGAAGGAATAGGATTAGCCGGCTTCTGTGCTGTTTCACCGATGAAATATTGTGCAGATGAAATCTGTTGGCCCTTATCAAAGAAACGAACCGTTACTTTTGCTTGCTCTTCAAATGTTCCGCTAATAGTTACTGCTTTAGCAGGCATAGTGAAGGTACGTACATTGCCTTCGCCGCTAACAGCTACAGTTGCATCATCGGCATCTTTCACGGTGAGAGTTGCTAATTGATAGTGAGTAGCAGGAGTTGCTGTTACTGTCACTTTACGACCTGCCGCGGCTTCTGTACTCGGCGAAGTGGCTAAACTACCATTAGTCGAAGGATTGATGGTAATTGCATATTTCTCTGCCGGCGCTCCACAAGAAGTTGAATAATCTGAATAGCTCCCGGAACCTGCTGTAATGCTCAAAGTAGTCATACGAATCTGTTTTGTAGAGGAAATGGTAACTGATGCAGCATCACCTGTCCATGTGCCTTTGTCGCCAGAATAACTATAGTTGCCACCATCGGCAGATGCATTGCCCGGACCATATTTATCTTTGCCACTGGCAGTACATGTAAATTCAATCTTTGTAATATTGCCTGTTGAACAAGAGAATGTACCAGACTCATTAGCATAGATTTGATAATACGAGTCGTTGTTCATTGTAGTCATGGTACAGGTAATATTATCCTTAGTAACACTGGTTTCTCCCGTATCTGTTCCCGGAGTAAATGTAACCATGCTGCTTCCTCCGCCTTCCAGTGTAGCATAAACTGCATAGAAAATAGCGCCTTCGCTAACTGCATTGCCCGCTTTGACAAACGTTGGAGCGGTGGTGGCATGCTCGTAGTCCGCAGTAGCCGTCCAACCTACAAACACTTTGCCGCTTTCGCAGGCTTCGGGCGTAGAAGCAGGTAATACTACCGAACCGGTGCTTGTTGTTTTAGTGAACTCTTCACCATCCGCCATCCAAGTAATTTCAAAAGGATCTGCCGCAGGACGGAGACCGATGATGGCATCCAAGTGAGTGGAGAAGTTATACGAATATCCACTCGGTTTGAGTGAGGTGATGGCATAATAGCCGTTACTGGTGCCTTCCCAACCCCAGTTGATATAAAATTTATTGTTGGCATCACGACCACAGCAGACAAATTCATGGCCTCCACCGGAGGAGTCTTCTCCACCCATAACAATCGGACGACCAGCCTCCAAGTCAGCATTAAAATAGGAGGTGATTTGCGCGGAACTCAAGCCGTATTCGGCTGTCACGTTTGCCACGTTAGTACCTTTGGCGTCTTCGTAGTCAGATTTTGAGGAATACATGGTAACAAACTTGTCTATCTGATAATCGAAATATGTAATCAGACCATACGCCATGTCATCCGTCCAAGCGCCCGAACCTTCATTAGCGTCACCGCCGTACTGCATTTTTGCTGCAACGCCTACATTATACATCAGCGATGCTATCGCTTTCTTCTGCGCAGCGGTGGCACTTATACCTTCATAAGCAGGAAGCATATTAGCCCAGTTGAAGGCAACAGTGTCAAAATTGGAAGTTACTGTCTTAGTCCAATATTGGCTGCAGTTGTCATTTTTGCAGTTATACCAAGTATACGAATGTGTACCATGACCACTGGCCGGATGGCGCCACTTATACATTACAGCAGAAGTAGCCGTAGCTACACAACCTGTCAGGGAACGTGTCTGGTCGCGCTGGTCAATTGGACAGTAGTCATTGTACGGAGTTTCCTGATACCAAGTGATTTCATATCCTTGATCGTTTACTAGTAAGTTTGGAATAGCAGTTACTTGTTTTGCTTTGCGGGCTTGCGGCTCGTTGATAAACTCACTATCATCAATGTTTTGGAGCACAGTAATCTCTTCTGCGTAACGGTTGAGCCAGAACTTGAGATTCGGGTTGATGTTTTTATAATCAAACGAACCGTTCTCGGTATAACCTAACACATCTTCTGCCGTTCTGTCATCTGCCGAAACAATTACAAATCCGTTTGCATTTTCCTGATTGAATACGTAGAAAGCCGCTGCCTCGGAATTATTCTGCAATGCTTTATGTGCCAACTTCATATCTGCCGCTTTGCGCGGAGCCTTGTGCATTCGGCTCAATTGAGGTTGGCTGTTAGTGAAACGAGCAGCAATAGCAGCTGCTTCTTCTACGGTACGCGGAGCGGCAAATAATGTCACCGTGACCAATAGAGCTAATAAACTCGAAAGAATTTTTCTCATGATTTTTAAATTTTAATTGTTAAATGTTGTTATTTTTTGTCCATATATAGTATATGTGTCGTTTTGGCGAATGATAAAGACTTGCCCGTCGATAAGCACTTTACAATTTCCAATTTCCAATTTACAATCTCCAATTTCCATTGCCGGATCTTCGGCTCCGTTGAAACTAAACTTGATAACGCCATCCGTTTCTTGTATATCCGTCAATTCACAGCCTGTAAAAGCGTAGAACGCTTCGATGTTCGCTGTTCCCGGGAATGGATCTGACTTGCCTTCATGCAAGGTCACTCCTTGTTCTACAATATTTCCAATCATCAGATTTCCGTCTGCAGCCAAAAGCGTCAAACGCGGTTTGTTGGCGGTATTATTGGGCACATTATTATCCCATGCATCTTGGTCATAAACAACTTGCCAAACAATCATTCCGTGTCCTGGCAGATAGGTATCCCATCCTTCTGGCTGACGATTTTCGATGTATAGAACCGTGTCGGTTGAATAGTAGGGCACAAGAGCCGAACTTCCGGTAATTTGATATGCATCGTTATAATCGGTGGTCATTTGAATGAATTGTTGATCATCTTTCGCCAAGAACTTAGGTGTTGCCCAGCCAATGAAGTATTTGTCGAAAATAGAATAGTTAGGCGGCGTTTTGCCATCGTTGTTATAGCATCCTTGATCCATCACATTCCAGTCATTGGGCGTGAGGCCTGCATCGTAATTCGTTTTATAATTGGTGTCGTAATAATCAGGAAGGCCGATAACATGTCCAAACTCATGACAAATCGTACCAATGCCATTCCGCTTGTTATCATCATTAAAACCTTCTAATTCGCCTGAGCATGCGTAGTCGTGTAAAGATTTTCCGTCAAACGTTCCATATGCAGTCCATCTGTGCGGCCAAATGGATTCAGCCGGACCACCATCCGCTTCGCCTTTTCCGGCATAAATAACATACACCAAATCAATCTTGCCGTCATTATTGCTGTCGTATTGCGAGAAATCAACCTGTTCATCCACAGCCGTGCAAGCATCAACAATCATTTCATCCGGCCGAATGTCTGTGCCGGGTTTGGATGTGTTAGCTCCATAATATGCGCGATTGTTCGGCAAAACAACCGGTCCCACAACATCAAAAATCGGCGAATATTGCCCGTTTGACTGTGCCTTGAAATAATCCGCAGCCGAACCGGTTGCTCCATTGTAGTCGTAACCTTCTTTATTCAGCATCTCAGACATGGCAACTTGCGTGTTCTCTGTCTGAAAGTCCACGTCTTGATAAGCAGCCAGAATAACTAATCCTCTTGGGGCTAAATTTGGAGTTCCGATTTTATGCGGTTGCTCGGCAAACATCGGCGAAGCCTTCTTGCGTGCGCGTATTTCTTCGGGCGTTGGAGCCGTTTCGTCGGAAAGAACGAATGTTCCGTCATTTTGTGGTAGGGCAATTTTGCCATCTGCTGTCTGCCAGAAATGGTAATATTCATCGCCAACGAGACAGACGCTTATCTCACGTCCGTCTGACAGATTTTTCGTCTGCCATCCTCGTCTTGCCGGAACTGCCATTATGTTGGCAGCCGCTAAACACCCTAATAATATGCACGCATATGCCCGCAATACGCCAAATTAATAAAATCGGCTGCAAAGGTAGTAAAAAAAAATGACATATGCAAGAAAAAAACGCCTTTAGGCGATTTTTCGTGTAAAGTGTATAGCATAAAAGTGTAAAAATGTTCAATATTTCGGGTCTTCGAGGTTTCGTCGGTATTATGTCGAGGTTTTGACCTAATTTTTTCATTCCAAAATGTTCAATTTTTCTTGTCTTTAGATGACCAATAAAACTGCCAAAACGGCAGAAAAAAGTGTGTGGCA
The DNA here is from genome assembly GCA_017557345.1 of Paludibacteraceae bacterium. Classification (GTDB taxonomy): domain Bacteria; phylum Bacteroidota; class Bacteroidia; order Bacteroidales; family Paludibacteraceae; genus Colicola. Next base: position 19,117 of record JAFYZR010000001.1, on the reverse strand, counting down.
TGCATTTTGTTCTTGCATATGTAAATTTTTTGTTGTAACTTTGCACCCGAATTTGTATTTTGGCGTATTGTGGACGCTACAGAACAGAGAATAACAGAACAAGATATATGAGTTTTTTAGAGATTATTACCAAACTATTCGGCAACAAGGCGCAGAAAGATATGCGTGCCATTCAGCCGATAGTAGACCAGATCAAGGCAGCGTACGAAACGATTGATGCGCTGTCGAATGATGAGTTGCGTGCTCGTTCTTGGGCATTGATGGACAAACTGCAAGCCGCCGTGGCGGATAAAAAAGCACGTATCGCGGAGTTGAAAGCATCCATCGAAGGAACGGAAATCGAGAAACGCGAGAAGATTTACAACGAAGTTGACAAGCTGGAAAAAGAAATCAAAGAGGTTTACGAGCAGGTTCTCACAGAGATTTTGCCGGAAGCCTATGCGATTGTTAAATCTACAGCTCGTCGTTTCGCGCAGAGCGAGACCGTAGAAGTGACCGCAACGGAGATGGATCGTGCCTTGGCTGCAGATCCGCGATTTGACTTTGTAGAGATAGTTGGAGGCGAAAATCTGGCAAAGGCGGTTTACAAGAACCATTGGATGGCCGGAGGAAACGAGATCACTTGGGACATGGTGCATTATGATGTCCAGCTCTTTGGTGGTGTCGTTTTGCATCAAGGAAAGATAGCAGAGATGGCGACCGGTGAAGGTAAGACTTTAGTTGCTACGTTGCCGGTTTATCTGAATGCTTTGACGCACGAAGGTGTGCACGTTGTGACGGTAAACGATTACCTGGCAAAACGTGACTCGGAATGGAATGGACCGATTTATATGTTCCTCGGTTTGACCGTTGATTGTATCGATAAGCACAAACCTAATTCTGACGAGCGTCGTAAGGCCTATGCGTGCGATATTACCTTTGGTACGAATAACGAGTTCGGCTTTGACTACCTGCGTGATAACATGGCTACTTCTCCGTTGGATTTGGTACAACGCGGACATAATTATGCCATTGTCGATGAGGTGGACTCGGTTTTGATTGACGATGCTCGTACTCCGTTGATTATCAGCGGTCCTATACCTCGTGGCGAGGATCAGATGTTCGATGAATACAAGGATCGCGTGGCTTCGCTGGTACGCCAACAGACGACTTTAACAACAAAGTTGTTAGCCGAGGCAAAAGCCAAGATGGGTTCTGCAGATGAGAAAGAACGTGAGGCAGGCGAATTGGCACTCTTCCGTTCTTTCAAAGGTATGCCGAAGAGCAAAGCGCTTATTAAGTATCTCTCGGAGCCGGGAGTTAAAGTGCGTTTGCAGAAAACCGAAGAGTTCTATCTGCAAGAGAATGAGAAGAATATGCACATCGCAACCGATGAACTGTATTTCGTTATCGACGAGAAAAACAAGTCCATTGAGCTGACCGATAAAGGTATCGATTCTTTGACAGGAACAACCGATGACCCGAACTTCTTCGTATTACCGGACGTAGGTTCCGAGATTGCAGAATTAGAGAATACAAGCGGCCTTTCTGCCGAAGAGAGACAACAAAAGAAAGACGATATTCTGACGAATTATTCGATTAAGTCTGAGCGCGTTCACACGGTTCACCAACTGCTCAAAGCCTACACGCTTTTCGAAAAAGATGTTGATTATATCATCGATAATGGCGAGGTGAAGATTGTTGACGAGCAGACCGGCCGTATTATGGAAGGCCGTCGCTGGTCGGATGGTCTGCATCAAGCAGTTGAGGCAAAAGAGAACGTGAAAGTGGAAGGCGCAACGCAGACTTTCGCAACCATCACGTTGCAGAACTATTTCCGTATGTATCATAAGCTTGCCGGTATGACCGGTACGGCAGAAACGGAAGCGGGTGAGTTCTGGAATATCTACAAACTGGATGTAGTTGTTATCCCTACCAATAAACCGATTGCTCGTAACGATATGAACGACCGTATTTACCGCACCAAGCGTGAGAAATACAATGCCGTTATCGATGAGATTCAAAACATGGTAGAGCAAGGCCGTCCTGTATTGGTAGGTACAACGAGTGTCGAGATTTCCGAGTTGTTGAGTAAGATGCTTAACATCCGTAAGATCAAGCATAATGTCCTTAACGCCAAGTTGCACCAGCAAGAGGCACAGGTTGTTGCCGAAGCAGGTAGAGCGGGCGTTGTAACCATCGCAACCAACATGGCAGGTCGTGGTACCGATATTAAACTGACACCGGAAGTAAAAGAGGCCGGAGGTCTTGCAATCATCGGTACGGAGCGTCATGAGAGTCGTCGTGTGGATCGCCAGTTACGCGGTCGTGCCGGCCGTCAAGGTGACCCGGGAAGTTCTGTATTCTATGTCTCGCTGGAGGATGATTTGATGCGTATGTTTGGTTCGGAACGAATCGCAGGCGTCATGGATCGTATGGGCTTCCAGGAAGGCGAGATGATCGAGCATAACATGATTTCTAATTCCATCGAGCGTGCGCAAAAGAAAGTGGAGGAGAACAACTTCGGTATCCGTAAACGTTTGATCGAGTATGATGATGTGATGAACCAGCAGCGTAACTTGATCTATGCGAAACGCCATCACGCACTTTTGGGTGAACGAATCGGCGTAGATATAACGAATATGATCTACGAGACGGCTGAAAATATTTACCTTGACGCACGCTCCGCTAATGATTACGAAGGCTTGCAGCAAGAGGTGCTTCAGACGTTTGCGATGGAAGTTCCATTCACGGAAGAAGAGTTTAATATGGGCCGTCGTGCGCAAATGAGCGAGCAACTAGCTGAGGCTGCACTCGATAGTTTCAAGCGCCGTATGGATAAACTCATGCAGATAGCAGACCCGGTTATCCAGCGTGTATATGAGACCAAAGGTCAGATGTATGAGAATATTCTCATACCTATTACCGACGGAAAGCGTGTTTATAACATAGCCGTGAACCTGAAAGCTGCGGCAGAGAGCCATTGCAAAGAGGTAGTGAAAGAGTTCGAAAAACGTATGTTGCTCTTCGTGATTGATGACGAATGGAAAGAGCATCTCCGTCAATTGGATGACCTCAAGCAATCCGTCCAGAACGCTTCGTATGAACAGAAAGACCCGCTGTTGATTTATAAACTGGAGTCGTTTAATATCTTTAGAGGTATGCTTGATAACCTGAATCGTCGTGCAATCGCAATCTTGCTGCGTGGCCAGATACATCAGCAAGAACCGGATCATGTTCAGCAAGCCCAACAGCAACGTCGTCAGGATTATTCGAAATATCGTACGCAGAAAGATGCCGTTCAACAAGCGGCTCAAGCGTCAGGTGCTGCAGCTGCGGCAGGTCGTGATACGCGTGAGCAAGGACGCCCGGAACCGATTCGTGTGGATAAGAAACCGCGTCCAAATGACCCATGTCCATGCGGTAGTGGCAAGAAATACAAACAATGCCACGGCAAATTAGGTGCTGCAGGAGTATAAAATCTGAAATTTGAGATTTAAGATTCTAATATTACTGTTTGTTTGTGCCGCCGGATCTCTGGCGGCACAAAACGATAGTATCCATCTTTATCCGGATACGTTTAAACTGGCTGACCAAAATCAAACGGTCAATATGGATGCGTATCTGTTGGAAATGGTAAGCCGGCAGAGCGAGGATTTGTATGCCGGTGACTCGCTAATGACCTTGGCGGAACTCATGCGTCTGGATTCCATTGAGCAAGAGTTGCATGAGATAGATTCGCTGCGTACCGTTAATGCCAGTCTTGTTATCCAGAAAATGGATACAACGCCGCATATCGTGATTGAGAAATCTTGGGTCAAAGATGCAGAGGAGGATCGAAACGATGTACTACGCGCCATTCGGGATATGCATTCTCCTTGGCGGCGCGAACTGACCCTCATGGCGCAGATCACGCAGAACTATGTTACCGCCAACTGGTATCAAGGTGGGTCGTCGTCTTTTGCTGCACTTACCAGCGCGAAAGGACAAATCAGTTACATTCGGGAGAATTTCACGTGGGAGAACTTCGGCGAATGGCGCATGGGCGGATCCACTATCTCGGCGGACACTATCCATAAAATGAATACGACGGACGATCTGTTCCGCCTTTATTCCAAAGGAAACTACCGGATTGTGCCTAAACTCTTTGCATCGATTTCGTCAGAGATAGAGACACGATTATTGCCTACCTATAAATCCAATTCGCATAACCTCAAGAGCGGACCGTTTTCGCCTTTCCGATTCACAGCAGCACTTGGTCTTGATTACAAGCCCATCAAGGATTTGTCTGTGTCTTTCTCGCCGCTTTCATACAAGGTTATCCATATCATGGATACAGCGCGTGTTAACGGCAAGGATTTTGGTCTGGAACCCGGTCAACAAACGCAACATAATATCGGTTCTTCCGTCCGCGTGGAATATACGTGGAAACCGGTTCGTGAGTTCGCCTTGGAAACAAAATTCTATATGTATACCAACTATCGGAATGTGGAGTTAGACTTGGAGATAAACTGCGATTTTATCATCAATCGTTGGCTTACTTCCCGTCTGACGATTCATCCGAGGTATGATAGTTCGGTAATTATGGAAGGCGATGAACGGGCGAAGATGCAGTTCCGCGAACTGCTCTCAATCGGTTTTGCGCATAAATTCAGATAATGAGTATGAAGAGAATAATAGTATTTCTGATGGCCGCCTCTTTGAGCTGTGCCTCAGTAATGGCACAAGAATCTGCCAATGCAACCGAAATATCGTCCTCGGATAACTATCTGCCGCACGATTCTGTTCCTTACTATCAGGCTCAACGCAATACACTCCAGATTAGCGTTGGTTTATTCAGCGGATTTTGGGCTGTCAAGCAACTCTTTGCATGGATTCCTGCTGCTGCCGGACACTCCCGTGAGTGGAATTATTACGGAAACTACGGCTTGCAGTACTACTACCAGTTGAATTGGTATTGTCGTGTAGGAGGTAAACTCAACTGGGAGATTGATGCCTATGATATCTATGAGAGTAGCGATGCCGATGCGAAGAAGAAAGGAGTCACGCGAAACAATACTGTTTCTCTGGTCGCGAGTGTGCAGTTTACCTATTTCAATCGTCCGCGCGTACAAGTATACTCTGGTGCGGATGTAGGTGTAGGTGTGCATTTCGCAAACACGCGATACGAACCTGGCTTTTCCGGTTCTGACGGAGAGGCAGTTTGGTTGCCTGCCTTGAATATTACGCCGGTAGGCGTAGCCTTTGGCAGTTGGCCGGTATATGGATATGTAGAAACGAACCTGGGGTACGATGCGATTGTTAAGGCAGGTTTAGGTTGCCATTTCTAAACTTATCGAGGTTCACGCAGAAAGCCCGGTTACTCACACAAAGCGCATAACTCATTCCAGCGAACGAACGCTTCGTGGCCGTATTTCCAGATATTATACTTGATTTTATTAATGTCTACTTCTTCGCCGAGGTGGCTCTTTGAATAGAACTTATCTGCATAGCAAATAATTTTCTCTTCCAGGCTTTGCGGACAATAATCACGTTCGGGGATAGGCAATTCTTCGCGAACAATCTGCTCAATCGTAATGCCCGTTCCTGTGTGTCGCTCAGCCACTAATGCATGTTTCGGCAAGCCTTCCTGACGCAATAGTTCTGCGCCCAGATAGCCATGCTCAATGTATTTATGTGACCCGTGACAATGGATTTTCGGCGCGTCACAGAAGATGATTCCTATGTCGTGAAGCATAGCGGCTTCCTCAACAAACTGACGGTCTACATCCCATTTGGGATGTTTATCAATAATACGTAACGCCCGATCCGCCACTTGTCGGCTGTGCGTCACCAGAATATGCCGCAATTCCGGCACATTGCCGTAGTACTTGTCTATTATCGCGTTATAATCCACTAAACTCTAAACACTAAACTAGTGCAGTCCGTTAAGGAATGCACGTGCATCCATGCGTTTCTTTCCGGGGACTTGCAGCTCGAGAATCCGTACCGCTCCTTCGCGACAAGGAACAATAATCTCTCCTTTACTTTCCGCTTTCAACTTTAAACTTTCCACTTTGAACACCTTCACGTTCTCAAATACTTGCCCGTTGATGTTCAGGTTTGCCCAAGCGGCGGGGTAGGGACTGAGTCCGCGAACGAAATTATGCACTTCTTCGGCGGTCTTCTCTTGGAATTTTATCTCGCAGTCTTCCTTGAAAATCTTCGGCGCTGGACGTAGGTCCGTTAACTCGGGTTGTGGCGTTGTAGGAACGGGAATACCTTGATTTTCGCAATCAATAATCAAGTCCACGGTGCGTGTCACCATTCTTGTGCCGAGAGCCATTAGACGGTCGTGCACAGACCCCACATCTTCGTTCGGACCGATAGGGATGCGTTCCTGTAGAATCATGTTTCCCGTGTCTATCTCATGCTTTAGCATGAATGTGGTAGCTCCGGTTTCCGTGTCGCCGTTCATCACGGCCCAATTGATTGGCGCAGCACCGCGGTATTGAGGCAATAAAGAGGCATGAAGATTGAATGTCCCTAGTCGCGGCATGGACCATACAACCTCAGGTAACATACGGAAAGCAACGACGATTTGCAAGTCTGCATGATAAGAACGAAGTTCTTCGATGAAAGTCTCGTCCTTCAGTTTCTCGGGTTGCAGAATCGGCAGGCCGACGGATAAGGCGTATTTCTTTACATCTGAGAATTGTACCTGGTGTCCCCGTCCTGCCGGTTTATCCGGCATGGTGACTACCGCTACGACATTATATCCGCCTTCTACCAAAGCTTGCAGACTCGCTGCAGCAAACTCCGGCGTACCCAAATAAACTATTCTCAGATCCTTCTTGGTCATAAATAAATCGTCAATTAAAATCAATCGTCAATCAATCGTACATCGTCAATCGTCCAATCGTCAATTCTTCTCTTGATATTTCTTATCGAGACTCTCCGGCTGTTTATCCACTACCGGCGAAAGAGGACGCATATACGCGCGAACAATAAGGAATATGCCCAAAGCGATGAACGGCAAACTGAGCCATTGACCCATGTTGAGCACATGATTTGCCTCAAACGCTTCTTGGTCGTTTTTGATGAATTCCAGGCAGAAACGTGTGATGAAGATGATCTCCAGGAATATGCCGAGCAGCAATCCTTCGCGCCGTCTGGCTTCGGTATGCCAATATAGCGGCCATACAACGCACAGGGCAACAAAGCAGTATAGAATCTCGTATAGCTGCGTTGGGTGACAAGGAACTGTCTGACCGTCACGAACGAAGATAAATCCCCACGGCAGATCTGTCGGACCGCCGTATATCTCGCTGTTAAAGAGGTTGCCCAGGCGAATGAGCATCGCCGTGATGCACACGCCCACGCATACACGATCAAGGATCCAGAGCCAACTGGTGCCGTATTGCGGATAGCGGCTGTATTTGTATTTATTCAGCAGCCATGAGGCGGTGATTAGTCCGATAGCTCCGCCGTGACTGCTCAAGCCGCCTTCCCATATCTTTACCAGTCGCCAGGGCTGTTCGATATACGGATTGCGGTAGGTGAATTCCCATCCAAACAGATGCCACGGCTGACCATATTGGTGCCATTCATAGAACCAGCAATGCCCTACGCGTGCACCTACAATCAGTCCGATGGCCAGCCAAAAGAACAACTGGTCGGACCATTCGGCAGGACAATTCTCGCGCTTGTACATCTTGTCCGTTATGGACCAGCACACGTACAAACCGATGGCCCACAGCAGACCGTACCAGCGTATTCCTCCGTCCCCGAAATGAATCAATATCGGGTCAACATCCCAAGTTATAAAATCTAAAATCATTTCCCCCAATTCAGTTTTGTCCGCAAGCTCTTTAAGAAGCTATTATCGCCTATTTGCACTACTTTGATGGTGTACGGAGCACGTTCTACATGCAGACTCATGTCGGTGCTTAAACTCTGACTGCGACCATCGACGGACACCATGTACGCGTCATAACGACTGCTGATACGGAAATCAAATTTCCACTCATCCAGCATTACTATCGGTCGAACGGTCAGACTGTGAGGCGCAATAGGCGTTAGGATGATTCCACGGCTCTGCGGCACCAACAGCGGACCGCCGATGGAGAGGTTATAAGCTGTACTGCCGGTTGGCGTAGCGATAACCAGACCGTCGGAATGATAGGTATGCAGCAGTTCGCCGTTTACTTTGGTCTCGATGGTCAGCATGTTCGTCAGACCTTGTTTGAGGATAGCTATCTCGTTAAGCGCGTTCGGAGATAGGATCAAGCCCTCACGAGCAATACCGTCTTTGTCTAATACCGTCAGGTTCAGCAGACTGCGCTGCTCGATCGTATATTCTCCGGCGATGAGCTTCTGTAATATCTCATCCAGAGCGTCCGTCTGTACTTCGGCTAGGAAACCGAGCCGGCCGCAGTTGACGCCAAGAATAGGTATGTTCTTGTCTCCTATGGCGGCTGCACTGGTCAGGAAGGTACCATCGCCGCCAATCGACAACGCAAAGTCTATCGGTTCATCCGCTAATCCACTAATCCCTAACTCGCTAATCCCTAACTCGCTAATCGATTTATCCGGAAAACTCGGGTACTCGCGGAGGTTCAATTCCTGACGCAACTCTTGGGAAAGCAAGACATGAACGCCTTTCTGCTCCATAAACTCCAAGATATGCTGCACCTCGCGCAACGTCTCGGATTTCATCGCATTACCAAAAATAGCTATTTTCATATTATTTCACTTGTGCGCCTTGCGCGTTATATTGTTTCTCACCGCGGATAATCAGCAACTGGCCGTCGCGAACAACCTTCTGAATACTGATATCTGAATCCTGAACACTCTCGATTCCTGTTGGAGCATCACCAGAGGTGGTGAAGTCAGCGGAGAAAATGCACCAAGTAATGTGCATTACATCATATTCACGTTCTACATCATTAACGGTGAAGGTCATGTTGTCGTAATCCGGATAGAATGATCCTTCTCTAAGTTTGAAACTGCTGTGATCGTTCGGAGCAACATAGAACTGCATTATGTAGGTTGTACCCGGCAGAAGAGCTGTCTCATCGAAGTAACCACCTGCTGCATTATAGAAATAAATATTATCTACATGATAGAATGCATCCTTCGGACAGAGATCAGTCAGACCTAAAGCTTCGGGTGTGTATCCGTAACCATGAGATTGAATCTCATCACCTGTATCCGGGAATTCTACGGTCAGCGCCACATTGGTAATGAGGTCTATCTCCGTGAACTGAGCGGTGTAAGTGGCATCTTCGGTAGCCGCAACCACTGTCTTGTCCCATCCGTTGAAGATATAGGCTTTCGTATCGGTAGCTGTTTTCGTTGCAGAAGCAGGTACTTCAGGCATCTCGCCTTCTTCCACAAATTGCGTGGTGATATTTCCGTCTCCGTCCACGAACTGAATCTCCCAGCCGCCAATCGGACGAATGTCCAACATATTCCATTTGGCGTTAGCTTTATACGTTGCCACTGCCGCTTTCGGAACATATACCTTAATATCCGTTGGCGTTGTACCAGTAAAGATCTGATTTGCGGTTAGCTCAGCGGCAAAATCTTGACTATCCCTTGATCTGTATACTACAGGAGGAGTAGCAACGTTGAGCGTGCAGCTCTCCAAAACAGGATAGTCCGTGAGCGACTCGGCTCCGATAGCTTCCAGTGTCGACGGGAAGACAATGGTCTTTACATTCGGGTTGTAAGCCATATACGGAATTAGACGTGTTCCATTTTTTACAACGAGCGTATCGGACTCCAAGTAATTTACTCTACCCAGCAAAATATCTCCCGCATACTTCAAACCATTCTCAACAATACAATTTTCTTTAAAGTATTTGGTATCCATCGCGCCTATATTACTACCCACGCGAAGATATTGGGAAGGATTCCAGTTTTCGAGGGTTGCCAATTGCAAATCATAATTGAATACTCCGGAACCGATATATTGCAATGTGGTCGGCAGAGTAAGCGATGTGAGTGAACTCATATAACTGAAGTTATAGCGCGGAATGAAGGTTATACCCTCCGGAATATTCACCGAAGTGAGCGACGTGCACTCTTGGATACTTCCTTGATCCAAAGTTTGTACCGTGTTCGGCAACGAAAGTGAAGTAAGGGCGCAGAGATAGAACGCATGACCTCCTACAGCCACAACGGTGTAAGTCTCATCATAATAATTTACCGTTTCAGGAATAGTGAGTGGTCCGTTATATGTTTTGCTTATCGCATTACCATTATCGGAACCAAAACCTGTCTTTGGACCAATCTGCACGGTCATATTGCCCGGTTCTTTGGTAAGAATCTTATAAGTTACATTCACGCCTTCAACAGTAGCAGCAAAGAATGTATCGCCAACACCGAGAATCTTCTTGATATTAGCCGTAAGTGCGGTATCTTTGTCCACCGTTATCGTGATTTCCGGATTGGTAAGGCCGTTATCCCAATTGACAAAGGCAAATCCTTCCTCCGGCGTAGCAGTAATAGTTACTTTGTTGCACTCTTCAGGCTCCAAGATAACTACTGTCGCATTCTCAGCAGTAACATCGATATCATACATCAGCGTATCGATGACATTGGTAAAGTTAGCCCATTTGTTCTCATCGGCCACATACGTACCACTTAGTCCGCAATGAACATACACCTTGGCATCAGTAAACGGAGATATTCCGCCACAAAAACCACCATAGTTTCCGAAAACGGGCCAATTGGTATCCGTTCCATATTGCCAATCAGGCATCGTTTCGCCCAAGACGGTAATCTTTTTCACATTGCATGCTCCGGTGAACATGAGCTGTCCTATTTGGGTCACATTCTCTCCGATAATAATCTCTTCAAGATCGGAACACCTTTGAAAACAACTGCGGACATTCAAAAAGTTGCTTTCAAGAATAACACACTTGACATTACTATTCTGGAAAGAAGCAGCCCTTTGTAGTGTCGCGGGGATAATGATGGTGTCCGCGATATTGGTGCAGTCATTAAACACATCATCGTGAATAATCTGTACCGTTGAAGGAATCTCTTTAAAAGGTTTCGAGAAATTATGCGGGAAGGCATAGATACGCGTTCTATCTGTGTTATACAAAGCGCCATCTTCTCCTACCACAAAATGGGTGTTTCCAGCTGCTACGACAATCGATTCCAACTGATTATCGGGGAACGGACAGTAATAGCCGTATTCGTCTATCTCGGTCAGCGAAGCAGGCAGCGTGATCGATGTAGCAGCAAATCCTTCGAAGGCATCACGGTAAAGGCCTGTCACACCTTCACGTAAAGTGACGTTCGCCAAGTTAGAACATTCTTTGAAAGCAAAACTATTGATCATCTCGGCTGCGACATCGAGAGACGTAATGGATGTATTTCCTTGGAAAGCCTTTTGCTCCACCATAGTCACAGCATAATCCTCGCCAAAATAATTGACTTTGGCCGGGATAACGAGTGATGTACCGGTGTAGTCTTGCTTCGGAACAGATACTTTCTTTGCACCGGAAGTAACTGAAGTTACTTTGTACTGTACGCCATCAACTACAATCGTATCGCCAACGGCGGGGATCTTTATCACCAGGCGGACAGAGAAACCGCAGTACCGATAGTTGTAGTCCTGCGGATAGAGGCCGTACGAATAGAAGCTGAGGCTGTACGCGTAGTTCGTGCCGCTAGGCGTAGCCGACCAGTAGTAACCGTACCCGACATCGTCCACATCCGTGCCGTAGCGGCCGCCCGCAGCAGGCAAAAAGACTGCACCGGCAACTTCCAAAGCAGCCCAGCCGGCTGAGGTGCAGGAAGTAGGATTGTTATCAGCAGCATTGATGGTTCCCCATGTAACGCCGGCTGTTGCTGCTCCGGCAAAAACATCTGGGAAGATAATAAGACCGAAAACGGACGTGGCATCTGTGTTGATGTTTGCCAGAGTGAAACGGGCATTATCCGTACTATTTACGGTTACTCCCGTAGCGCGAGTGCTCAATATATATGCCCACTCGTCACTGGTCAGCGTACGCCATGCGTTGGCTTCGTTGCCGCCGTTAGTGATGGGATTAACACCCCAGTCAACGAAATCAGCGTAGTCGTTGTTGTCAGTGCTGACCTTGTTGGGCGCATCACCTGTTCCCCAGCCGAAGAGGTCGCGGTTATCATCGGCTTGTGCATCACCGATAATATCCCATTGATTCTCGGCAAACTGCCACGTACCGACATACTGCAAGTTGCCTTGCGAGAATTGAATTCTGTCACCGGAGGCATTAATAGTGAATGCTCCGTTTAATGCACCTTCAAAGGCCATCATTGTTCCTGCGCACAGGAGAGCAACAAAGAAAGTAAAGATTTTTTTCATAACTGTTTGTTATTATAGTTGTTAATCATTTTTGCACACATTTTGCGCTGCAAAATTACTAAAAAAAAATCAAATATGCAAATTTTTTTTTCGATTTTCGATTTTCGATATTCGATTTTCGACAAAATGTTCAATTTTTCCAATCGGTGTCTCATCGGTATTATGTCGAGGTTATTACCTATGCAACACCTATCCAAAAATGTTCAATTTTTCTCCCCGAATGGGCATAAATTTGTAGTCACTTCGGACGCTACACGATATTTTTTTTGCTAAAAAGTTTGCAAATTTAAAAAATTTGTTGTAACTTTGCACCGGATTTTGTGGCATACTCATGACGAAACTTAGTGTAAACATCAATAAAGTGGCAACGCTGCGCAATGCGCGCGGCGGCAATCTGCCTGACGTTCAGCGTTTTGCGGTCGATTGCGAGTTGTTCGGCGCACAGGGCATAACGGTGCATCCGCGTCCCGATGAGCGGCATATCCGCAAGGAGGATGTCTATCAGCTCAAGTCGATGATCACGACGGAGTTGAATATAGAAGGCAATCCGACGGAAGAATTTCTGGCGCTGGTAGAAGATGTGCGTCCGACGCAAGTGACCTTGGTGCCGGATGATCCTAACCAGTTGACGTCCAACCATGGATGGGACACACGCAAAAACCTGCATTTCCTCAAAGGCGTGGTGAACCAGTTGCACGCTCATCGCATGCGCGTGAGCATCTTCGTTGATCCGAATCCGATAATGGTGGAGTACGCTTTGCGTACTGGCGCCGACCGCGTGGAGTTATATACCGGTCCTTATGCGGAATTGTTCCCCGAAGATCCGAAACGTGCCATTGAGATGTATCGCCCGGCAGCAGAGAAAGCGCATGAGCTGGGACTGGGAATGAATGCCGGACATGACTTGAACCTGAAGAACCTCAAGCCGTTCATCAAAGCTTTCCCGTGGACCGCGGAGGTAAGTATCGGACATGCCATCATCTGCGATGCGCTCTATCTTGGCATCCAGGAAACGATTCAGGAATATCTGGATTTACTTAAGTAAATCATTGGTAATTTGTAATTGATAATTTGTAATTTATTTTATTATATGCTTTTTCAAATTGATACAATCGCTCTTCAAGAGCCGGTAATGGAAGAAATGACGCAAGAGTCAATCAACTTATGGGAAATGGCGCAATATGGCGGTTGGATAATGCTTATCCTGGCTATCCTCCTTGCCGGCGCATGTTATATCTTCATCGCTCGTCTGGTAGTTATCAAGCAGGCTACGAAAGAGGATAAGTCGTTCATGGACCGTATCCGCGATTATATTCACGACGGCAAAATTGATTCGGCTCTGAACCTCTGCAAAGAGACGGACACTCCTTCCGCGCACATGATTGAGAAAGGAATAACGCGTATAGGCCGCCCGATGCAAGACGTGCAAGTGGCTGTGGAGAACGTAGGAAACCTGGAAGTAGGCCGCCTGGAGAAAGGTCTTGTTATCATGGCAACCATAGCCGGAGGTGCTCCGATGCTCGGTTTCTTGGGGACCGTGTTGGGTATGGTGCAGACGTTCTATAACATGGCGCAATCCTCCAGCGGCATTATTGAGATGAGCGCTCTCTCAACCGGTATGTACCAAGCAATGGTAACAACCATCGGCGGTTTGATTGTAGGTATCCTCGCTATGTTTGCCTATAACTATCTCGTGGCACGTATTGACCGCGTGGTGCGCCTCCTCGAGAGCCGTACACTGGAGTTTATGGACTTGCTCAACGAGCCTGCTTAAATCGTAAATCGTAAATTTGTAAATCGTAAATGATTTTATGGCTTTAAAAAGACGAAATAGGGTAGAAGCGACGTTCGCAATGAGTTCAATGACGGACTTGGTGTTCCTGTTGTTGCTCTTCTTTGTCATGGCGTCTACAATGTCCTCTCCCAATGATATAAAAATCAACCTGCCGACTTCCCGTGCGCAGACTGCCACACGCCCGCAGGTAGCGAAAGTGTCGATAGACAACCTCGGTAATTATTTCGTGGCGATTGGCAAAGAGAAACCAAGACCCATCGATCCGGAGAGCCTGGAAGGTTATCTGAGCGGTATTCAGGCATCGGATAGCACTTTGTATATCGCGCTGCATGCCGATGAGGATGTGGCATACAAGGAAGTGGTGCGTGTGCTCGACATCGCTAACGAACATCATATGAGGCTGGTTGTCGCTACGAAGCGACAATAGTGTACAGTGTACGGTGTAAGGTGTACAGTGTAAAGTGACCAAGAAACAAAAACGACATATAATCGCAACAATAGGCACCATCTTGTTTATGGTGCTGGTTTTCCTGCTCTTATGGTTCATGCGCCTTTATTATGTGCAACCGGAAGAGGAGGAAGGCATTGAAGTCGCCTTCGGCGAAGTAGAAGATGCAGGCGGATATATGGCAGAGCAATCGGAAGCAGTTCCTATGCCTTCGCCGGAAACGGCTGCGCCTGCACACTCTTCCGCACCTATGGTGGAGGAATATGTAACGACGGAAGATCCGGAGGCTCTTGCGCTCGCTGAGGCCAAGAAGAAAAAAGAGGCGGAGGAGAAAGCGCGTCTGGAAGAAGAGCGTAAAGCCCGCGAAGCGGCAGAAGCCGAACGCAAGGCTAAGGAAGCTGAGGCTATCGCGAAAGCCAATCAACTCGGCTCACTCTTCGGCAATACCGGTAATACCACCGGTTCCGGCGATGGTCAAGGCAGCGGACAGAAAGGCAATCCTGTCGGCCACGGCACATCCGGAGGAAACAGTTGGAGCCTGGCAGGGCGTGGCATTAAAGGAACGCTCCCGCAGCCGTCAAATGACTTTAGGCAGGAAGGCAAAGTAGTGGTGCAGATTCGTGTGAATGCTGCCGGACAAGTCATTAACGCTTCCATCACCGGTGGCGATGTATCAGACAAACAAACACAACAACTCGCTCTCGAGGCGGCTCGGAAGGCCAAGTTTACGGAGGGCGACCATGATCAGATCGGAACAATCACCTATATATTCAAGTTAAACTAAAAGTTTAAAGTTAAAAGTTTAGAGTTTAAAGTTTTATGAATTATTTGTTTTTGGACAATGGTTTCGAAGAAATCGAGGCTATCACGACAATTGATTTGTTACGCCGTGCTAATATCGCGGTAACGACAGTCTCCATTACCGGTAATCCGATGGTGCTCGGCGCACATAACATCGCCGTAGAGGCCGATGGGCTCATTGAACGCATTGACTTCTCCGACTCAGAGATGCTTATCCTGCCGGGTGGCCAAACCAAACTTGGTGAGTGTTCTGCACTCCGCGACTTGCTCGTAGAGCATAACAAAGCGGAAAAACCGATTGCAGCTATCTGCGCTGCGCCGGCTGTGCTGGGGCAATTAGGTATTCTGAAAGGCAAACAGGCTACTTGCTATCCGGGCTTCCAAGATGCGCTGGGAGAGAGTTTTGTGGGCGGACTGGTTGTTGAATCAAAGAATATCATCACAGCGAAAGGCCCCGGACTGAGTGCCGATTTTGCTTTCTGTATCATTGAGCGGCTGGTCGGCTCGGATGTGGCCGATTCCGTATACGATGCTGCGCAGTATTAACGATTAGCGAGTTAACGATTTTCGAGTTAGGGAATTATGGAAATCTCATTTCGTGCCCAATCGATGCCTGAATCGCCAATCCGTAAATTGGCGAAGTATGCCGATGAGGCGAAACTGGCGGGTGTTCATGTCTATTATCTGAATATCGGCCAGCCGGATATCAAAACGCCACCGCAGGCGATGGAGGCGGTCAAGCATTTTAATGAGGATATTTTGGCTTATTCTCCTTCGCAGGGACTCAAATCGCTGCGAACGAAGATGGTGAGCTATTATGCGGACTATGGCATTGACCTCTCGCCGGATGAGATAATCATTACGGCAGGCGGTTCAGAGGCGATTATGTTCGCTTATATGAGTTGCCTCAATCCGGGTGATGAGATTATCGTAACCGACCCGTCGTATGCCAATTATATGGCGTTCGCTATCTCCGCAGGCGCAGTGGTTAAATCGGTTAAGACGGATATCAAGAACGGCTTTAAGCTGCCGCCGGTAGAGGAATTCGAGAAGCAGATCACACCGAAGACCCGCGCTATCCTTATCTGCAATCCCAATAACCCGACAGGTTACCTGTACACCAAGCAGGAGATGCGCCAGATACGCGATCTGGTGAAGAAATATGACCTTTATCTTATCTCGGATGAGGTGTACCGTGAGTTTATCTATACCAAGTCGCCGTATATCTCTGCGTGCCACTTGGAAGGCATTGAGCAAAACGTCATTCTCGTGGATAGCGTGTCGAAGCGTTATAGCGAGTGCGGAATCCGTATCGGTGCGCTCATCACGAAGAATAAAGGGGTCCGCGAAGCGGTAATGAAATTCTGTCAGGCGCGTCTGAGTCCTCCGCTGATTGGTCAGGTCATCGCTGAGGCATCGCTCTCTACGCCCGAGGAATACATGCAGGAAGTGTACGATGAGTACCTCGGTCGTCGTAATTTCTTAATCGACCAGCTCAATCAGATTCCGGGTGTCTTTGCCCCGGCTCCTACGGGCGCGTTCTACGTGATGGTTGAACTGCCGGTAGATGATACAGAGAAATTCTGCAAATGGTGTCTGACCGATTTCCAATATGAAGGCGCAACGATCATGATGGCACCGGGAACAGGTTTCTATACCAATCCGGAAGATGGCCGTCATCAAGTGCGTATGGCATATATCTTATGTAAAGAAGACCTCGGTAAAGCGATGGTCGTTCTTCGCAAAGCACTCGAGGCGTACAATAGTTTAAAGTAGAAAGTTTAAAGTTTAAAGGAATAAAAAAACGGAGCTCAACGCTCCGCTTTTTTTTCTATACACCGTACACCATACACCGTACACCGTACACCGTACACTACTCATTCGTATCTTCCAAGGAGTCACCTACAATCTTGCGGTATAGCTCTTTGGCGTCCGTGGCCTTGCGGATTATCTCGTGCAAGTCTTCAATCTTCACGCGGTCTTGCTCCATGGTATCGCGGTAACGAACGGTCACGCAACCATCGTTAAGCGTGTCATGGTCAACGGTGATACAGAACGGTGTGCCGACTGCATCCTGGCGGCGGTAACGCTTACCGATAGAGTCTTTCTCGTCGTATGCGATCTTGAAATCGAACTTCAGTTCGTTCATTATCTCGCGTGCTTTCTCTGGCAGCCCGTCTTTCTTGACAAGCGGCATGATACAAGCCTTTACAGGCGCCAAAACCGGCGGTAAATGGAGAACGACGCGTGTGTCGCCGCCTTCGAGTGCCTGCTCTTCGTAGCTCGAGCACATAACGCTCAGGAACATACGGTCCACGCCGATGGATGTCTCAATGACGTAAGGCGTGTAGGCCTGGTTGAGTTCCGGGTCGAAGTATTCGATTTTCTTGCCGCTATACTTGGCATGGCTGCTCAGGTCGAAGTTCGTACGGCTGTGAATACCTTCCACTTCCTTGAATCCGAACGGCATGAGGAACTCGATATCCGTTGCTGCGTTGGCGTAGTGCGCTAACTTATCGTGGTCGTGGAAACGGTATTTCTCGTCGCCTAGACCGAGTGCTTTATGCCATTTGAGGCGGAATTGCTTCCAGTGCTCGAACCATTTCAACTCCTCGCCCGGACGAACGAAGAACTGCATCTCCATCTGCTCGAACTCGCGCATACGGAAGATGAACTGACGGGCCACTATCTCGTTACGGAAGGCCTTACCGATCTGTGCGATACCGAAAGGCACTTTCATACGGCCGGTCTTCTGCACGTTCAGGAAGTTAACGAAGATACCCTGTGCGGTTTCCGGACGGAGGTAAATCTTCATCGAACCATCGGCTGTCGAACCCATCTCGGTGGAGAACATCAGGTTAAACTGACGAACGTCGGTCCAGTTGCGTGTGCCGCTTATCGGGCAAACGATCTCTTCGTCGAGGATGATCTGTTTGAGTTCGTCAAGGTTGTTATCGTTCATAGCCTTGGCAAAACGAGTGTGCAGTGCCTCACGTTTATTCACTAATTCGCTAACTCGCTCATTCGTTTTACGATAGAGTTCCTCGTCGAACGAATCGCCGAAACGCTTGCGGGCTTTCTCTACTTCCTTGGCTATTTTATCGTCATATTTGGCAATCTGATCTTCGATCAGCACGTCTGCGCGGTAACGTTTCTTGCTGTCACGGTTATCTATCAGCGGGTCATTAAATGCGTCCACGTGACCCGAAGCTTTCCATGTGGTCGGGTGCATGAAGATAGCTGCATCGATACCCACTATGTTCTCGTGAAGGAGCGTCATCGAATCCCACCAGTAACGCTTGATATTATTCTTCAACTCTACGCCGTTCTGGCCGTAATCATATACTGCGCCCAGACCGTCGTATATCTCGCTGCTCGGGAATACAAAGCCGTATTCCTTGCAATGCGCAACGATTTTCTTAAATGTTTCTTCCTGTGTTGCCATATATTTTGTTTTTTTACTAAATCCGAATTTTGCCTGCAAAATTACTGCTTTTTTTTGACATGTGCAAATTTTTTTACGATTTTCGATTTTGGAATTAGTGATTAGCGGGGAAAAAGAAAAGTCGATAAAAAGAAAAGTAACACAAAAGAAAAATTAAAAAAGAAGTTCTATTCTATTCTTATTCTTATGAAATTATTTGAAGATTTATTGGCGCTTTTGCAGCCAAAAGAAGAGTACGACCAACTGAAAGGCAAGTGCCGCGAACTGTGGAATTCTTTTTCTCCGGAAATGCAGGACTCCGTCTTT
>JAFYZR010000057.1 GCA_017557345.1 Paludibacteraceae bacterium | reverse complement strand
TATCCAGTTTTTGGATGTATAAAGTATGGGGACGGAACGTTAATTACGGTTTTAAAACCATCCTAAACTCGGCCTTAATCCATACTTAGATGTTAAATCGGGTGCAAAGATACAAAAAATATTTTAAATATACAACCTAAAAACCTTAATTATTATGGGACGTGTAACTTATTCACCGGGTATTCAATATGTAAACGGAAGCCTGGCAAAACCGAAGAAACAATATGGTCACAGCCACGGAGATTACCTCATTGGTACGCACCGAGAGGCGCCGACTACTAATCCGAGTTGTACTCGTCTGTACATCCGTAAGGGTAGTGCGTACGAGCGTACGAGTGCTCCAAACAGCAATGAACTATGGGCACGCACCCGTTTTGCTGCTATTGCAGCAGCCGTTCAGGCACGCAAAGAGGACCTGATGAACGTGAACACCGACAAGCAGAACTTCCTCGCACAGAAGGATGATGCCAACGGCAAGAAGACCTTCAAGGCTTACTTATGGTCTATCTGCGCTGCCGCTTACGACCAAGAGCATCCAAGGAGTTGATCGGGCTCATCTAAACAAATTAGCGTGGACACCCATCCACGCTAATTTTGTATATACTCCTTCCTCCCTACTGATTACGATACAATAGTTGACTACAATCACTTAGACAACCCATCCAAAATATCC
Organism: Paludibacteraceae bacterium; assembly: GCA_017557345.1. Lineage (GTDB taxonomy): Bacteria > Bacteroidota > Bacteroidia > Bacteroidales > Paludibacteraceae > Colicola. The sequence goes on along the minus strand of JAFYZR010000057.1, from coordinate 6,547 downwards.
TCAAACCCGGCTGTGCGTACATAAGCTTTCGTTTTCTTGTCAATAGCGATTTCGTGCAACAAACCTAATTCGGCAAGATGCTGCAAATCGGTCCGAGCAGTATGAGGTGTTACATTGAATCGTGTAGCGACCTCTTTGACACGCATATCCATATTGTGATTTTCCATAAACAAACGCAACAAATGAATCTGGCGATCATTGATACCTTCTATCGTTCTGAACCGCTCTATGCTTTTGCGCTTTTTGCTCTGTTCCTCCAGCCATTCCTTCAGTTGCTCGTACGCCTTCTGCATCGCAAGAAGGTTATAATGAATGAAATACGAGATATCATTCATATCCGCTTCGGTGTAGATATACGCCTTTTCATAGCCGGCTTTGCTTTTATATATCACCCTGGATATAGACAAATACTCCGTCAGCCAATAACCCTTTTTAATCATATACCAGTAAAATAGCGAACGCGCCGTACGACCATTGCCGTCCACAAATGGATGGATATACGCCAACATGAAATGAATGATAATCGCTTTGATAATCGGATGAATGAAATTCTCCATCGAATCATCATTGGCAAATGCACACAAATCTTCCAGCATCGGTTCTATCTGTGCAAATGCAGGAGGAGTATGTACCACGGTTCCCGTTATGGCATTCTGTACCACCACGTCATCCGAGGTACGGAAAGTGCCTTCCATCTGCTCGTCATCCAATGTGCCTCTGGATATATAACTATGTATGATTTTTATATTCGGCACACTAAACGCCTCATCCTTATGCTCTGATATATAGCGGATTGTCTCGTAGTTGTTCAGAATCATCTGCTGATCCTTGTTTTCCGGTGTCTGCTGTTTGCGCAGCATCTCTTTAGCAACCTTGCGCGTGGTATTGGCACCTTCCATCTGACTGGAAGCAATAGCCTCTTCCATGATAGAACTGACCAGATACATCTGCTTGTCCTGTTCCGGAATAATGGATGCGGAATTAAGCATGCCGCCAAAGTTCATATCAAACTGGTTGAGCAAGGATTGCATCCTGTCCGTCAAAGAATATGAAAAAGTGAACCCACCAAACTGGAGTGTTTGGATGCGGGCAAGACGCAGAAACTTAATGGCTGTCCAGAAAACAGCCGGGTCTACGTCTTCCGGACGATGGTATTTGGCCTTATCCCAATACAGATAATCATTGTTGATACGTCTCACAAGAGACTGAAAATCAGGATTAGTCAACAGCACAAATGCTTGTTGTCCAATCTTTCCTGCTTCTGTCTGAGAAAATGCCGGTGTTGGTTCTACTAACATAATCGTTATTGTTAAAATCGGCCGCAAAGGTACAATTTTTTTCTGAAACAACCAAGCAAAATAGGGAAATTTTACAAATTTTTCCTCATTTTACCTTTTTTCTACTATATTTTTCACCTGTTCACACAAAAAAAAGACGCTGCCTTAGCCGCGTCTAACATAAAATATCTCTAACTCACTAATTCGCTAATTCGTTAACTCGTTAATTCGTTAATTCCCACACAATACACTCACTACCCTATAATCCTCCGCTTGAGTTTGATTAATCTCATGCGAAAGGCCGGAGAAAGCCGAGATAACAAACGTCCTTTCCATGTAGTTTGTGCCCACGAGCTCACGCCCTTATGCTCGCAATAGGTATCCGCAGTCCGCACATCTTCACCGGTCGTCAATACCGGACAGAAATAATGCACCGGAAAAACATGCAACCCAAAAGTTCCATTTTTCAATTTACAATTTCCAATTTCCAATTTCTTATCGGCGGATAAGAACACGTCTTTCTCTACTCCATCAGCAATGAAGCCTTGTGCCTCAAGTCGATCCGTAAAATAACTTGTATTTGGTGTAAGGTCTAAACTATTATCAACTTTTACAAACTTTCTACACTGATATGTTTGTAACATATCTTGCACCCAAGCTCCATGCGGTTCGGAAGCAATCACACCCTGCATCACCGGTTTCCGTTTGGATCCTTCATACCCGGCAAAGGCGGGGTACTTATCCATCAGATCATCAAAAGGCCGGAATACCTCAAAATCCACATCCATATAGAGTCCTCCATATCGCTCCAATGCCCATAGCCGCACATAATCCGACACGAATGCATATTTCTTCGCTTCATACGCTTGCCGGACATAAAGAGGGGCGGATGCGACATCGAAATTAGTCTCATCCCATCGCATATATTTCCAATCGGGCATATGCTTTTTCCATGAAGCAATGCACTGCTCTGCCAATTCCGGCAATGGTGCGCCACCAAACCAACAATAATGTATAATGTGTGGAATCATAAATCACCAATTACCATTTACCAATCACCATTTACCAGTTAAGCGCATTATCGTGCAATAAAGTTTAGGCCCGAAAAGATTGACCAATATGGCACGACGGGTATAGGTTGTACCTTGATCCGCCATCGTGAGCGGAAAGATATCCATTGACCAAAGGCGCGAGATAAACTCATCCCTATCCTCATAAAAAACTCTTGCTATAGAGGTCAGGACACCAAGCGTCATAATACTTTGCATATTACGCAGCCATCGGCATTGCGGGTATTGAATTCGATACTTAGAATATTGCTCTATCACAAACATCATATTCTCCATGTTCTGCCGCATTTTCATGTTTTGTCCCTGTACCTGCGTGATACTGCCTTCGTGCAAGAAATAATTATACACCATCAGCGGAGTGCTGTTCACGCGCTTCGCTCGCAACATCATCCTCGGTAGCCATTCGGTATCCTCAAAATGTATCCCTTCCGTAAACAAACAATCCTTCCCTAATTCACTAATTCCCTCATTCCCTAAGTCGTTAATTAGCGTTCCTCGCCTAATTATAAACATCACCGGATAACATGCATACCCCATCCGCTCTTCCAAATACTTTAATCCAGAAACAATATCCGTCTGCGTATCTACCTGATGCGGATACTTGTTTGGTTCAAACACCTCATACTCTACACCAAAACTATCTTGTCTATTGACTCTCGACTCTCGACTCTCGACTTTTAATCGGACATTCCTATAATCAAACCTCAGCACATCGAGTTGTTCGCGCTCCGCTTGCGCCATCAGCGTACCAAGCACATTCGGCTCCCAATAATCATCGCTATCCACAAAGCACAGATACTCTCCCTTTGCCTGTTTTAATCCCGCATTCCGCGCCGCTCCCACACCGGCATTCGCTTGGTGTATTACTCTTATTAAAGGATACTCTTGACTCTTGACTCTTGACTCTTGACTCTCACAGACGAACTCATCGCATATTTGCGGTGATTCGTCAGTCGAACCGTCATCAACCAAGATGACTTCGTAATTCTCAAAATCTTGATGAACAAGTGAGATTACGCACTTCCGCAGATATTTCTCTACGTTATATACCGGTACTATTATAGACAATTTCATTATTGTAATGGTTAATGGGTGAGAGGTTAGCGGGTGAGGGATAAACGCTTGCTACGCAAACCGGACAATAATGCTGCCACTTTTCCTATTTGTATTGTTACATCTAATAATTGCTGATTCGAAATATATCCCAAATCATACGCGATATCCATTTGGCACTCAACTTCCAGCAATGAACCATAAGCGATTTCTATGAAATGGAGTTGCTCTTTCACAGAGTACCTGCCGCTACCTTCCGCCAAATTAGATGGTATGGATATCACCGCACGCCTTAGTTGATCACATAATGCATATTGTTCTTCACGCGGAAATTCGCGTAATAGTCCATACACTAATTTTACTAGAATCTTTGATTCTCTGTATGCATCTAAATCTTTATAAGTATATTTTGTTTCCATATCCACTCATCCATTCATTCCTTCATCCACTCATCCCCTCACACCGTCCATAGACGCTGATTCGAATTTGAGATTATCTCCCCTAACTGATCCGACGTAACAAACTCTACATCGGGCCAACGGCGAACGATTTCTTGCAACAGTTGCTTAAACTCCGGCAACGTTCTATCCGTATTTGCCGAATCTATCGAACCGATAAAGTTCACACGATGCGCACAGATATTCGCCGCCTTTCCCCATTTAAACGCTATCTCAATACGCTTGAGGCAATCCCCTATACAATCGTAATCCGGTTTGGTAGAAGGTTCAAAGAAACAATTGCGAAATAACCGTATCAAGCCTGCTTTCGTACGCGTGCCTTGGAATCCGCGATAGGTGATTTTAATCGTTTGGTCATCATCCAGCGGTATCTTCTGCTGGAATGTACCTTGGATATATCGCACACCTCGCTCAATCAGAAACGGTTCTATCTTCGGACTCCATTCATATGTGGTAGGAACAAACGATTTTGACTCATACCCGAATATATCTTTGAACATCCGTAGCGCATCGTCTATAATCACCTCAAAGTCCCGGATATCTGCTTCCTCGCACGAATTGAATGCACCCATGTAATACTCATGGATAGAAGGATCCACATGCGCCGTTAATCCCCATGTGCCTAAATTAAATGCGGTACGCGTAATCGAATCACCACTCTGTAATGCTCGCAACCATTTCTTCACATACAGATGCTCACGACCATGCGATTGCGGATAAAATACTCCTTCAGCGATTCCTTGCTTCCACATCTCGAATGCCCCCGCATGCACTGCATCGCGCCGGAGTGTTTCCGTAAAAGGTTCAAAATAGTATTGCGTAAAATCGCTTTCGCGTATTTTGTCAAAAACCGGATTAGCAGATAGCGTATTGGCTGTTATTACTGCCGGATGCCCATTCTTATCCTTGACAGAATGCAGCGTTTCAAAAAGGTTCTCCAGATCATGCTTGGTTGCCAAATTATCATACCGGCAATACGGATCTTTATCTACGCGAATACCACGACGTATAAACTCATTATACACCTCTCGCGATGGCATACGGATAGCGCCCCAGTCATCAGACTCGATGACCACCAAATGGCGCTTCGTCCGCCACCCGAACATGTTATATAGTTCTTTTCGTGTTGGTTTCCACATACCTATGGTCGGATAACATGCCATTTTTCAAATTTAAACAATACGCGTTCTATGAGATACATTAACCCATATAGATGATGTCGGCGTAATCGGGCTACCTGCTCTATCTCAAAATTATAAGCATCGTAATCTGAAAGAATAGTAGCCGGAAGAACTTGTTCCAACACATGACGTCTCTCTTCCTTGCTCAACTGTAAATTGGTGGAACTAATACCTTCTGTATCAAATATTACCACATCAATATTCACATATATAGGTTTTACATTTCCTAATCCTATCGCTATAAGAAACCATTTCCAATCACTTGCTATTCTCAAAGACTCATCGTACAGACCATATCTGTCTTCCGAGAACAACTCTCTTCTGTAATAGGATGCCTCATGCGGATAAGTTCCACGATATAATGTAAGAAAAGAATATTTGATTTTTGGCCCATGAAAAGTCCGCCTTCCGTCTTTCAACACATCCACAGAATTTCCGAACAGCAATTCGGGGTAATTGTTGTTCTCTAACTCTTTTATCATTCGCTCTACGACATCAGGAGCGGCGAGTATGTCTCCGCTATTGAGAATCTGGATATAATCTCCACTTGCGCGCTTAATTCCTTTGTTCATAGCATTATATATCCCCTTATCCGGCTCAGATATCCACTTAACGATTAGCGAATTAGTGTTTAGTGAGTTAGCGGATTCGTATTCACGAATAACATCCACAGAACCATCCGTAGAAGCACCATCGATGATGATATGCTCGATATTACGATATGTCTGTGATGCCACAAAAGCAAGCGTTTTGCGCAAGCCAGCGGCATTATTACGATTGATTGTTATAATAGATAATTTCATTTCATTAATCTTTTAACAGGTGTTGAGGTGTGATATAATTGATTTCTATTCGTGTCGTCTTTTGCATTAGCTGTGTAGAATAAATGCAATGTATCATTTTTAATAAAGGCTGTTGGCTTATAATAATATTGGCGATAACCGCAATAGTTCTCAGTATAATGGTTGTTGACTAATGGTTTGCGGAACGTACGAAAATGAATCCAATCATCAGACACCGATAGCATAATATTATCCCATTTTTCCGCAACAGAAACCATATATAGTTTATTCTCATATTCAAATAAATCAAAATGCCACAAATCATGATAAAGCGGTTTGGGAAGATAAAAAATATGTCCAAATAAAGGTATATTCACTAATTTGTCTACCGTATACGCAGAATTAAATGAGATGGTATCTTGCAACACAAAATCAGGATGTTCGATTGATTTTCCTTTCCATATTGCTATACCTTTGTTTTTTCGTTTTGGTTCATATTGATACCACGTTGCATAGATGTAATAATTCCCGTCATGTTCTATTAATATCGGGCATTGCTCTATATCTCCATATTCCGATGTGTTTATGGCATACACTTGCTTCTGAATTAATTTCCCATCTTCAATAATTCCACCCACAGTAGCATGACAACAACCTAACGAATCACAAAGAGGAGTGCCACACTCTCGCCATAGATATATCAAAACACCCGCCTTTGTTAAACAG
>JAFYZR010000056.1 GCA_017557345.1 Paludibacteraceae bacterium | reverse complement strand
TATCCAGTTTTTGGATGTATAAAGTATGGGGACGGAACGTTAATTACGGTTTTAAAACCATCCTAAACTCGGCCTTAATCCATACTTAGATGTTAAATCGGGTGCAAAGATACAAAAAATATTTTAAATATACAACCTAAATTATTAACTTTTATCCCCCCTCACTCGGCATAGGGGGTCCACGCGGACTGCTAGCGTAGCGATAGTCCGTGGGGAGAGCGGAGGCATCGGTCGCCCCTTCGATTTAGCGGAGCGGTATCGACCTTTGCGATCCGATTGCCGAACGCGAATGGCACAAGTAACTTATGCACCGGGTATTCAGTATGTAAAAGGAAGCCTGGCAAAACCGAAAAAGATTGACGGTCACAACCACGGTGATTACCTGATCGGCACACACCGCGAGGCACCGACGACCAACCCGAATTGCACCCGTCTTTACATCCGTAAAGCGACGACCTATGATCGAACCACTGCTCCGAACAGCAACGAGTTATGGGCACGAACACGTTTCGCAGCTGTAGCAGCAGCGGTAAAAGCACGCAAAGAGGACCTGATGAATGTCAACACCGACAAGCAGAACTTCCTCGCACAGAAGGACGATCCTAACGGCAAGAAGACCTTCAAGGCTTACCTCTGGAGCATATGCGCAGCAGCTTACGACCAAGCGCACCCGCGGGCTTGATCGATTAGCGAATTAGTGATTAGCGATTAGGGAAAGAAAAAGAAGCCCTTCGGGGCTTCCTTTTCGCCCAAGAGAACTTTTTGGCATATTATTTGTTGATAGTTTGTCAAAAAACAGAACAGCAATGAAAAAAATCATCTCTCTTATTCTTGTGGCGCTCTTGAGTATAGGGGCTGCGACGGCTTGCAACAAGAAAGTCGAAAGTCAAAAGTCGAGCGTGGAAAGCAGCGAAAAGGGCTTGTTCACCATCATCGTTATGGACACCACGCAGGCATTGTTGGCGGACGTGCAAGTGAAAGTGGGCAAACAAGCGTTTACCACTTCTTTCGATGGGCGCGTGGTGCTGAAACCGGAACAATTGGAGGGCGTGAAGCAGATCAGTTTCTCGCATGATAGATTCGAGCCCAAGAAAGTCGATAGTGGAAAGTGGAAAGCTGAAAGTGGCAAGGGTTTGCTCATCGTTGAACTGACACGCAAACCGCTTCGCCCCGGCAAAAATGACAAGGAGGTATTGTATTGTGCAACCGAGGCAGGAATGCCGCGCAGTACGGTGTATAAGGCCGCGTATGCAAGTACCTCGGCCGAGGACGGACTGGCTGTTGAAGAAGATGTGTTCATGACGGAAATAGGTTATTCTTCGGCAAGCGGTAAGATGAGCACCAATAATGTCTCGGCCGGCAAGCTGACAGCCGGCGAGGTGAACGATTTTGCCAAATGGTCTTTCTGGCCACGCGTGCTGGATGAAACGCATGCGAAGTTCATTCAAGAATGGCGTATAGAGCCGCGCCAGCGTTATACCGTGCAGGTGATGAATAAAGACGGTTTCCCGGTTGCCAATTATCCCGTTTCCCTGATGTATGGTAACAATACGCTTTTCCAGACTGTGACGGATAACACCGGCAAGGCGGAACTATGGGGCAATCTGATCACGACGCAAGAAAAGACCATGGTGCGTGTGCCGGAAAAGACCATCGTTATCGATGAGCCGTGCGATGTGTCGGAAGATGTGGATGTGATGTTCGTCTTTGATGCTACAGGCTCGATGGGGGATGAGTTGCACTATTTGCAAGCGGAGATGAAAGATGTGATTGCGCGTGCGAAAGATGCCACGGGAGGCTTGAATATCCGTACGGGTGCGGTCGTTTACCGTGATCATGGCGATGAATATATCACGCGTCTTTCCCGTCTGACGGAGGATATATCTGTCACTCAGTCGTTCATCGACAAGCAGTATGCGAGTGGCGGAGGCGATTATCCGGAGGCAGTTCCGGAGGCATTGATGGCGGCGCTGAACAGTGCAGGGTGGAATGAAGACGCGCGTGCACGTATCGCGTTCCTTATCTTAGATGCGCCTTGCCATCAGGATTCAGCAACCCTTGCTCTTCTGCATGAGCAAATTCTTAACGCAGCGGCACTCGGTGTGCGGATTGTTCCGGTCGTTTGCAGCGGTATAGCCGAGAGTGGCGAATTCCTGCTGAGAGCCATGGCACTGGTTACTAACGGCACCTCGTTCTTCCTGACAGACGATTCAGGCATCGGGAACGCGCATCTCAAACCGACGACCGACAGTCTAAAAGTGGAGCACCTGAATGATATGCTCGTTCGCACGATTGTGGAGTTCAGTTACATGCCTGTTTGTGAGCCGTCAGAAGGCAGTGTTCAGGATTCAGAAGTAGAGGAGCTCTTCATCCCGAATCCGTTTGACCAGAAAGACTTGGAGGCGGACCCGACCATTCCTCACGGCGAGGGCATTCATTATATCGTGGATATAACGGGTAAGTTACTCACTGTCTATGAGGGAGATATTTCTTCTCTAAACTCTCAACTCTCCACTTTCAACTTACCTATAGGCGTCTATTTCATCAAAACGTTCTACAACGGGCAATGGTTCACAAAAAAGATATTTGTCCGGTAAAACAGCAAAAAATGGCATACAAATTTGCGTATGTCATTTTTTTGTTGTAATTTTGCACTCGCAAAATTGTAAATGATAATGGAAAACGAGCGGTATTTAAGGTTATTAAGTGAGAAATTTCCGAATAGTCAATCGGTGGTAACGGAGTTAATCAATCTTCGCGCGATTCTCTCGTTGCCCAAAGGAACCGAGCATTTCGTGAGTGATCTGCACGGCGAATCTCTGGCTTTCATCCACATGATAAAGAATGCCTCGGGTGTGGTACGGAAGAAAGTGGACGAGGTGTATGGCGATTCAATGTCCGAGGAAGACAAACGTGCTCTCTGTGCGTTGATATACTATCCGGACGAACGCATAGAGCTCATCAAACACTCCCTTTCCGGTGCACAACTGGAAGCATGGTACCGCAAGATGATTCAACAGGTGGTGGAGATTGCGCGTGCCGTGACCATCAAATACAGCCGTTCCAAAGTGCATAAGCTATTGCCGCCGGATTATGCTTATATCATCAAGGAATTGCTGCATGAAACGAACCTCGAGCAGCATGACCGGCAGACGTATTACAATGCCATTATCGATGCGATTATTGAGACGGGTTGTGCGGAACAGCTGATTATCGCTATTTGCTATCTTATTCATTCTCTGACGATTGACACGCTGCATGTGGTAGGTGATATCTTCGATCGTGGTCCTGGAGCAAGTAAGATTCTGGACGTGCTGTCCACCGTTCGCGATTTCGATATCCAGTGGGGCAACCATGATATAGAATGGATGGGTGCGATGGCAGGCAACCTGGCGCTGCTGGCTACGGTGCTGCGCGTCAGCATTCGCTATGCGAATATAGAAACGCTCGAGGAAGGCTATGGCATTAATCTCTTGCCGCTGGCTAACTTCGCGATGACCGTTTACGGTGACGATCCGTGCACCCTTTGGCAGACCAAGGATTTCGAGAATAACCCTCGTCTAACCCGCTCCGCACAACTGATGGCGAAGATGCACAAGGCGATTTCTATCATTCAGTTCAAGCTGGAGGGCCAGACGGTTCGCCGTCACCCCGAGTGGCATATGGACGATAGAGCGGTGCTGGATAACATCAATTCCCTACCGTTGCTCGATTCCTATCTGCCGACGATTAATCCGCAAGACCCGTATGCTTTGAGTCAGGAAGAGGAGGATTTGATGAGTCAGTTGGCGCGCTCGTTCCGTAAATCGGAGAAGATGCAACGACACCTGCGGATGCTCTATGAGCACGGCTCGCTATACCTGGTACGCAACGGTTTCTTGCTCTATCATGCGGCTATCCCTCTCAATGCGGACGGCTCGTTCACGGAGGCGGATGTGTGCGGCAAGCTGGTTAGCGGAAAGGCACTCATGGACCGCACGGACGAGATTATACGGCAGGCATACTACGGCACCGGAAAAGAGAAAGAGGATGCGTTGGATTATATGTTGTATCTCTGGGAAGGTGAGTTCTCGCCGCTTTATAACAAGGATAAGATGACTACTTTCGAGCGGTATTTCCTGGCAGACAAGTCCTCGCATGAGGAGAAGAAAGGTGCCTATTTCACACTGGCGGACGATGAGAAGATATGCGAGAAGATCTTGGTTGAGTTCGGTCTTGATCCGTCAACCGGCCGCATTGTAAACGGTCATGTGCCGGTCCGTACGATACAGGGCGAGACGCCTATGCGCGCCAACGGCAAGCGTTTCGTCATCGATGGCGGTTTCAGTAAGCCGTACCAGGAGAAAACAGGCATTGCGGGCTATACGCTCATCTATAACAGCCATGGTATCCAACTGGTAGAGCACGAGAGTTTTGAGAGCCGAGAGCAGGCTGTCCTCTCCGGTTCGGATATCAATAACCGTCTGTTGCTGCAGGACTTCTCCGGTCACCGCATTCGTATCAAAGATACGGACAAAGGAAAAGAGCTGCTCGAGCAGATTAATAGTCTCGAACAACTCTTACATGCTTATCAGAACGGTTCGTTGCGCGAACGCTAAACGTTTTACAGCTGTTCTTTTACACGCGAGAAGAATTTGAACAGTGACTTCAAATGACTTCCGTATGGGCCGAAATCGTAAGTGATGTTCGGCTCGTTGGGGTATCGGTTTTGCAGATGCTCGGCACAATGAAACGTGACCACATCATCTTGCGTGGAATGAAAGATATACAAGGGCGCTTTCGGTGTCCAGGCAGGCGATATACCGTCATGCAGCAGGCTCGAGCGTAGTAATCCTTCGTACAAGCGTTGTGTCTCAGGTTGTGTCTTATCCCTTCCGGTATCCGACAGCCAAGCGCTCAAATTGTGCTTTGGCATGCGCATGAAAAGATCCATCAGTCCGTGTTTCTTGGAAGCAATCAGCTCATCAAATCGTTTGTCCATATAGGGCGTGAAGAGTTGCTCCCGCGAGAGGTTCAGGTCGTATGACACGCTGGTTCCCATCACGAGGAGTGGCACGGCCATCGGCATGCCTACTTTATTACTGCTTATGGCATCGTCGTAAGTGGCTGCTACGTTATAAGGACCGCTGCCTATAAAACAATGCGTCACGTGGTATTGACTGGAATATTGCTCCTCCAATAGCTTGAGCGTCCATAGTGCTGCTGCTGCACCTTGCGAGAAACCGATCACAAAGAGACTGTCTATCCGAATAGCGTATTGCAAACTATCCAAAACCTGCTGAGCGTATGGAATCATATCCACGCTGTTCTGTGCGGTCAGAGCCCCGTGCAGGTAAGGAGGGAAACGGTCTTTCGTCGCTCCGTAACCGATATAATCCGGCATGATAAGGACATAATCCTTGCGGAATTGTTTGGCCTCGTAAGTCGTGCAGGAAGAGGGAACTTCTTTATTGGCACCGATCGTATAGTGCAGCACGAGCATTACTCCTTTCGCCTCTTTGCCGGTCGGCACGCTTACTTTGCCGGATAGCATGACAGGCTCGCCGTGTTGGTCCACGGAAGGGTAGGTGATGACTGTCTCATACACACCCGCTGCCAGCGACAGGGGCAGAGCAAGCAGAAAGAGCAATAACCAATGTCTCATCAAACGAGGGCTTTTACTAATTGTTCCGTTGCACCCGGAAGCAGGTCAATAGGACGAAGCTCAATCATGGTCTTTGCGCCAAACTCCCCGCGTTCTCTCATGCGAACAGCCGCACGGGCACAGCTGACCATCACTTGACCGGTGAGGGCCGGGTTGTTGATCTCCATGTTGAACTCAAAGCGCTGGTTGTGTGTCTCGCCGCTTACTCCGGAGCGCACGAGATTTACACCGTGTGCCACGTTATTGAGCGCATCAATGCTGTCCACGGGAATGACATGCGTCTCATCGTGTGCGAAGTAGTCGTCCGCTAAGATAGCCGCCTCTACGGTCTTGAAATCCGCGCCGTCTTCGAGTTCGATATACACCATGCGGCGATGAATGCCTGTACCGAGAGGAATAGTCATCGAGAGAGCGTTCTTCACACCCTGGATGGCTTTCGCTGCTACAGTGTGACCCATCGAACGGCCGGGACCGAAATTGGTATAGGTCAGCCCTTTGGGAGCCATGGCCATGAGGAGAGCACGAACCATGCTGTCTGTGCCCGGATCCCAACCCGCAGAGATAATACTGACAGACTTGTTGGCCTGGCAAACGGCATTTAAGGCGCTGCGGAGGTTCCATATCTGCCCGTGAATGTCAAAGCTATCCACGGTGCATATGCCGCGCGAGGCAAGGATTGCTGCGAATTTCTGCACCTCCCGGGTCGGCGTACAGATAAGTACTGCATCGGCTTGGAGGCAGTCCAGGCAGTCGTTATGGTGAAATACTCCGACCAGCTCCATATCCGGAGCGGCGTTAATAGCTTGTTCAGCGGCACGGCCTATATTCCCGTAACCCAAAATTGCAATTTTCATATTTACTCTACTGTTACAGACTTGGCTAAGTTACGTGGCTGGTCAACATCACAGCCTTTGATAACGGCGATATGGTACGCAATCAGTTGCAGCGGGATGACGGTGAGAAGCGGAGTGAGGCATTCTTCCGTTTCCGGCACTTCAATCGTGAAATCGGCAATCTTGCTGACCAGTTTGTCTCCGGCCGTAACGATGGCGATAACGCGTCCTTTGCGGGCCTTAATCTCCTGGATATTACTTACCACTTTCTCATACGTGCCGCAATGCGGAGCCACAACAACCACCGGCATTTCTTGCGAGATAAGGGCAATCGGGCCGTGTTTCATTTCTGCGGCAGGATATCCTTCGGCATGGATATAACTGATTTCTTTCAGTTTGAGCGCACCCTCCAGCGCAACGGGGAAGTTATACCCGCGACCGAGATAAATGAAGTTCTGCGCGTAGGTAAAGGTCTTTGACACATCCGCGATGTGTTTGTTCTGCCCCAGGACGCGTTGAATCTTATCCGGTATCTGGCCCAGTTCACGTACAATACGCAGATATTGGTCATTGTCGATAGTCCCTTTTTCTTTGCCTATACAAAGCGCTAGCATCGTGAGTGCTGTTACCTGTGCCGTGAAGGCCTTCGTGGAGGCAACTCCTATCTCCGGTCCTACGTGGGTGTAGCAGCCGCTGTCGCTTAGGCGCGGAATAGAGGCACCCACTACATTACAGATAGAGAAGATAAACGCCCCTTTCTCTTTGGCCAACTGAATAGCAGCCAAGGTGTCGGCTGTCTCACCGCTCTGGGAGATGGCAATGACGATATCGTCTTTGTTAATGACCGGTTTGCGGTAACGGAACTCGGACGAGTATTCCACTTCCACCGGAATCTGTGCGAACTCTTCGATGGCATACATGGCGATGAGTCCGGCGTGCCATGAGGTGCCACAAGCCGTGATGATGATGCGCTTGGCGTTAAGGAAACGCTCTTTGTTATCGATGAATCCGGAGAGAGCGATGTTATCTTGCCGTACGTTCACACGCCCACGCATGGAGTCGGTCAATGTACGCGGCTGCTCGAAGATCTCTTTGAGCATGAAATGCGGATAACCGCCTTTCTCAAGTTGGCTGAGTGAGAGTTCAAGGCGCTTTATCTCCGGAGTCTTTTGCACGTTGCCGATGGTCGTGATATCTACTTCTTTGCCCACTTGAAGGCTGACAACCTCTTCATCTTCGATATAAATGACTTTATCGGTATATTCGACGATAGGTGTGGCATCAGATGCCAGGAAATACTCATCTATGCCAATACCCACCACGAGTGGCGAGCCCTTACGGGCAGCGATGAGCGTATCCGGATGGTCCTTATCAAGGATGGCAATAGCATATGCGCCCACAACCTGCTGCAACGCCAGTTGAACGGCTGTCTTGAGATCGACATGACGATTCACCTGCGTGTATTCGATGAGTTGCACCAGCACTTCCGTATCCGTATCTGACTTGAAAGTATAGCCCTCTTTCATCAAACCGGCTTTGAGTACGGCGTAGTTCTCGATGATGCCATTATGGATGATAGCCAGGCGCTCTGACTCCGAGTAATGCGGATGGGCATTGACCGTATTCGGTTCGCCATGCGTAGCCCAACGCGTGTGCGCGATACCTATCTGTCCTGTGGTGTCTTTCTCGGCAGCAAAGGCTTCGAGTTCTGCCACCTTGCCTTTGGCTTTATAGATGTTGAGTTGCCCCTGCTCGTTGATGAGCGCAACTCCGGCACTATCGTACCCGCGGTACTCGAGACGATGTAAGCCTTTAATCAAAATCGGGTACGCATTGCGTTTGCCGATATATCCTACGATTCCACACATGGAATGATTTGTGATTTATGATTTGTGATTTATGATTTAAAGCGGCTGCAAAATTACTACAAATTTTTCGAATGTGCAAGACTTTTTAATCTTTTTAATGCTTCTTCGCAGTCCTCGCGCTTAGAGAAGGCGGAGAAACGGACGTATCCTTCACCGGACTTTCCGAAACCGACACCCGGTGTGCAGACAACTTGACAGGTATTCAGTAGGTGATCAAAGAACGACCAAGAGTCATATCCTTTAGGCACACGACACCAAATATAAGGTGCGTTCTTGCCTCCGAATACCTGATAGCCCATCTTCCGTAAACCGGTTAAAAGTATGTCTGCAGTCTGTTTGTAATACGCCAAATTGGCTTGCGCTCCGGCCTTTCCTTCCGGAGAGTAGGATGCCATAGCCCCGCGTTGCGCTATATACGAAGCTCCATTGAATTTAGTACATTGCCTGCGAAGCCACATGGCTTGCAGGCCTGTCTTTTTAGGCACTACCGTATAACCACACCGCACCGCCGTAAAACCGGCACTCTTGCTATAGCTTCGTACTTCGATAGCTACTTCGTCTGCGCCTTTGATCTCATAGATGCTATGAGGAACGTCGGAGTCCTCTATGAAAGACTCGTACGCGGCATCAAAGATAATAATACTATGGTGTTCGCGCGCATAATCCACCCATTGCGCCAATTGTGCGTGTGTCAGCGTGGCACCCGTGGGATTGTTCGGGTAACAAAGATAAATGAGGTCAACCTGTTCCTTCGGCAACTCCGGTACAAAATGATTTTCAGCTGTGCATGGCAGAAAAACCACTTCTCTTCCGGCCATAGCGGATGTGTCCAAATAGGCCGGATAAGTGGGCTCTAAAATGCCTACACGGTTATTGCGGCCGAATAGTTCACTTAGGTTTCCTAAATCGCTACCGGCTCCATCGCTGATGAACACTTCGTCCGTAGACAAGTCAATACCAAGAGGTTGGTAATCGTTATCAATGATTGCCTGTCGCAGCCATATATATCCTTCTTCCGGTCCGTATCCGCGGAAAGTATCTTCATGCGCCAATTCCTCTACGGCTTGATGCATCGCATGGATGATAGGTTGGGGTAGCGGAAGGGTTACGTCTCCTACGCCCAGACGCAATAGCCGTTGTTCCGGGTGGGTGGCTTTGTACGCTTCCGTGCGATTTACTATCTCTGTAAAGAGATAATTGCCTTGCAGCTGTTGCAGATGCGTATTAACCTGCATTGTTAGTCCTCCCAATTATATGTTCCGCGAAAGACTTCTGTGGCAGGACCGGTCATAAAGATTGTCCCTTGCTGATCACGACGGACGAGCAGGTCTCCTCCGCGCAGATGAACAGTAACCTCACTATCCGTCAATCCTTGCTCGATGGCTGCCATGACAGCGGCACATGCTCCTGTGCCACAAGCCATCGTTTCACCCGTGCCTCGTTCCCATACACGCATAGCTATCTCGCGTCTGTTGAGTACATTAATCCACTCCACATTCGTTCCTTCAATACCGTAGAGCGATAAGGCCGCTACCGGTTCTTCCGTGATAATCACTTTATGCGGATTGCCCATTGAAGAGCCCATCTCAACCGTCACAGACGTTACTCTGTTCTTTTGCGTTTGAAGCGTGATATGTTTTATTCCTGCAAGTGTTTCCAAGGTCACTGGATTGCCACATAGGCCATGCTCGTACGCATATTTAGCGACACAACGTGCCGCATTACCGCACATCTCTGCCTCGCTTCCATCTGCATTGAACATACGCATGCGCACATTTGCCACTTTACTCGGCATGATCAACACTAAGCCGTCTGAGCCGATACCGAAATGGCGATCTGAGACACGCTGAGCCAAAACGGAGAGCTTTATCCCGGCAATAAGTTTTGCTGTGTGTTTCGGGAAACAGTCTATATAGACATAGTCATTCCCGAGACCATGCATTTTTATGAAAGGAATCTCCATTCTTTAATGCACAAACATTAGTTCCCGATATTTCGGGAGTGTCCATAATTCATCGTCCACTATCATCTCCAATGCATCGGCATGCTCGCGAATCTCTGCCATGAGAGGCAGAACAGTATCGTGATAAGCAATCGCTTTGCTGCGCTCATCGGGCTGACGGTTAGCTTTATGCCGTGTTTCCGTCATTTTCTCTACACCTTCCAGAATAGCACAGGAATGATGCTCTATCTGACGAATGATGCTATAATCCATTTTGTTGAGTGAGGCCGTCTCGTCAGCGCTGAACACCTGTTTAACGGTCAGTACGTTTTGCAGCAGCATGGTCTGATAACGTTTTGCAGCAGGCAGCACATGGTTAACTACCAAGTCGCCCATCACACGGCTCTCGATTTGCAGTTTCTTGACATAAGTCTCCCATTTGACTTCGCTGCGGCTCTGTAACTCAGCTTTGCTGAGAACACCAGTGTATTCAAACATCTTAATGGTGTCCGGTGCCAAATAGCGATCGATAACGAGTGGTACGCTGGTCTCGCAGTCCAAGCCACGTTTTGCAGCTTCCGCTTTCCATTCGTCGCTATAACCGTTTCCGTCGAAACGGATGGCTTTGCAGGCCATGATATATTTCTTGATGACATCAAAGAGCACGCGTTCTTTCGCTTCGCCTTTTTCTATCCGTTGGTCCACTTCATCCTTGAAAAGCATCAATTGCTCAGCTACCGCGGCATTAAGCGCCAGCATGGCGGCACCGCAGTTGGCAGACGAACCTACGGCACGGAACTCGAAGCGGTTACCGGTGAAGGCAAACGGCGAAGTACGGTTGCGATCGGTATTGTCAAGCAAAATCTCCGGGATATTGGCCACACCGAGTTTCATCTCTTTCTTGGCATTGATGATGATGGCTTCTTCAGCCGTAGCATGCTCCAGTTTATCTAACACGCCTGTTATCTGCTTGCCTAAGAAGACAGAGATGATAGCAGGAGGCGCTTCGTTGGCACCTAAACGATGCTCGTTAGTGGCGCTGACGATGGATGCTTTCAACAGACCGTTATGGCGTTGAACGGCCATCAGCACGTTGACAAGGAAAGTGATGAACTGCAGGTTTTGGTATGGGTTCTTGCCCGGAGCTAACAGGTTAATGCCGGTGTTGGTCTGCAGCGACCAGTTACAATGTTTACCGCTACCATTGACGGCTGCATAAGGTTTCTCGTGTAAGAGTACGCGGAAATGATGTTTCTCTGCCACGCGCTCCATAATGCTCATAACGAGTAAGTTATGATCATTGGCCAAGTTGACTTCCTCGAAGATAGGCGCCATCTCAAATTGGTTAGGCGCCACCTCATTATGACGCGTACGCACAGGAATACCGGCTTTGAGTGCCTCATATTCCAATTCACGCATGAAAGCCAGGACGCGGGCAGGAATAGCACCGAAATAGTGATCTTCCAACTGCTGGCTCTTGGCGCTATTGTGTCCCATGAGCGTGCGGCCAGTTAACATCAAATCAGGACGAGCGTTATAGAGCGCTTCGTCTACCAGGAAATATTCTTGCTCCCAACCTAAGTTCACATGCACATGCTTCACCTGTTTGTCGAAGTAAGCGCATACTTCACGCGCAGCGTGACAGAGAGAGGCAGTCGAGCGAATGAGTGGCGTTTTATAGTCAAGCGCTTCGCCGGTATAAGCCACAAAGACCGTCGGGATACAAAGCGTGTCTCCGACAAGGAAGACAGGACTTGAAGGATCCCATGCTGAATAACCGCGTGCCTCGAAAGTATTGCGGATACCGCCACTTGGGAAAGACGAAGCATCCGGTTCCTGCTGGTAAAGCGAATCGCCGCTGAACTCTTCCATTAACGCTCCGTTCTTGTCAAGCGTAAAGAACGCATCATGTTTCTCTGCGGTACCACCAGTCAACGGCTGAAACCAGTGTGTGAAATGCGTAGCGCCATGCTCAATGCCCCATTTGCGAATTCCAATGGCCACAATATCGGCAATATCGCGATGAATGGTGCGACCGTTATCCACATCGTCAAATAACTGGTCTAGCACTTCTTGCGCTATATACTCCTTCATTTTATCGCGCGTGAAAACATCCTGCGCGAAATAATCCTTCACTTTGCCTTCCGGCTCTACTGTTTCGACCAATTTGTGTTCAAAAGCGCCTTTTAACGCATCAAAACGAATATTTCCCATACTTTTGATGTGATTTTTTAGTTTTAATCAGATTGAATTTCAAAATCGACTGCAAAATTACAACATTTTTTTTAAATATGCAAATCTTAAGTCATTTTTTTGTAAATTTTTTTGCAAGTCGGCCTCTGGATGGGAAAAATTGAACATTTTACGAAGAAAAAATTAGGACAAAACCCCGACATAATACCGAGCAAACCTCGAAGAACCGTAAAATTGAACATTTTCGTCTATTGGCACAAGATAAATTGCGAAATTTTATTTCGCCTTGCAAAAAAATGTGTAAAAAATTTGCATATTCAAAAAAAATGTATTACCTTTGTCCCCGATTTGTGTGCGTATGCATACGAAAAGTGTAAAATCGTTTAAAAATTTATATATTATGAGTACAGGCGGAAAAGTAGTTACATGGTTGTCAGTACTGGCAATACTCGGACTGGCAATATTTATTTTCTTTAAGTTTTGCTTCGTATATAGCGAAGGAGTGAACGAAGGAGATATCAACTATTTCCAGAAAGAAGGTTTTATCTTCAAGACCTATGAGGGCAAAATGATCCAAACCGGTCTGAAGTCAACCAAAGGTAGCGGTTCTATCCAATCGAACGAGTTTAAGTTCTCGGTGGTAAGTGAGCAGGTAGCAGCCCGTATCAACGAAGGTTCAAACGTAGGTGTAAAGCTTCATTGGAAGCGTTATCTGGGTACGTTGCCATGGCGTGGAAACAGCCAATTTATCGTGGATAGCATCTATTCGACCCAATCGGAGAAAAAAGTAGAAACACCATTACCGGCAGAAATTCCATCTGAAGCCTTATGATGACGGAAGAGAAATATAATTTTGTCAAGATGTTTGAGCGCTCCTTTAAGGAGCACTGGGACATGCCAGCCGTAACAGACTACGGTACGGATGTAACCTTGACGTATGGCCAACTGGCAATCAATATCGAGAAATTGCACATTCTATTCAAGCTGTGCAATATCAAGAAGGACGACAAGATTGCCGTGATGGGCAAGAACAACAGCAACTGGGTGGCTGTCTTTTTGGCAACTGTTACCTATGGTGCCATTATTGTCCCCATTCTGCAGGATTTCCGTGCGAACGATGCCATTCATATCATCAATCACTCGGGCTCTAAACTGCTGTTTATCAGCGATATCAACTGGGAAGGCATCGATCTGGACCAGATTCCGAATGTGCTGGCAGCAGTCAGTCTGAACGATTGGCATCCAATCTCGTTGGCTTTGGATCCGAAGAAGATCAATTTTGAAGCCATTGCAGCGAAGTTCAAAGAGAAACATCCGGATGGATATTGGGCAAAGGACTTGCATTTCGACGAGCGTGGCAACGACCAAATCGGTTCTATCAACTACACGAGCGGCACAACGGGCTTTAGCAAAGGCGTTATCATGCCGTTGAACGGTTTGGCAGGAAACATCCGTTACGGAATCGAGAGCCATTTGACATTTGAAGGCGCTCGTCACGTGACCTTCCTTCCTCTTGCGCATGCTTACGGATGTGCGTTTGATTTCCTTGCCTGCCTAGCAGCCGGCGGCCATACGTATCTCATCGGACGTACCCCTTCGCCGAAGATTTTGCTCCAGGCTTTTGCAGAAGTCAAACCGACACTTATCCTATCTGTGCCTTTGATTCTGGAGAAGATATACAAGAAAATGATCGTTCCTCAGATTCAGAAACCGCCTGTAAGTTGGGTGCTGAAAGTGCCGTTCCTGGATGAGGTGGTATGCTCCAAGATCCGCGAACAGCTGGTACAGGCTTTCGGAGGCGAGTTCCGCCAGATGATTATCGGTGGCGCGCCATTGAATCCGGAAGTGGAAGCATTCCTATATCGCATCAAGTTCCCTATGTCGGTTGGTTACGGAATGACCGAATGTGCGCCGCTGATTACGTTTACGCCTTTCGATGAGGGTAGTAAGCTGTATTCCTGCGGCAAGCCGTTACCGGGCATCATGGAGGTTCGTATAGACGATCCAAATGAGGAAGGCATAGGCGAAGTTGTCGTACGCGGCGAGAACACGATGGTCGGCTACTATAAGAATCCGCAGGCCACGAAAGAGAGCTTTACCAAAGACGGTTGGCTCCGGACTGGCGATTTGGGTATACTGGACAAAGATGGCTTCCTTTCCATCAAAGGCCGCTGCAAGACAATGTTACTTGGTCCAAGCGGACAGAATATATACCCTGAAGAAATCGAGGCGAAGATAAATAATATGCCTTATGTGCTCGAATCGCTTGTGCTGCAGCAGGAAGACAATCGCCTTGTGGCACTTATCTGCCCGGATTATAACGAGGTGGATGCCAGCGGAATGAGCAATGAGCAATTTGAGGAATTTATCGAGGACGCGCGCAAACAGGTGAACTCGGAACTGGCGGCATATGAGCAGATAGCAATCGTGAAGATCTATCCGCATGAGTTTGAGAAGACTCCGAAGAAATCAATCAAGCGATTCCTGTATACCAGTATGGTGTAGAGTGTATGGTGTACGGTGTAAGGTGTACGGTGTACGGTGTAGAGTGTACGGTGTAAGGTGAGATGAATCTTTGTATTGACCAAGGAAATAGTAGAACGAAAGTAGCGCTGATGACGGATGAGGGTAAAATGATCGCTCATTTTATCTATAAGAGTTTCTCATCAGCCGAGGTTGAACGATTATTTGACCTCTACGAAATAACGGATTCAATCATCAGTTCCGTTGTTAATGTAGAAGCTGCCATCGTCAATACGCTTCATCGCCGCTCACAGCACTTTGTGCTGTTTGACCATAACACCCCCGTTCCAATTATTAACACGTACGAGAGTCCTCAGACGCTTGGTCAAGACCGCTTGGCGGCAGCAGTAGGCGCGAAAACGCTTTGCCCCAACGAGAATCTATTGATTATAGATGTCGGTTCGGCCATAACGTATGATTTTGTGACGGAAAAAGGCGAATATTTCGGTGGTAATATCGCTCCGGGATTGAAGATGCGTTTTACTATCCTGCAGCGAATGACGAAGAAACTGCCGTTAGTGGAAACCGATGAGAATGAGTTGATTCCGCTTTTCGGCAAGAACACGCGAGATGCGATTGCAGCCGGTGTGATTCGCGGCGTAGCCTATGAAGTGAAGGGATATATGCGGACGTTGAGTGAGAAAGTGCCGCACTTCAAGACTTTCCTTACCGGAGGAAATGCACCTTATATACTACGTAATGTGCGTTCCTCGAAAACCGAGAAAAGGGAATTGCTGTTTGAGAAGAATCTTGTGCTTATCGGTCTGAATAACATACTGGTGTATAATAAGACCGCTTTGCAGAAAGAATAAGGATTTAAATGTTTAAACTATATAGAAACATATTTTTGCTGCTGGCGCTGACGGTTAGCGTAGGAATAATGGCACAGAACATGACCAGTTCACCATTCTCCCGTTATGCCTATGGCGATATGAACGAAAACGTGCCTGCCGCTTATCGAGCGATGGGTGGTGTAGGATTCGGAATGCGTTCCAATAAGGCTATCAATCCTTCACAACCTGCTTCGTACACCGGTATTGACTCGCTGACCTTTATGTTCGATGTAGCTGCGAGTGCCTCGTGGAGCCATTATAGTGATGCAGCAGGCAAGAAAAACAAAGCGAACGGAAACCTTGAATACGTCACCATGCAATTCCCGCTGTATAAGCGCTGGATAGCCATGTCGCTCGGTTTGCTGCCATATAGTTCCGTAGGCTATGATATCACATTACGCGACTCAACGGCCGGAGGTGGCTATCACTACACCAAGACCTATAACGGCAACGGTAATATCAGTCAGGTTTATGGCGGTTTGAGCTTTAATATATATAACTGGTTTGCTTTAGGCGCCAATATATACTACATGTGGGGAGACTTGAACCATCTTCGCTCTGTCACGTTTGATGAATCGGGTCTGAATAGCACTATTCAGGATGAAATCCTGAGTGTGAGCAATATTCGTTTCCGTTACGGAGCACAGTTTTTCCATACTTTTGGCGACCATTCGTTTAACATAGGTGCCATTTTTGAGAACAAGATGAAGCTCAACAGCCAACTCATCGTTATAGAAACCCAAACGGAAGACTCCATTCCTGTTTACGAAGGAGGTTGGCAACTGCCGATGGTATGGGGTGTCGGAGCCAGTTATACATGGGCTAATCGTCTGACGGTAGGCTTTGATTTCGAGCGCCAATACATGGCCGAAGCCGCCTATGCCGGCCTAACGGGTGCCGATTACGGTTTACGGAATACCAATCGTATAGCCGCGGGTGTAGAATATCGTCATAACCCGCAAGGGCGTAAGTACGTGGAACACATGATTTGGCGTGCGGGTGTGAAGGTTCAGGATGAATACCTTACATCCATCGGAGCCAAGAAAATATCTGCATCCATCGGTATCGGATTCCCGCTATGGACCATCGGTACCGTCATCAATACAACCATTGAATATACGCATCGTGGCAGCCCTACCGGATTACAAGATAACGGCTTGCGGTTTACTATCGGTGCGTCCGTGGCAGAAAACTGGTTCTTTAAACGCAGACTATAGTTTGGCACGGGATTTGTGAGATGAGAAACAAAATAAGGATAATCTACCGATAAAACCTCGACTTAATACCGAGAAGATACCGATAAGATACCGATCGACAACCGATTAATAAGGTTAGCTAATTTGAACTTTTAAAATATAAAGCATTATGAAAATCAGAACATTAGTTGTATTAGCGTTGGCAGTAGCCGTACCGGCTCTGGCTTGCGCAAAGAAGCCCAAGAAGGCAGAATTGGCAGTAGAAGTACCATCCGAAGCAAAGGCACAAGCTCTTGAAGAAGAGGCAGAGCCAGTTATTACCGAGGAATGCGTAGTCAATGTATCGCTTTTCCATGAGTCCGTAAAGAACAAGATGTATGCTGATGCGTACGAGCCATGGTGGGAAGTATATACCACTTGTCCTAACGCAAACAAGTCAATCTATTCCGATGGCGCAAAGATTGTTGAGGCATTGTATCAGGCAGCTTCCGATCCGGCAGAGAAAGAGCGTTTAGCTAAACTGGCTATCGAGATGCAAGACAAGCGTATCAAATATTTCGGTAATGATCCGAAATATCCAAAGGCTTATATCTTAGGCGAAAAAGGTTTGGCATACCTTGATTTCTTTGGCGACACCAAACTGGCAGAGGCACGCGAATGTCTGCAAGCATCGGCAGCAGGAATGGGTTCCAACAGCAAGATCATGGTTCTGGTTAAATTAGTTGACGTTTCTTATGCGCTCTATAAGCAAGATCCAAATGGTCGCGCAGAGCAGTTCATCGCAGACTATGAGTTGGCAAGTAATGCCCTTAACGAGCAAGCAACGAATGCCAATAACAAGAATGCAGAGATTGCAGGCAAGCAGAAAGACTATGTAGATAATATCTTTGCTATCTCCGGAGCCGCTGATTGCTCGAAATTGGATGATATCTATGCAGCGGCCGTTCAAGATAACCTGCAAAATCTGGATATGTTGCAGAAAATAGCCAAACTGTACAAGCGTGTACGTTGCACGGAGAGCGATGTTTATTTCGCAGCATGCGAGGCAGCTCATAAACTGCAACCGACGCAAGAGTCTGCAGCAGGTTGCGCTTCCATGGCAGCCAAAAAAGGCGACTATGAGCAAGCTATTGCATACTATGACCAAGCTATCAAGCTAGCAATGGTAGAAGATGCGCTAGAGGACGTTGCTGACTATCAGTACAATGCAGCCGTTTATTGCTTCGCCAACCTGAAGAAGTATCCTGAGGCTCGTAAGTATGCTCAAGCATCGATTGCAACGCTGACCGGTCTGGGCATCAACAAAGGCCAGGGTCGTTGTTACATCATCATCGGTATGGCTTATGCAGCAAGCCGTCCGTACCCAAATGATGCAAAGGGCGCAATCCTCAATAAGACCGTTTATTGGGCTGCAGTTGATAAATTCGTGAAAGCGAAACAAGTAGACCCGTCTGTTGAGGCGACAGCTAATGAATATATTTCTTCGTACAGCAAGTATTATCCGACGAAAGAGGAACGTTTCGACCTGCCGGGTGAGTTCTCGGGATCCACGTTCTACGTAGGAGGTTGGATAGGTGAGACGACCGCTATTCGATAAGGTTTTCATAGCGAGTGCTTTTGTGGCGCTCGCTATGCTTTTTGCCGCTTGCCATCATGAATCGATGATGGAGGTCCAAGAGGACAAGCCACGCGAGCAAATCCCGGTGTTGGTGACAGATAGTGTGATGACGCTGATTTCCGACTCGGGCGTGACGAGGTATCGTATTGAGACGCCTCTTTGGCTTGTTTATGATAAGACCAAAGATCCATTTCAGGAATTCCCGAAAGGTGTTTATCTCGAGCAGTTTGACGAAGATCTGACAGTTCAGGCATCGCTCAAATCTGATTATGCATACTATAACGAGACAAAACAAATATGGATTCTAAAGGGCAACGTGCATGCTTTGAATCGCAAGGGAGAACAATTCGATACGCCTAATCTGAATTGGAATCAACAGACTCATCGAGTTTACTCCGATTCCGTGATACATATTACTCGCGAGACCAGTATCATAGAAGGAGTAGGGTTTGAGTCAAACGAAGAAATGAGCAAATATACCATTAAAAATCCGACGGGAGTCTTCCCTATAAAAGAAGAGGAATAAAGCGTATGTTATTAGATAATAAAGTGGCGCTAATCACCGGTGCCGCACGGGGAATAGGAAAGCAGATAGCCCTTGCTTTTGCGCGCGAAGGGGCAAATATTGCCTTTACGGATCTGGAGTTGAATGATCAAGCTCAGGCGACACGCGATGAGATAGCTGCTATAGGCGTGAAAGTACAGTTTTACGCGAGTAACGCAGCGGATTTTGAGGCGGCGCATAAAGTAGTTGAGCAAGTAGTGGCAGATTTCGGTCAACTGGATATATTGGTCAATAACGCCGGTATAACGCGTGACACACTCATTATGCGCATGACTGAGGCACAATGGGATCAAGTGATACAAGTTAATCTCAAATCTGCTTTTAATTTTACGCATGCTGTGACACCCGTGATGATGCGTCAGCGGAGCGGCTCTATCATTTCGCTGAGTTCCGTTGTGGGAATTAACGGAAATGCCGGACAAGCCAATTATGCGGCCTCTAAAGCCGGTATTATAGCGTTAACGAAGTCTGTAGCTAAAGAGCTGGGCAGTCGTGGCGTGCGTGCGAATGCAATCGCCCCAGGGTTCATTCTCACAGATATGACCAAGGCGCTTAATGAAGAGACGCTTAAGCAGTTTGTCTCGATGATTCCGATGCGTCGTGGCGGTGAGCCGGAAGAAGTGGCAAAAGTCGCCCTTTTCTTAGCGAGCGACCTTTCTTCTTATGTCTCCGGACAAGTGATACAAGTCAACGGAGCTATGGCATAAAAAATCCCGCAAATCGCGGGATTTTTTAGTATGTTAGATGTTATCTCTCAAAGATCTTAAAGCCCCAGGGTTTGAGTTTGAAAGTTGCAGTTGTCTCTAACTCATGCTCTCTTCCACATTGGCATTTATAAGTTCCTTCATAGCCCGTGAGGTCAAGCGTTACCGTTTGCTTTTTATCGCTCATGTTCATTACGGCAATCACGGTATTCGTGTGCCATTTGCCTTCTTTCTGACGCACACAAGCGAAGATGTTTGGGTTATCTGCAGGAATGCGCAGCATAGGAGCCCCTACTTCCGGCGAGAATAGCGCTTTGTTGCGCTCACGCAAGCCGTTCAGCTTCTTATATAACTCACCTTCGGCAAATTTCTTGTCGGTATCAATAAGGTCTTTCTCAAAGAATGCCAGACGATGGTGGTTTCCGCTTATCTGCCCTGTGTAGATCATCGGCATGCCCGGAACGATATAACAGAAAGCCTGGAAGAGAGGTATCGCATTACCCATGCGTTCCTGCTCCGTGCCATTCCAGCTATTCTCGTCGTGATTGGAGATGAAGTTCATGCGGATAGCCTCCGGACGAATAGTGCTGTCTGCTTTAGCAAAGTTAGCCCACAGGTCATCTACGGTGTTTTTGCCTTGTGCTACACCATTCATCAGGTGGTGCAGACTCCAACCGTAATACATATCGAATGCACTCTCGGTCAGTTCTTGCGCTTTATCCTCATCCTCAGCCAGCGTAAACATATGCGGATGTGTTTGACGAAGGTCAGCCATTGCCCAGTTCCAGAAGTCTGTCGGCACTTCGCCTGCAACGTCGCATCGGAAACCATCAATACCAATCTCGTCCATCCACCAATGCATGGCTTTCAGCATTTCTTCGCGCATCTCCTGATTATCATAATTCAGTTTGCTGATGTCCGTCCAATCGTATTGTACCATCAGATTGCCGAGGCTATCACGATAGTGCCATCCTTCGTTCTTTGTCCATTCGCTATCCGGCGCAGTATGGTTTGCAACCCAGTCCAGGATAACCTTAAATCCTAACTTATGCGCTTTAGCAAGGAAATGCTCAAAGTCCTCACGCGTACCGAATTCCGGGTTAATAGCGCAATAGTCGATGATGGAATAGTAACTACCCAGCGAGCCTTTGCGGGTAATCTTGCCAATCGGTTGGCAAGGCATCACCCAAATGATGTCAATACCATTTTCGCGAAGGGTAGGGAGCAATTCTTCTGCGGCAGCAAAAGTACCTTCAGGCGTAGCCTGACGAGTGTTCAATTCATAGATTGTAGCATCATAAGCCCATTTGGGGTGACGTAACTCTTGTTGTGCGCAACCGGCAAGCATCATCGCTGCCAGCGCCATAAAGATAAATTTTCTCATAAATATTAAATTTTAAAGTTATTAATTTCGTAAGTCAGTTTCTTGCGGTTGATGGTCACCCGCACTTTTTCACCTAAATACACACGTTCGAAACTTATCTCGTCCGGTGTGCTCTCCAGCGGAATGAAATCGCCGTACAGCAGCGGCATAGAGTGGCGGCGCAGGTGTATCAGTTCTGCCACGGTTTGCCGCATTTGTTGCTCGTTCTCGTTAAGGTTGTCAAAGCGCATCATATGTCTGTTGTCCGGGTCGTTTCCTCCCACTTCTCCATACTCATCGCCTTGATAGATACACGGCACACCGGGTAACGTCATGTTCAAAACCTCCAACAGTAAGGCACGCTTGTATGCTTTTTCTGCATCTCCGATGCCAATCTCTTGCGTCCATCCTTCCTCTTTGCCATAAGCGTACAGGTCGATAGCTCCGCCTGCAATGGACGCAAAACGTATCTGGTCGTGGTTGCCGCTGATGTTACCCATCGTATGATGCGCACCATAAGTGCGGAGAGAAGTCAACTCGTTATTCATCACTTCGTCCATTCCTTTCGCTCCGCAAATAGCCTCGCGGGTGGTGAAATAGACATTGAAGTCAAACTGTGCATTCAGCATTCCCGGTTTCACGTAACTGCCGATCAGTTCAGGACTGCCGTATGTCTCGCCAATCATCCATATCGGTCTTCCCGGCCAACGTTTGGCTATCTTCTGTCCTAACATACGCCAGTATCCTTCCGGAATATGCTTGCATGCATCATGACGATAGCCGTCTAATTCGTAGTTTTCCAGCCAGTACAGCGCACTATCTGTCATCGCCTCGCATACTTCCTCGCGCTCCAGATCCAGCGTCGGGATATGTTTGTCGAACCAAGTCGTCAAGCGCGCTTCGTCCCACAGTTCGAAATTACGCCTTCCGTCCGGCAGGAGAGAGTCGGTATGCCAATCGGGGTGTTCCTGCAACGTCGGCGAGTTGATATGCATGTGATTTGCCACGTAATCCAGCACCACGTTCATCTCATGCGCGTGCGCGCTATCTAATAAGGAGCGCAACTCGGCCGGCGTACCGAAACGGTCATCTAACTTGGTTGCAAAAATAGGCCAATAGCCGTGGTAACCGCTGAATTTCGTGTATGTTTTTGTAGAATCGTATTTATTGCCGTTCGGGAAAGGATACAATCCCCACGCGTCCCAAGGATTTTGCGTGATCGGACTGATCCACAGCGTGTTTACGCCTAACGAATCGAAATATCCTTCGCTAATCTTCTTTGTGATACCCGCCAAGTCGCCGCCTTGATAATCCACTATATCCAGCACTTCCGGACTATTCAGTTTCCAATCATTTGCGGTGTTACCGTCGAAGAAACGGTCTATGAGCACGGAATATAACACTTGTGCTTGCTGGTCGTGACGGTTCAGCTGCGATGGATTGGTGATGATACGGCCGTCCTGCAAAGGCAGTAACAGGTCGTTGTAAAGATACGTCTCATCTTCTGCAAAGATACGCAAGAACGAACGTCCGCTGAACTCAAATCCGCTAACCGCTAAGCTCGCTATATCCAGCGTCCAGGTGCCATCATCATTCGCATTCCATAAGCTGTGATCGATCAGGTAATTCTGTATATATGCCTCGAAACTCGGATTCGACACTTCTTGTGTGAAACCAACGCGTAACAGGCCGTTTTTGTAACCTAACGATACCAATGCCTGGCGAACGGGCTTGTTCGGCAACACAGGAATGGCAAAACTGCCTTTATGGTCAATGAACCTGAGCGCGTGAATCGAACGGTCGTGATTGATGAGATCCAACTCGCGGACAACATTAGGCGTTCCAACGAGATTGATGCACTCCAACGGTTCGGCGGAGATCCATAACTGCTTGTACCAAACCGACGTGTCGGCAAATAACAACGGGACATAGTCCGTCAGCACCACATGCTGCGTGTCACTTGCCATGCGGATAGGCATGATCGGGTTTGAACTGGCAATGGAAGATGCAATAAATCCTCCACGCTGACAACCTGCTAAACTCAAGCAAAAGGCAAATAGAATAAAGTACTTTTTCATGGTTCACATATTTTGCGCTGCAAAATTATAAAAAAAAAATGACATATGCAAGAAAATTTTACAAATTTTCAGTTAAAAGTTAAAAGTTTATAGATTAAAGGCGATTAGCGTTTGGTTGGCAGGCGCTTTTTTGTGCCTTTTGCCATTTACTTAATACCGAAAATAACGCACTTATTGCGCACTAATAGCGCACTTATCACACACTTATCACGCACTAATTTTTGCATGTAATTTCGTTAGTATTATATACTACGTATATAATACCTGAGAGTTGATATAAAAAGGAGAAATGTGTCCTTTTTTCGCTTTTGTTTGCATATATTAAAAAAAAATACTATCTTTGCACGATTTTTTGCATTTTACTGTAGTTTTTCGTAGTTCATCTGCGTCTAACGGGTAAAAAACATCAGATGAAAACAGAAAGTATAAACGAAACAAAGCAGTCTCGAGAACGAGATTTTGCCAACCTTGTGCGAGATCATAAACAGACGATTTATACCGTTTGTTATATGTTCTCTCAAGATGAGGATGAAGTGGCAGATCTGTTCCAAGATACGCTTGTGAACTTATGGCAAGGCCTGGATTCATTCCGCCATGAAGCGAAACCTGAGACATGGATTTATCGCGTGGCGCTGAATACCTGTCTGTCAGCCGACCGCAAGAAGAAATCCGCGCTTAGGCATGCGGAGTTATCTATGGAACAAAACCTGTATCGAGACAACAGCCATTCGGCCGTTCAGATACGGCAGTTACATGACCGAATTCAGAAGTTGGATGTTATTGATCGCGCGATTATCCTTCTCTGGCTCGAAGACCTGAGTTACGAAGAGATAGCTGCAGTAGTGGGTATCTCGGTGAAGAATCTTTCCGTCAAACTGGTGCGAATTAAAGACCAACTCAAACAAATGCAATGAATTATGGAAACGAATGAATTACAAGACATGCGAGAGCAAATGGCTCTCCTCAAAGAGACTCTCCGTAAGGAACAGATAGTAAACGACCGTCTGTTGCGTGAAGCGATGCGCAGCAAAGTGAAGAGTATTCATCGCCGCGCTTGGGTAACTGCCGCTTGTGCGCTATATGTGCTCACGTTTGGTGTATGGGCATTCCATCAATGCGGTTTCTCATGGTGGCTGATCGGTGGTGTAGTGCTTATTATGATCTATTGCATGATAGTGACTTATCGCATCCATCATCGTATGGCGACGAAAAACGTGCTGACGGACGATCTGCGTACCGTAGCTCTGGCCGCAAAACGACTCAAACAAGATTATATCGACTGGCTCTGGCAAGGTATTGTGCTGAGTATCGTCATGGTTCTCGGTTTTGCAATCGATATCCTCTTCGGCCATACGATCTATAGCGACTCATCGCTGACAGCACGTATCGCGGTAGTTGCTGTTCTGCTAGTGTCCTGCAGTATAGGTTTTGTTATCGGCTATGGCATGCACAGACGCGTTTTGAATCTTTGCGATGATATTATTCGCCAAGTAGATGAATAAGTGTAACCTTTTTTCTAATACCGTATCATATAAGGGAGAAACGATTAAGGAATTAGTGATTAACGAATTAGGGAATTAGTGAAAAAGGTATGAAAAGGTTTATTTTAGGTGCAGTTTTGGCTTGCGGCATGTGGAGTGCCGTTTATGGAGAGACGATAAAGGGTAGTGTAGTGGATGCGCGTGGCGAAGCGATGCCGTTCGTGACCATCTCTGTCCTGGCGCAAGATTCAACCTTGCTGACCGGAACAATCACCAACGATGATGGCTCGTATGCCGTGGAAGTGTCGTCAGCAAATTATATTCTTCAAGCGTCGTATATTGGTTATCAGACAGCTTTCGGCGGTCCGGACTTCGTATTGCGCGAAGAGACCGAGCATCTCGAAGAAGTGGAAGTGAAAGCGAAGAAGCCGCTTATCGAGCGTCAGATGGACAAATTAGTGGTCAATGTGAGCTCTTCTCCTTTAGCGGCCGGAAGCAACGGAAACGATATTCTTCGTCGTGCGCCGGGTGTGCGTATCGATAAGGACGGAAACATCACAGTTAACGGCAAAAGTGTGGAGATCTGGATAGACGGCAAGCCATCGTATCTGAGTGGTCAGCAACTCAAAGCCATGCTAGATGGAACCGATGGAAATACCATCGAGAAGATAGAGATCATCTCTAATCCTTCCGCCAAATACGATGCCAGCGGACAAGGAGGAATTATCAATATCAAGCTGAAACGCAATATGATGCGTGGCCTGAACGGTATGTTGAGTGTAGCGTATGGAGGCATGTATTTCAAGGATGTGAACCGCTGGTTGAATACCGAATTCGCTTCTCTGAACCTCAACTACCGCGGAGAGAAGACCTATACTTTCGGTCAGTTGACTCAGGTTTTTGCGCAGAACGACGTGGATTTTGAGACCTATCGCAAGACTCCGGAGTTGGAGACTTATTCCAATTCGGGTTATGGCGTTGATTTTCAGTATTATATGCTCAAGGTGGGCAATGACTGGTATATCGACTCAGTGAATACATTAGGTTTCATTCTGCAGGTGCCGTACATGAACTTTACACAACAGATCGTTCCAGGTCGCAACACAGCCTATACCTACAGTCCGACCGACACGATTAACAGCGTGACCCATTCAAGCAACCGTCTGCAAGCGCCGCAACACACGGCAAACCTCAACTATACCCACACTTTCAGCGAGGCACTGGAACGCGAATTGACGGTTAATGTGGACTATAACCGCTACAATAACGGTGGTATCAATTATCAGGAGACGCGTTACGACAAGCCGTACCAAGGCAACACTTCGCTCGGCCTGAATATCGACAGCCGTCAGATAGTAGATATTTACAGCGCCAAGTTGGATTTCCAGACTAAGTTTTGGCAGACCGGAATGATAGAGTGTGGCGTCAAGTACGGCCTGTCCACAACCAACAACCTCATGCTGACCGATTCCACTGCAAATGACATCGCTTTGCCTACTGACACCAGCACTTTCCGCTACGATGAACACGTGGCTGCGGCATATATATCGGTCGGCAAACAGTTCGGCGAGCACTGGTCAGTCAAACTCGGTCTGCGCGGTGAATATACCTTCAGTCACGGAGACTGGTTGACAGCCGATTCGGTGACCCGCAAGTCGTATTTCGACCCGTTCCCGACGGCATATATCGGTTACACCTCTTCTCCGCTTGGCAAATTGCAGCAGCCGATAGCGGTCAGCGCCAGTTACACGCGGCGTATCAAACGACCGAGTTACTACATGCTCAATCCGTTCCGCACATACGTCGATGCCTATAGTTATCAGGCCGGAAATACCGAACTGACACCGGAATTCAATAACGATGTTGAGTTGCATTTCTCATGGACCCAATACCTGAATGTGACCTTCAATTTTGCGCACACACAGGATATGTTCTCTCAGAAAGTAACGGTTTTGCCGAACGGCATGGGTTCTATCCAATGGAGCAATTTCGGAACCTGTACCACCTATGGTGGTAATATCTCGCTCACCGAACTGCCCCTTGTGCCGAAATACATGGCTTTGGAGGACGGAACGCGAATGATGCAAGGTGCATGGCTCGCCCTGACCGTCAATGCCGGCTGGCTACATTTCATCAACCGTTCGTATGAGAAGCAGGCCGATGGAACGCCGGTATATGAAAATCGCAATCATTACGGTTACGTCAACGGAACGCTTTCCGCTTATCTGCCCAAGGACTGGACCATGACATTTGACGGCAACTGGTCGTCTCCGATGACCACCGGTTATGACCGAGAGGGAAGTATGTATTACCTCAGTTTCGGAATACGTAAGATGTATATGCAGAAAGGCTTGATTTTCAACCTCAACGTGCAGGATCTGGCTCGTTCGTTAAGCTTCTCAAATACGGATATGGCTCAGCAACCCGGCTATGCCAGCTGGTACAAAAATACAGTTCGTGCTCAACGCGTCATGGCATCTATCACATGGATGTTCGGTCAATACCAGCAGCATAAGCAACGTAAAGTGGGAGACATGGACGAACTCAACCGTCTCGGCGGTGGCGGCGGTGGTGTGCAAACAAGCAAATAAACCGACAAAAATTACGAATAAAATATGTTTTTTTTCAAAAAGTGACATGCGCTCTTGTGTATGTCATTTTTTTTTAGTAATTTTGCAGCGAAAATGTGCCAAAGGCACAAAAACGGTAAATTATTCATCAATACCTTAAAATACAAAACAATGAAAGTACAAAACATCATGTCGCAATTAGCGGCAAAACATCCGGGCGAAGCAGAGTATCTGCAGGCCGTTCAAGAAGTGTTAGAGTCTATCGAAGAGGTGTATAATCAGCACCCCGAGTTTGAGGAAGCCAAAATTGTGGAGCGTATGGTTGAGCCAGATCGTATCTTCACCTTCCGCGTGACATGGATAGACGATGAAGGTAAGGTGCAGACCAACCTGGGCTACCGCGTTCAGTTCAATTCGGCTATTGGCCCGTACAAAGGCGGTCTTCGTTTCCACCGTGCCGTAACACCTTCTATGCTGAAATTCTTAGGCTTTGAGCAGACCTTCAAGAATGCACTGACGACCCTTCCAATGGGCGGTGCCAAAGGTGGTTCGGACTTTGACCCAGTCGGCAAATCAGACGCAGAGATTATGCGTTTCTGCCAGGCATTCATGCTTGAGTTATGGCGTTGCATCGGTCCGGATCAGGATATCCCGGCAGGTGATGTAGGCGTTGGTGGCCGTGAGATCGGTTTCCTCAATGGAATGTACCAGAAACTCGCACGCGAATACCACACAGGTGTATTGACCGGCAAGGGAATGACATGGGGCGGTTCGATTCTTCGTCCTGAGGCTACCGGTTTCGGTGCACTTTATTTCACGCAACACCTTCTCCACGAGGCAGGCAAAGATATCAAGGGCAAGACGGTGGCTATCTCCGGCTTTGGAAACGTAGCATGGGGTGCTGCAACCAAAGCAATTGAGTTAGGCGCCAAAGTAGTGGCTATTTCTGGTCCGGACGGCGTTGTGGCTATCAAGGACGGCATTACGAAGGAAATGATTGATTATATGCTTGTTATGCGTGCTTCGAACCGCAATAAAGTGCAAGACATGGCGGATAAGTTCCCGAAACAATGTGTTTTCACCGCCGATAAGAAAGCATGGTCTATTCCGTGTGATATCGCTCTGCCGTGTGCCTTCCAGAACGAGTTGAGCGAGGATGACGCGAAAGAACTGAAGAAGAACGGCTGCTGGTGCTGCTGCGAGGTATCGAATATGGGTTGCCAGCCGGGCGCTATTCATTTCTTCCAGTCCAACGGTGTACTCTTTGCACCGGGTAAGGCAGTTAATGCCGGTGGCGTGGCCACTTCGGGTCTCGAAATGACGCAGAACGCAGAGCACCTGAGCTGGAAAGCAGAGGAAGTGGATGCACGTCTGCACCATATCATGGAGTCTATTCACGAGCAATGCGTCAAGTTCGGCCGCCAGGCTGACGGACATATTGACTATGTCAAGGGCGCAAATATAGCAGGATTTATGAAGGTTGCAACAGCAATGCTTGAGCAGGGCATCATTTGATGCAGCTGCTCAAGGTGATTTATCATGGAGCAGGGAATTATCTAATTATGTATACCGATTTTCAAAAACACCTGCAATCGACCTTGCAAGAAATCAAGGATGCAGGACTTTATAAGAATGAGCGCGTGATCATCACGCCGCAGTCGTCCGGCATTGCCGTAGAGGGCGGACAGGAAGTGATTAACTTCTGCGCAAACAACTACCTCGGTTTGGCGGATAACAAAGAACTTATTCAAGCCGCCAAAGACCGTATGGATGCACGCGGATACGGCATGGCTTCCGTTCGTTTCATTTGCGGTACGCAAGATACACATAAGGAACTGGAGAAAGTTATCTCGGATTTCTTCGGCACGGAAGATACCATTCTCTATGCCGCTTGTTTTGATGCTAACGGCGGACTCTTTGAACCGCTGTTGACAGAAGAAGACGCCATTATATCCGATGCACTGAACCATGCCTCGATCATCGATGGCGTGCGTCTGTGCAAGGCTGTGCGCTATCGCTATGCGAACGGCGACATGGCGGATCTGGAGGCGAAACTCAAAGAGGCACAGGCACAGCGTTTCCGTATCATCGCTACAGATGGTGTGTTCTCCATGGATGGTAATGTTTGTCCTCTGGACAAAATATATGAGTTGGCAAAGAAATACAATGCCCTTGTTATGGTGGATGAAAGCCACTCGGCAGGTGTAGTAGGTAAGACCGGACATGGTGTGACCGAACTGTATCATCTTCGCGGAAAAGTGGAGATCATCACTGGTACACTCGGCAAAGCCTTCGGCGGTTCTGTAGGTGGTTTCACGACGGGAAAGAAAGAGATTATTGACTTGCTTCGTCAGCGTAGCCGTCCGTATCTCTTCTCGAATTCTATTCCGCCAATGATTGCCGCTGCAGGAATCAAGACCTTTGAGATATTGACTCGTTCCAACGAGCTTCAAGACCGTCTGCATGAGAACACCGCGTATTTCGTACAGAAGATGAAAGCGGCGGGTTTTGATATCAAACCGACTCAGTCCGCTATCTGTGCAGTCATGTTATATGACGCACGTCTCTCACAGGAGTTCGCTGCAGCGTTGCAAAAGGAGGGAATATACGTCACAGGCTTCTATTATCCGGTTGTGCCGAAAGGCCAGGCGCGTATCCGTGTACAAGTTTCCGCTGCACACACACGCGAACAATTAGACAAGTGTATTGCTGCCTTCACTAAGATTGGCACGGAACTTGCTGTATTAAAATAACATGAAAGCTTTAGTTAAGAGATATGCCAAGCCCGGCATTTGGATGGAAGATGTTCCATCTCCGGAAATGGGTGTTAATGATGTCATCATCAAAGTGACCAAAGCCGCTATTTGCGGTACGGACCTTCATATGTACAAATGGGATGCATGGTCGCAAGCACATTGCAAGCCGCCTTATACAATGGGGCATGAATTTGTAGGTGTTGTAGCAGATTGCGGTCCCGGTGTGCGTAATTTCAAGATTGGAGACCGTGTTACGGCCGAAGGACACATCACTTGCGGACATTGCCGTAACTGCCGCCGAGGCATGGGACATGTCTGCGAAAATACGATCTCACTCGGTATTATGGGTAGAGATGGCTGTTTTGCCGAATTCGTCTCTGTGCCGGAATCCAATGTGGTCAAGGTGCATCCGCTGATACCCGATGACTTTGCTGCCATTATGGACCCGTTCGGCAATGCTACGCACACAGCGTTGGCCTTCCCGTTATTGGGCGAAGATGTACTCATCACCGGTGCCGGACTGATTGGTACTATGGCCGCAGGTATATGCCGTTTCGCAGGAGCAAAGAATATCGTGGTAACAGATATCAACCCGCTTCGCTTGGAGATAGCCAAGAAAATGGGTGCTACCTTAACGGTCGACGGTTCGAAAGGTGAGACAATACAGGATGCAATGTTCCAGCTTGGTATACGAGGTTTTGATGTGGGACTTGAGATGTCCGGTGCGCCATCTGCCTTCAACGATATGATCGAGCATATGTACAAGGGAGCCAACATTGCACAACTCGGAATCTTGCCGTCGGACACTCAGGTTAACTGGTCAGATGTTATCTTTAATGCTTTGACAATCAAGGGAATAACTGGCCGTCGAATGTGGGAAACATGGTATCAGATGGAGCAGATGTTGCTCGGTGGATTAGACTTGAGTCCGGTCATCACGCATAGGTATAAATTCGAGGATTTCCAGCAAGGATTTGACGTGATGGTTAGCGGGCAATGTGGCAAGGTACTTTTGGAATGGTAAAGACCTGGTAATTACCTTATCATTACCTGGTTTCCGTGATATTGAAAATATAACTAATAGTTGATTAATATGAAAAAATTTCTTTTAAGTGTAGTGTTGCTGGTTTCCGGCATCGCAATGAGTTACGCTTTTACCCGAGAGGGGCTGAGCGAGTATAAGTTAAGCAATGGTCTGACGGTTCTCTTATGGGAAGATCATGACCAGCCTGACGTGACTGGTTATGTAGTGGTACGTGCCGGCGCAGTGGATGAACCTGCTGAATATACAGGTCTTGCCCACTATTTGGAGCATATGCTTTTTAAGGGCACACAGCGTATCGGAGCGCTCGACTGGGAAGCAGAGAAACCTATCTACGACTCGATTGTTGCGTTGTATGATCAATATTGCGAGACTACCGACGCGAAAGTACGTGAGCAACTGGCTACGCAAATCAACGAATGTTCCATGCGTGAGGCAAAGATCTCTTCAACGGAGGATTTCTTCAACATGCTCGATCTCATTGGTGCAGAAGGCGTGAATGCGTATACGTCCTATGACTTGACGGCTTATCATAACTCTTTCCCTGCCGCTGAGATGTACCGCTGGCTGACTATCTTCTCCGATCGTCTCATCAATCCTGTTTTCCGTACGTTCCAGGCGGAGCTCGAGAATGTTTTCGAGGAGTATAATATGTATGCTAACGAGCCATCGTCGCAAGTCCAGAACCAACTCTTTGCGGATATCTACAAAGGCAGTCCGTACGAGCGTGAAGTAATTGGTCTTCCGGAGCACCTCAAGAACCCGCGTCTGTCCAAACTGATTGAGTTCTACAATACGTGGTATGTGCCTAATAACATGGCGCTTATCATCGTCGGAGACTTCGATACGGAGACTGCCAAACCGATGATAGAGGAGACTTTCTCTCGTCTGCAACCTAAAGAGTTGCCGGTACGCCCGACCTATCCGGAAGTTGAACTGACAGGCAAGAAGCACTATAACCTTGGCTACAACCCGATGGTTACATGGATCTATCCGGGTGTTAAAGAAGGTGATCCGGACCAGGATGCATTGGACTTCGTTTGTATGTTGCTCTATAACGGCCAGACGGGTCTGCTTGACGATGTGAATACCAAGGGTGATGTGCAGTTTGCTGGCGTTTACAACGACTCTCGTCGTAATACCGGCCGTTTGATTATTGAGGCGGTGCCATACTATGATGCTAACCAGCAGATGTTTGAAACAGACAAGGCTACCGAAGCAATTATTATGCGTGAGGTAGATAAGATCAAGTCCGGTAACATTGACGATGAGCTGATTGCAAATGTGAAGCGCATGTATGCTCAGAGCGATAAAATCATGAATGAGAGGCCCTCTTATAAGATGAACGCGCTCGTTGATGCCTTTACATACAATAAGCCTACGGATGATATCTTCACGGCAAATGAGAAGATTCAGGCTCTCACGAAAGAAGAGATTGTTCGAGTTGCCAAGAAATACTTCGGGGCTGACCATATGACGATCTCGTTCGATGAGGATACTAAGACGCCTAAGGCAAAAACGCTCCCGAAGCCGAATATCAAACCGCTTGATCCGGTGAAGAATGCGAAGACTGAATATGCGGCAGAGTTCCAAAAACTGCCGAAGGGCGAACTCAAGCAGACTTTCAATGACTTTAATGATGTTAAGGTTAGTTCGCTTGGAGAGAATGTAACGCTTCGTTATACGCCGAATAACAAGAATGATATCTTCTCGCTCACTCTCCGTTATGGTGTTGGTGCGCATGAGATGCCTTTGTTGCCGTTCGCTACTTCGCTTATGGATGATGCAGGTGTGATGGGCAGTCCGAATATCGAAGGTAAAGATTTCAAAAAGCAGATTGCTGAGCTCGGCGGTTCCGTTTCGTATGGCTGTGATGACTCATACTTCACCATTTCTATCTCCGGTGAGGACGAGAATATTGGTAAGATCATGAATCTGGTTAACCGCCAGCTGTTGATGCCATACCTCGAGCAAAAGCAGTTGGATGCTCTCAAAGGTTCGGAGTTCTTCAGCCGTTACAGCCGTCAGAAACGTACGGCCGTGCAAAAATCCGCCTTGCTGCAATATGCTTTGTATGGCAAGAAATCTTCGTTCCTGGATGAAGTGCCGTTTGCTGATGTATGGGGCATGGATGGAGTGAAAGTGCAACGGCTCATCGCTTCCGCACGTACCTACGCATTGGATGTCTTCTATTGCGGTACGCTGCCGGAAGAGAAAGTAGTGGCTGAATTGCCGCTTACAGAGGGTATGCAACCTTCTAAGTCGCCGTTCATTAAAGATCGCCAGACTTATGATAAACCGACTATCCTCTTCTTGCCGAATAGCAATGTACAGCAAGCCGACCTCTATTTCTATATCAACGGTCGTCCGTATGACATCTCTTCGGATGTATCTTCGGATGCTTTCAACCAGTATATGTCTGGAGGATTCACGGGTATCGTCATGAATGAGATTCGTGTGAAACGTTCGATGGCTTATAGCGCATATGGCGTGAATGCAACGCCTATCCTGCCGGGTAAAGATTGCTATTTCTATGGCTATGTAGGTACGCAGAGTGATAAGATTGCGGATGCTATCGATGTATACATGGATATCTTGACGGATATGCCGAAAGACTCGACTCAGATAGATGCACTACGCGCTGCTCTGAAACAGGCTGCACAAACGGCTAAACCGTCTATGAGAGGAAAGGCTGCTACGTTTGAGCAATGGCAACGTATCGGTTATAACGATGACCCGTCTAAGGTCAATGCAGCGGATATCGATGCACTCACATTCAATGATATCGAAAAGTTCTACGAGGAGAACATCAAGGGCAAACCGATCACGATTATTCTGATGGGTGACCCGAAGAAGATTGACCTCAAGGCGGTTGAAGCGAAGGTAGGGTGCAAGGTTACCAAGCTCTCACCTGCTAAACTGTTCAACTCTACACAAGAGCTCTTAGATGCAGTCATGTAATCCACATCGCTCCGGGTTCGTAAACATCGTTGGCAATCCCAACGTTGGCAAATCCACTCTGATGAATGCGTTGGTGGGAGAGCGTCTCTCGATTATCACATCGAAGGCGCAAACTACCCGCCATCGTATTATGGGTATTGTCAATGGCGAGGACTTCCAGATGGTCTATTCGGATACACCGGGAGTCCTTTCGCCTAACTATCGCTTGCAGGAGAAAATGCTGGATTTCTCCCGTTCTGCACTCGTTGATGCCGATGTCCTGCTGTATGTCACCGAACCGCAAGATTCCATTGATAGAAACGCTGATTTCGTAGAGAAAGTCAAAAAGATGTCGGCGGCGGGGATGAAAGTCTTTGTGGTTATCAATAAGATTGATCTGACGACGCAGGATACCTTAGAGCGGCTGGTTGAATTCTGGCAGGCACAGCTGCCTGATGCCGAGATTTTCCCTATCTCTGCGTTGCAGCGCTTTGGCGTGGAGCAACTCTTCGAATCCATTAAACAGGCGCTTCCGGAATGCCCGCCTTTCTTCCCGAAAGATCAACTCACAGATAAATCCGAGCGATTCTTCGTCAATGAGATCATAAGGGAGAAGATTCTCCTTAATTACGATAAGGAAATACCGTATTCCGTAGAAGTGGAGGTGGAATCCTTCCAGGAAGAGGAGTTGATTATTCGTATCAATGCCGTCATTTATTGCGAACGGGAAAGCCAGAAAGGAATCATCATCGGTAAGGCCGGCTCAGCGCTCAAACGCGTAGGAATGATGGCGCGGAAGGATATTGAGGATTTCTTCCAAAAGCAGGTATTCCTGCAGTTATACGTCAAAGTCGATCGTGACTGGCGTTCCAATGTCGGTCGCCTCAAGCACTATGGTTACGATTTGACTTAAGCGTAAGAATGTAAACCTCCAAGAAGGTAAGAAACACCGAAATAGGTGAAGAGAACGAATAGGAATGCCACTATACAACAGATATGGTGGCATATTTTATATCTGAGATTTGATATTTGAACTTTGCTTTCCAACCATGGCAGGTGGAGTAGTAAGGCATAGACGAGCATAGTGATGAGTGCCCATGTCTCCTTTGGATCCCAGCCCCAATAACGTCCCCAACTCATGTTTGCCCATATCGCGCCGATGAAAATACCTGCAGTTAAGCAGAAGAGCGCAGGATAAAGCAAAACAATAGATAACTGATAACTGATGATGGATAATTTCTTCGCACATAGTCCCACAATGCCCAAGACGGCAATAATTGCGAATAGTGTGTAAGAAAGCATAATAACGGACACATGAATACCCAATAATGGCGTTTGTAATACCGGTTGTAAGGGTGGCTTAGGTGTCACAACATGTGTCATTACGATAGCCAGAACGATGATTAGAATGGCTAATACGCCGAAACCTATATAGGTCCAGCGTGAAGGATAACGGGAAGAAAGGCTGTGAAGTACTGCACGGAAACGACTTTGCTTCTGGAAAAAGAAAGCAATCATCGTTACAAGTAATAGCGCATAACCGGTATACGTGATACCAATGCCCCATGGATCATAGTTATAACTTAACACCACGCCTCGTTCATCACTATCGTAATCCGACTGACAGAAACGGTAGTAATGGTACTTCAGCGGTTTGTTCATGCGTAGCGTACCTTCGTCGATAACAAGTGGTTGCTTACTGCGGTCAAGTAAACGCAGCTCGCTAATATAGTCCACGGGATTTTCTCCATCATAAACAATCTGAAAATCCCATAGGAAAAGGCTTAAGTTCGAATGATTGATGGGCAAAGAGACTGCTTTATCCATGCGCAGATGTATGTCCCCCTGCTCACCAAAGAAATGCGTCACACATGCCCCGACGAGGATAATCGTCAGGGCAATGTGTAACATCCATGTGACCGGTCGTTTAAATTGCATTGATAAATGCTACAACAGCGTCTCGATCTTCTTTCTCCAATTTGTAGAATTGTTGTGTTGGCCAGTATGCGTCACTTTCTTGACTGTAGCCATGCCACATGATTGCCTCAATCACGTTGCGGGCACGGGTATCATGCATACGAGCTTCGTAAGCATCGCCGGTGGCTTTCTTATGCAGACCACGACCCCAGAGTGGAGTAGTGCGGCACCAGCCGGTACGGATATCATTTTCCATGCATAGTTTATGCTGAATCATATCCGTGTATGGCCAAATCACTTGATTCGGATAGCGTGGCAGGTCGCCTTGCTTAAAGAAACCGTTCGGGTCACGCATCTCATCAGAACCGGTAGTCCAACTCGGACGATGGCAATAATCGCAACCGATTTGTGAGAATACTTCTTTCCCGCGCAGCACTTGCTTATCCGTCACGTTACGGGCTGCAGGAACAGCCAAACCACGATGCCAAATCATAACAGCCGTGAATTCCTCGTCACTCATTT
Source organism: Paludibacteraceae bacterium (assembly GCA_017557345.1). Classification (GTDB taxonomy): domain Bacteria; phylum Bacteroidota; class Bacteroidia; order Bacteroidales; family Paludibacteraceae; genus Colicola. The sequence goes on along the minus strand of JAFYZR010000056.1, from coordinate 4,313 downwards.
CTGCAGGCAGTTCTTTGCTAGTCAGGTAGTTATAAATCTCTTCCTGCGTGCCGAATGCGGCCTGTACTTCCGGATCTTTCGATGCATACTCGGCATAGATAGTTCCGGCAAGGTCAAGGTAATGATACTTACGGTCAGAACGCGTCACATTGGTGATATTCCAAATCGCATTTGCGCCTGCTCCATCTTGTAGCGGACCACGTGTGAGAGCGTACGTGAAGCGCTTCGGACCCCATTGTGCGTCATTTTTGTAATAACCACTTTCCTTGAACGCACCGTCAAAGAATGCTGGATTCAGACCGTTATGCAACTTGCCATCCGCTGCCTCTTTTTCATACTGCGCGATGATGTCTGCGTCGGTAATGGCATCTAATAAACCTGTACCGTACACACCGATGGTGTTTTCCAACTTAATCTCATAACCTTCGCTTTCCAGCAAACCATCTGGATCACGATAACCTTGATTATACACATAGACAGCCGTTTTTGGCATCTTCACCTCCGGATAGCGCAACTCATATGTCTCTCCGTCTGCAAACTTATTACCATGCTCGTCAGTTGCATTCTTCCATGTTACAGTAATCTGGTCAGGGTCCAACGGAGCCTTGAAGGGTGCTACACCGAAAAGTTGTGGCATACCTGCAAGCCATGGTACATAAGCCTGAGTAGCAGGATTAATCACTACGAGAAGTGTTCCGTTTCCTACTTCTGAGGCATTGTAAACTCCTGCAGGAACAGACGTACCGTGCGAGTAGTTCGGGTGGCAATGTTGACAACTGGAACGAACATAAATCGGTCCTAAGCCATGCTGACGGCCTTCTGTGTTAGTCACGAAAGGTTTCTCGGCAATCTGGTCACCTTGAGCGAAAGCCGTTCCCATTCCTGCGTTCTCGGTAGCAGGAGTCGGTTGACGGAATGTCATGGAGGTTAAGTTCTCGGTCGTTCCTAATTTGCCTCCGGTGTAATACCAGTCCGGTTTCTCTGTTTCCGGTTCCGGTTTTGGCGTTTCTGTGCAGCCTGCTAATACAACGGCTGCAAGAGCCATCAATAATAATTCTTTTTTCATAATTTATTTGGATAATAGTGGTAATACTTCTTTGTCAAGAACATTTTCCAGCACTTGTACTTTCTCGATCGCCTCTTTTACTTGAGGATTAGCCTTGGCTGTGCTCTCGAAATCCGTAATGCTTTCTATCGCGTTAATGGCCTCTTCGATAGCCGTACGCATCTTGGTGTCTAACTCTTTGTCTTGGCTCTTTATGTAGTCAGAAATGCAAGCGTCGCCGGCTTTTGCACCGCAATAGGCATGTTGAATAGAGATGATATTATCTGCAAAATCGATAGTAGAAGTGCAACTGTACGGCGATTCGATATAGTCGCGTTCACTTTCTTTACTGCTGATATACGGGTTGCCGAGTTTCAGGTCTGCTACCTCCCCGGCGATATCGATACAACCGGCTATAATCTCCTCTGCCGCTTCTTGGTAGGTTACATAAATCGAGCCAACCTGACCGGCGTTAATCATATAACTGCCGTAGTTGATGCCAATACTCATTGACTCGCCTTCCTCATCGGTAATAAGTGCCTCTTTCTCTGCACTCACGCTACCTGCCCAGCAATCTTCCAGAAGAATAGCTTGTTGCGCAAGATCTTCAACTATTCCTACGAGATATACTGCTTCTGCGTGCGTAAGATTGGTCGCGTGAGGATTACCTGTTCCTACTGCACGACCGTCTTTGATTACTGACTCAAAAAGCAAGTACTCTGCGGCATGAAAACCTTTTAATGCATAACCTAATTTATCGCCTACATATGCGCCGCCTTCTTCTTCAATCTGCGCCATTTGAGCTTCGTTATTGAGAAGAGCATTCATCGCGTTGAAATCCAGTGGCCAACTGTCGATATGAGGGTCGATGCTGTAATTGGCTGCAGGACCATAGAGGAATGCTTCACTCTGCTCCCAATGTTTACGCATCAACCGCCAGGAGGCATCGGCTTCTTTCATCAAAGCACTATAATCCTCGCCTTTTTCTATTTTGTCAAGGATCTGCTCGCATTGATCCAATAACGTCATTCCTGCGGTCGCCATCTCGCTATAAGTAGCAATTACGGTGTTATTTACATAAGGCGCAATTACTTTCTTCAACGCCTCTTCTTTGTCATTGGTGACAGTGCCGCCACCTTTTTCGCATGCCATGAATCCCATCACGCATGCCGCACATACTGCCAAACGTAAAATCTTCTTCATTTGTACCTATAATCTTTAGTTATTATTTAGTTATTATTTAGTTATTGTTTAGTTATTATTTAGTTTTTATTTAGTTTTTAACCTTATCTAAACGTACTTTTAAGCTTATTTTGTCGTATGTTTGTTAGTGTTCTAACTGATAAAATCCGGCATAGACAATACCTACGGCTATCTGTGGCTCGTCGTTGTATAACTTGCCTTTTGTGCCATCTGCAAGTGTTCCTTTCTTTAGAATGCCGTACGAGAATTCGGCTTTTACGCCAATTTGCTTTATTGGGAAATAGTTGATACCTACAGCCGCGCGATGCCGTCCGCACCAAGCGTACATATCCGTCGGTTGATTGTCATAACGGAACATCGAATCATAGTAGTCATAACGCCCGAATACGTAGAACTGTTGCTTCTTTTCTGCCAATTTGCGGTTTAGACTGAAGAAATCATAACCTATTTCTGCTCCTGCTGCGAGTGCGTCACTGGCTACCCATTGTTTGCTGGAAACGGAACCTTTGCGCATCGATATATTATATTGCGTGATTGCAGCCGCGTCGCTCAAATGACCGTAAGTAAAACTGCCGCGCAGCACTAATCCGTAGTCTTTGTATGCAAAATCGAATGAACCGATACTTACCGTTCCTTTCACGTCTTTATACGCACTCTCATTCAGTTCAGCGTTGCTTTTACTTAATGTATTTCGGAATGAATTGCCGCAATAACCACTCACGCTCAATCGCAGACCTTTGACGCCGGTATAATCCACTCTCGCGGCACCGGCAAAGACGTTTGCTATCTTGAATTCATATGGACTGCCTGCGCCCGGTTTGATCCAGTTCTTGCGATTGAAACGGTCGCTGTCTAAGCCGGGTAAAAACATCGCCTGATAGTGCCAGCCGTTTTTCGTACTGCCCATAAAAGTCAGCGCTACCTCATGCCATGTGCTCGGGATAATTGTGAACTCGCCTTCGTTACGGTAAACACCGAAATACTCTGTCGATTCGTGATGTGCGTTCAGTCCGCCGACAGGGATAACCTGCATACCTGCACGAAGAATAGCATAACGGTTAAACGCCTTTTGCAACCAGAACTGCTCCAGCGCCACTTCGCCGCCACGTTCAATCTCACTTTCATACTCACCGCCTTCCTCTTCTTCTATTTCTACCGCAGATTCCGTGCCGCCGTGCTCGAATTCAATCTCTGTTCCTACACTCCAGCCTTTGCCGAAATCATATCCTAAATAAACAACCACGTGCGGTAAATCAAACTCTCCGTAATGGTCATTGGCGTATTTCTCTGGGTTCTTTCCGTAACGCAAGTAGTTGTTGCTGTAGAAGCAATGTTTGGCTGTAATCTCACCGTAACCACCGATGGTAAAGCGTCTGCCTTCTTGCATCTGACCGCTTGTCACGCGTGGTTCGTCATTTTGTACTTGTTTCGTTGCTCCTGTAACGCCATCTACATATCCCGATTTATTGGGATGCTCCTGCGCTTTCTCCAACCGCTCCACGCGTTGCATAAGCGCCTGCAGATCAGCTGCACTCACCGTTATTGAATCTTCCGCACATGCGCACAATGCGCACAAAATCAACAGAATAGAAATGATTGTTTGTCTATACATAGTAATACCTCTGCATTGTTCATTTTTACAATGCAAAGGTACTGCTTTTTTCCGATTATTGCAATCCCCAAAAAATGGGATTTTTTTGCTAATAGTTCTGAGATGCGCCGGTAGTGGCGTCCGGCTGAGAATTGCGCTCTTCTTTCTTCTTTTTAACCGGTGCAGATTCTTTTACGGTTGCCGGTTTGCCTATTTTTTCGAAGGCTTTGAGCAGAGTAGGTACATCTGTTTTGTCAGCATCGTACGTCACCGTAACGGTTTTCGTTTTTAAGTCACAGACAATATCTTTCACGCCTTTTTCATAGGCAATATTCTTCATGATTTTGTCGCAACATCCTTGGCAATGCAAGTCGCACGACAGGACTACTACTTCTTTGTTCGTCTTGGCCATTAGACCTACTATAGGCATCATTGCCATCAAAAAAATCAACAATCTTCTCATAACTCTTAACT
>JAFYZR010000055.1 GCA_017557345.1 Paludibacteraceae bacterium | reverse complement strand
GAAAGGGCGACGTCTTAGCCGGTTGACCAACGGGCCTTTTATGGTAGCGGCAGTGGGATTCGAACCTACGACCTGCCGGGTATGAACCGGACGCTCTGGCCAACTGAGCTATGCCGCCATAAAAGTTGCTTTGAAATTATAACCACGCATGGTTTCAAAGTCAATAGAATAAAAGAAGAAATAGAATAATTATTCGGTTAAGTTTGCTTCTCACTAAGAGTGGTTTTGAATATGCGAGCGTTTCCGCACAAGCGAAGCGCGGAGGACCTTAGCGAGCATATCAAAAACACTCGCGCGGAGGACCTTAGCGAGCGCAATTAATAACTGCGGTTATTCATTTTCCACTCCTGCCACTCCAGTTCCACCCTGTGGCGTTCTGTCAGGTAGATCATGTTCGAGAGGTTGGTTGCTTTCTTAAATGCCCTGTTTTCGAATACTTTGGCAAGTGTCATCCATCCTGCGATAAGTGCGATCACGACGAAGCAGAGGATCATTAAGATCAGATAGACGTAATTGTAATCGTTGAATCCGAAGGTATGGACGCCGTCCAGAGAAGGTGTCGTAATGTATTCGGCGGAATCATTGAAAAAACTTAAGAAAACCATACCGGCAATAAAGAAAACGCCGATGGTAATGAGCGCTCCGATAAACCGCTTTTTGCTGAACCTGAAGAGAAACGGAATCTTCTCGAACTGCTCGTTGAAAAGAAAAGTAAAGTTATCGTCATTCTCCATAGATCAATTATCCCCCAAACCTGACTTCCGCTCTTTCCATGTCACCAGCATTTTATGACGTTCATCAAGTAAGACCATCCCCGCAAGTCTTGACGCTTTCTTATATGCGGTGCTCTCATAATGTTTGCATACTATCAGCCAGATCAATGCCAATGCAAAGACCAAAATGCAGAAGAACATAAATATCATGTAGTCTGCATCAGTAAGTCCCCCGGGTGCCATTATCAGGTCACCGTTATAGGCTTCGACAGCCTTCGAGAGGAAGAACGCCCCTGAAGCAGCCGAGATTGCCATTACGATAACAGATATCACGAATCCTGCTTTGGTGCATCTGAAAATGCCGGGGATCAGCCTGAGCTCCTCATAATACAAAAATTCAAATGTGTTCTCATCAGTTCTCATATATGAATAATAGCAGATGCGTTATTGGGATTCGAGTAAAAACTTAGTAAAGAAAAAGGGTTGCCTCATTGAGACAACCCTTGGAAAGTTAATTCTAAAGTTGATTAAGAATTACTTGAGCTCGAGCTCAGCGCCGCAACCATCAAGCTTCTTCATGAGGTCATCAGCCTCATCCTTAGAAACGTTCTCCTTGAGGGCAACAGGTGCCTTCTCAACGAGTTCCTTAGCTTCCTTAAGACCCATACCAAGAACATCCTTAACTGCCTTGATAACGCCCATCTTGGAATCGCCGAAGCTCTTGAGCATAACTGTGAACTCTGTCTGCTCAGCAGCTGCTACACCAGCGCCTGCGCCAGCACCAGCGGATACTGCTACTGCTG
>JAFYZR010000054.1 GCA_017557345.1 Paludibacteraceae bacterium | reverse complement strand
CGCCTCCATTAACTGCGGGACTTTGTGATTGAGGATGTATGGAGAAAGAGTAGGGAAGATGGCTCCCTTCTTCCTGATCGGCCTTAAAATGGAAACGGCTTCCTTGGAAAGCGGAATGCGAACGTTATTCCCCGTTTTCTTGATGGTGATACACATGTAATAGCGTCTCTTCTCTCTTTCAAGGTTTTCCCATCTGAGACTCAGCAAATCAGCTCTCCTAAGACCGGATGCGATATCGAAGCGGACAGCCTTCTTGACTTCTTCGTCTTTGAACGGAGCATGTTTGATTGCTTCAATCTCCTTGCTGTTCAACCTTTCTCTTTTACAGGTATGGTCCCATTTGATTCCTTCAATCTCCTCTGTGGGATCGAAGTCTATCAGGTTGTCTGCGTAAGCAATCCTCAATAGCCTCTTGATGTTCTTGAGATAACCGGAAGCCGTATTGTTTGAATAGCGACGGCGGCCATCTGCTTTCTTTGACTTCAGGAGATATTCTCTGTATGCGGTCATGAATGCAACAGAGATCTCTCCGAATGTGCACGAGTTATTGCAGAATGCTTTGAATGTCTTTACGGCTGCATAACACTCCTTCCTTTTATAAGCCCCATGACTCTCAAAGTATCCGATTACGTCGATATCCTTGTTCAGCGAAAGGAAAGAGAAATCCTTCTTGACCGATTGGATATACCGGAAGCAGCGTATTTCCTCGACCATAACTTCGACGGTTTCATTGAAATGCCGTTCGACATCATTGCAAGGATTGGTGTAAGCCGCCAGGTTCAAATGCTCTTCTTTCAGGTATTTACCTGCCGACACCATGATTGGCGGTGTATATTCGAGCATATACTCGGTCATGCCATCGGGTCTATCAACCTTTTTGACGGTTACTCTGCCATTCTCTTCCATAACGTCTTGATGTCTTTACGTGAAACAAGCTGTTCCCTTTGCCCGGGACGGACATGGATACATCCGTTTGCAATTTGTTGCAGAACAACCCGGATATCCAACCCATAGACGCCGGGGACCTGGATGAGCGGGATCCATTCGTCCCACATGATGGATTCCTTTCTCCAAGCGTTGTCAACGTCAGATTTGGAGTAGAGATAGTGGACGCCCATGCACCAAGGTCGGATGCAGTTCCTCTCCAGGAAAAACAACGACCATGAACGACCTTTTCCTGTTGCGTCCATAACGCCCTTAAGGGTATAGGTCGGTTCGCCGATGATGGGGAAGTTGTAAATGGGATTGGATCGGCAGATCCGTTTCAAGAGATTACTCAGCGTTATTTCACGCTGTCCAGCATAGAACTTCTGCAAGCCATCTGCTGGAATTGCCAGCAGATCGGATGCTTCACGGACGGACAGTATCCTGTCCAGTCCGCCAATCAAAGATTGTTTCCGTTTCATAACATTGGTTATTGATCAACCAAATATGGAACAGAATGCTGGATATTATGCAATGGGGTAGAGATGTCTCGTCCACAAAACATGCCCTGAATGGCCCTGTGAAACGTCTTTTCGGAGTTCTGCAAGGACAATCCCCAAATTTAAACCGCAAATAGCAATAAATCAACGAGTTACAGCGCCAAATCACTAACGATAAAACTCTGTAAACAATACTCGCGGTTCAAATGTGGTACAAATTTGAGCAAAAACTGAAGAAACCGCCTTCAGGATTTATCGTTATTCGCTAAATAATAACTGCGAAACGATGTGTAAATCGCATTGAATTTGTTTCTTGCAGAACTTAGCAATTCAATGATAATCAATGCGTTACAAGCTTCTATTTGCCGATGCAGTGATTCCTAAAAATATTCTGCAGCACTGCCTCGGGATCGATAAGGTCCGTTCCAAGGATTTGGTTGAGGGAAGAGATGGCCCGGCGGAGGTCTTCGGCAACCAAATCGGAAGGGGTGCCGGAGGTCAAGGCGAGGCGGGCGGAGGCAAGGGAATCGGCGGTCTGGCGGAGGGATTCGTAGTGACGGATATTGGTAACAAATGTGGAATCCGCATTAGGAATCAGATGGGATTCCAGCTTGGATAGGGCGGAACGGAGCTCAGAAAGACCGAAACCCTGCTTCGCAGCGAGTTTTATAATAACTACTTCTTTATCAAGCGATAAAACAAAGTCGTTAATCATACTAACATTTTTGTTAACATCGCTTTCCGACCCCAAATCAACTTTATTCAGGCACAAAACAAGCTTCTGAGTCCCAAAATCGACCTTCGAAACCATCAGTTCCAGATTGGACTTAATGGTAGATTTTTGCGCAGTGACATCGAGCATTCCAATGACGATTTCGGCCTCGGAAAT